>CAITDR010000198.1 GCA_903891165.1 uncultured Pseudomonadota bacterium
CGCGCCAAAGGCAGCATGAAAGAGGTCATCTCCCCGGCGAACGGTGCGGCTCTGGCCTGCGGCGTCCATCACCCGCAACGACAGCACCTGCTCGGAGAGGAAGCCGTGGTCACGCCCGGTACCGTGCAGGTCGGTGGCCACCAGCCCGCCCACACTCTGGGCGTCGGTAGAGCCGAGCATCGGCAGACCAAGACCTTTGCTGTAGATCAGCTTGTTGAGATCCCGTAGGCGAATCCCCGCTTGTACCCGTGCGGTGCGCGCCTGCGGATCCAGGGCAAGCACCCGGTTCATGGCGTCCAGAGACACCATGGTCTCCTCACCAAGCGGGCCGTCGTTGAAAGAGTGCCCGCCGCCCACCACCCGCAGGTTTTTGGCGTTTTGTACAGTATCAGACAGCTCGGTTTCTGTGCGCGGCTCCACCCAGCGCTCCGGACGCACCTCGTAGTTGGCGGTCCAGTTCTTCCAGACCCCATTTTTGTAGTGACCCTCGTGCTCCGGCTTGCCGGATGCCACAAAGAGCCCACCATGCTCCAGGTTGAAGGCCAAGGTTCCCAGGGCCTTCCCCGCCTCGTCCAAAGCGCCGAGCACACCGTGGTGACCCCGGTGCCAGGCTTCGATCTCTTTTACCAGCTCCCCCAGTTTCTCCGCTTTCAGGGTGGAAAACACCTTTTCTCTGTCGGTGGAAAGTGCAGAGATGCGGCTGTCCAGTGCCGCCAGTTCTTCGTCCCGCACCGGGTCATCCGCCGCCTCCTGAGCCTCAGCAATGGCCAATGCACGTGCCAGTTCCTGCAAGTCAACCACCTGCTGGTCGCGACGTGCCCCTTCGGGCGGGTGGGGCGAGATTTGTGTCAGCGCCCGGAAGAGCTGTTCCACCCGTGCGGATTCGGGAAGCAGGCTCAGCGCCGCCCAGGGCCGCCGGTTGGCCAGCCAGCGCCGCAGATCGCTGGCTTCGAGCTGATCCCAGCGCCCGGTACCTGCCGCCACCTCTACAACATCCAGGTGGTAGCCCTGGATCCGTGCATCTACCGCACGTTGTTCGTCGGGACTGAGCGCGCGGTAGGCAGGATGGAGGCGGAGCTGATCGCGGGTCATAGACTTCCTTGGCTGTTTCTCCTGCTAGCGCGTTGGAGGCCGTTTGGGGAGCCCAAAAGCGGCAGCCTGGAAAATTGGTGCATGAGACCGCGATACCTGCGCAGAAAGCCTGTTCTGAGCACGGTGTTTTGCACCAGCGGCAAGCCTGAGACTGTCCCGAGAAGAGACGAACGGCTTAGACGGCGGTCTTCTCCCCCACCAGCTCCTCCAGAGCCGCCAGATCCCGACGGATCATCCCCATCGCCCGCTCCCAGGTCTCGGGAAGGCCAAGATCAACGCCCAGCTCGGACAGGGCAATCTCTTCCGCCTGCTCGTCACCGGTGCGCGCCAGAAGGCGCTCGTAGCCGGGAGCACCGGCGGGCCCTAGGGCTCGGTAGTGCTCGTAGACCAGGGCGGAAAAGAGGTAGCCGAAGATGTAGGGGAAGTTGTAGAAAGCCAGGGAGCCGATGTAAAAATGGAGCTTGTTAGCCCAGAAGGTGGCATCCACCCGCTCCATGGCCGGGCCGTACCACTCGCCGAAGATCCGCGCGGTTTCCGCTTCCAGAGCGTCGGGAGCAAGCGGACCTTCGGCACGCATGCGGTACAGCGCCAGCTCCAGCTCCAAACGGGCGGGGATATTGCACAAAAAGGCCAGGGCAGAGCCCATGGCGTCGTCCAAGAGCCGCAGACGGTGGTTGCTGTCGGTGGCGGCAGCCAGGGCGGCTTCACGCACCAACGCCTCGCCAAAGGTGGAGGCCGTCTCTGCCAGGGTCATCGGCAGGCGGCGCTTGGAAATAGGCTGTCCAAACAGCACTTCCCCATGGAAGGCATGGCCCAGCTCATGCGCGAGCGTCGAGACGCTGGAGTCGGTCCCCCCCCAGGTCATAAAGATGCGGCTCTCCCGACGCACTGGCACCCCGGCGCAGAAGCCGCCGCCCCGTTTGCCCGGCCGATCCTCCACCTCAATCCAGCGCTCCTTGAAAGCCTTGACCGAAAACTCGGCCATCTTTGGCGAGAAGACGCCGAACTGCTCCACAATAAAATCCTGCGCCGTCGCGTAGGGAATCGCCCCGGTGCTTTGCCCTAACGGCGCGTAGGTGTCGTGCCAGTCCAACTTCTCCAGGCCCATGGCCTTGGCCTTGAGCGCTAAGTAGCGGTGCATCATCGGCCGAGCGCGGCGGGCCGCCTCGATCATCGCGTCCAGCGTACGCCGCTGAATCCGTGCGCCCGCCAGTGGCTCCTCCAGAGGATCCAGACCGCGGCGTTGGTTCAGCGTCAGGCGGGTGCCGGTGATGTGGGTGAGGGCAGCCGCACAGTTGCGGGCGACCGAGCGCCATCCCGCCTGCCATGCCGCAAAAGCCCGCTTCCGAACCTCCCGGTCTTCGTGGTGGAGCAGGTTGAAGGCCTGGCCGGGAGAGACGGCCTTGGGCCCATCGCCCTTGTCCACTTCGATGCGCAACGAGCCCGCAGTGGCGTCGTAGAGCTGGCCCCAGGCGAGGACACCATCGCGTGAAAGTTCCGCAACCAGTGCCTCTTCTGCCTCTGAAAAACGGAAGCGCGCTTGCGACCTGGTCTCCTTCAGTGCTCCCTGCATGTCCTGGAGCTCAGGCAGCGCCAAGAGCGCCGCAAAATCCTCGTCCGACATCCTGCAGATACGCTGGTTGGGCACCACCCAGGCTCGGGAAAATTGGGTGCCCAGGTCGGAGACCATCATGTCGGCACGCAGGGCTGCATCCCCCGTCGCATCCGCCGCAGCATGGCAGCCTGCAAAGGCAGAAAGTTCCTCCAGATCCGGCAGAACCCCCTCCAGATCCAAGAGCAGCTTCGCAAAATGGGCGGGCTCGGGTCGGGCGTCGAGCGCATCGGCACGCGCAACCAATTGCCGGAGCTGGCCGTCCAGGCGCCGCAGGCTCTCCGTGAAGGCGTCCCCGCCGGGACCACCGGGAAGGATGTTGTCCAGGTTCCAGGACTCAGAAGGTGCGTAGCTCATGGGACTCCCGAAGTGCAGGCAGCTAACATGAGGTGTGCCGCGTGGCACCTTTTGGCCATACACCGGCGCGCCGGGATGAGGATGTCCTCCTTCGGGCAGCCTTCTCCGCCTCCTCCCAAAAATTCCTTCCTCTCCCCTCAAGACTTCCCCAGAGGGTCCGAGAAGAAGGAGCCCGGCGAGCAGTCGGCTGTGCCTGTTGCGGGTTCAGCGGCTGCTGTGGACGGCTTCTCTCTGCCAAGCGAGGACTCAAATGTCGATCACCGTCAAGACGAATATTGAAGCGAATGGCGCTATCAATCACCTCAACAAAACCACGCGGGCCCTGTCCCGCAATTTCGAAAAAATCTCTTCCGGTCTGCGGATCGCTCGTGCCGCGGATGATGCTGCGGGTCTGGGCGTCGCCGAAAACCTGAAGGCTTCCCACCGCTCCGCGGATGTCGCCGCCCGCAACGTGAATGACGGGATCTCCCTGATTTCCGTGGCGGAAGGTGCCACCAACGAAGTGGCAAGCATCCTGGTGCGCCTGCGTGAGCTGGCCATCCAGAGTGCTTCCGAGACCCTGGCGACCACCGAACGTGGCTATATCCAGGACGAGACCGACCAGCTCATCTCTGAAATCGGTCGTATCTCGGCAGTCACCGAGTTCAACGGTGTCTCCCTGTCCGATGGAACCCTGTCCAGCATCGACGTGCAGGTGGGCATCCAGAACAGCGCCAACGACGTGATTTCTATCACGCTGGGCGACTTGACCACCGCCAACCTCGGCCTGACCGCCCTGGATCTGTCCACCGCGGCGAACGCCTCGGCCGCCATCGACTCGATCGACACCGCGATCGACACCGTTTCCTCCGTCCGTTCCAACTACGGTGCGGTGGAAAACCGGCTCAACAACGCCCTGAACAACCTGGAGACCTACTCCGAGGCCACCAAGGCGGCCGAGAGCCGTATTCGCGACGCAGACTTCGGCAAAGAAACGGCCGATCTTTCGCAGAACCAGATCCTGCAGCAGGCGGGCGTGTCCATCCTGTCGCAGGCCAAGAACATCTCCTCCTCTGCGGTTACCCTGCTGCAGGGCTGAGAAGGGTTCGTCTTTCCTGGAGATCTGGGACCAGGAAGACGGTGGTCAGAGAGAGCCCGGCTGGCGAGATTGGCAGCTCGCCAGCCCCCTTTCACCAGGGCAGCTCTCTTCCCGGAGCCTCGAAGAGCCGTGCGGTGTGATGCAGGTCACCGCCCGGCTTCTTCCCTTTTTGGCGCAGCTCAACCGCCGCAAAGGGCCGCAGAGACGGTGATGTAGGCCAGATCGCCCGCATAGGGTTCCACCGCCGTGTGGTCCGCATTCGAAAGCTCTACTTTGAGCTGATATTCTCCATCGGAAACGTCGGAAATGTCCGCGTGGTCTTCCCAGACCATCGCCGCATCCTGGCCGTTCAGGCTGATGTCCACATGCCCGGTACCCGACTCGGCAAAATCCACGTCCTCCACCGGCTCCACCAATGTGAGGTTGGCGACAAAAACCTCCACCAGCAGCGGAGTGCCGCAGACCGTGGCCCCCTCCACCGGCGATAGAAGTTCGATGTAGGGATCCCCCCCATTGACCAGGTTGGAATCCGGGTTTCCGGCTGTACAGGCGACGAGAAGGAGTGTGATCATCGTGGCGTACCGGGGGAGGGCATGGGCGTCTTTTATCAGGAGGACGGGGGCTCCCGCAGCATCCGCCGTCAATTTATGCTACGCATGCAGCCATGTGGCTACTCCTTCTGGCCTGCGGCGTCCCCGAGAAAGACGACTCTCCCGCAGAGGTTGATCTCAACGATGTGCGTATGGAGTTGTCGGTAGCGGACGGCTACGATTTTGTGATTCAGACCCCCGACTATACCGTCCCACCGCACTCAGATGTGATGTTCTGTTATTGGGGAAGCTGGACCGAAGCCACAGCAGGAATCCACTACTATGAGTGGGACCAGTCCGGCGGCTTCGGGCACCACGGGATGTTGAACCACGCGGCGGAGTCTCCGGAAGATTTCCCCGATGGAACCTGGATAGATTGTAGTACTCCTGACAACGGCCTGATGTCCGGAACGTCCCCGATGCTGCAAGGCACCGCCTCGCTCTCCCCCGCGCACGGGGTGATGGAGCTGCCAGAGGGCATGGCTGTCAGGATAGAGCAGGGTGAACGCTGGATGTTCCAGTCTCACTACATCAATCCCACCGATCGCCCGCTGCTGGTGCGGGATCTTGGTTGGGGAAGCCTGCTTAAAGAGGAGGAGGTGGAAGGCTGGGTTGGCAGCTACACCTTCAATAATTCGATGCTCGCGCTGCCCCCTCAGGCGGAGAGCACGGATCGGGTGGACTGCGCCTGGGGCCAGGATCTCCACATCCTGACCATGGCCGGCCACATGCACGGCTGGGGCTTGTCCATGTGGGGTGCGCTGGCGGGGCCCGACGAAGGGGAGCAGCGGATCTACGAGCTTCCAAGCTGGGATCCGGACTGGCGGGACGCCCCGCAAGTGGTGGCTTTTCCCGATGGCGGCATCCCGGTACAGGCAGAGGACCACCTGATTGCCGAATGTACCTGGTGGAACGACACCGACGAAGTGCTTGGTTTCCCGACGGAGATGTGCGTCTTGATGGGGCTGGCCTACCCGCTGAATGGGACACTCAGCTGTGATTCGGGCCGTCCACAGCCACCCTAAGGCTGGCGGAATTCCGCGAAGTAGCCTTCGATTTGCATCGTGACTCACCCCAGAGTCACGTCGCAAGCGCTCCCTTATCCGCCAAAACCGCCCCCCTTCAAAAAAGCCTCTTCCTTCAGAGAGGTCTGGCGACCCAAAGCGGCGTTCCGATGCGGAAAACGGTCGAAGCGAAGGATGATGTCGCGGTGGATGTGGGCGAACTTCAGGGTCTCGGGCATATCGGCCACCAAAGGCAGAAGTGCGTCCTGATCGGCGATGTCCTCGGAGTGCATCAGCGGAAGAAGGAGAAATTGGCGTAGTTCCGGCGGCAACGCGGACAGATAGCCACGGGCAATCGCCTGGCCGGTGTACATTCGGGCCAGCGGATCGGTGGCAAATTGGTGTGCCGTCCCCCGGTAGCAGTTGCGGGGAAATTGGTCCAAGAGGATCAAAAGTGCAAGAGCACCCTCGGGGCTTTCCATCCAGGCGTCGTACTCGCGGCGGGCGGCCGCCATGTGCGCTGCCTCGAAGCGACGGCGGAAGTCCGCGTCAAAAGCTTCATTTTTGGCATACCAAGCCGCGGGACCTGCGGACTTCCAGAATTCTACAACGGCGGTGGGATCGGTGGTCATGGCGCTCCCTATCCGATTGCAGCGCCGGCCCAGAGAAATAGTCGAAAGCAGCCAGTTTGTGGTAGAATAGCCCTCTTTCGAGTCCCGCGATGCCCGGTACCGGCTACAGCCAGCTTCCTCAGCAGACCCAAACAACTGCCCAGCAGGTAGGCCCGACGACGCAAGGCAATAATGCAGGCAGCGGCTTGCGTGCGCTGCTGCTGTCGGGAAAAGAGCGCCTGGATGGCGAAGCGGAGAGCTATTTTGCGCAGGGCATCCGCTTCCAGCGTGGGATGCGGGGCGAGCTGGTGAAGCAGGTGCAGACCGCCATCAACGCCGGGAGCGACGGTGTGTTTGGCGCCCAGACCGAAGCCCAGCTCAAGATCTTCCAGAAGGCGCAGGGGCTGCCCGATAGTGGCACCGTAGACCGCGCCACCTGGGAAAAGCTCAAAACGGCGAAGAAGACCAAGAAGCTGCAGGGAGAGGAGGACTTCGCCAAGATGTGGGCGGCACACCCCCATAACTATCGGGAAGACTCCTCCGAGAACACCTCCAGCGCCGCGCTGATCCAGGAGCTGGGTCTGAAGGACAGCGACGCTCCCAACACCTGTGCACTCCGAATGAGCACCATGTTCAACCGGCTGGGCGGCGGCCACGAGCTGACGGTGGAGAAGGCCAAGGCCGCGGGACTGGACAAAATGCGGGTCGGCGGCCTGTATATGCCCAAAGTCACCGACAAAAAGAGCGCCGGTGCCGAAGATCGGGTGCTGCTGAGTGCCAAGGAGATGTGGACCTATATCGAAAAGGAACGGGGAAAGCCTGATCTGGTCTTCCCGCCCACCGGCCGCTATGTGAACGAGGAAGAGGCCAACAAGGGCGCAAAAGCGGTAGAGGCGGCGATCGCCGGAAAAAAAGGCTTTATCGCCTTTGACAAAATTTTTGGCTACGGAGGATCCGGCCACGTCGATCTGTTCGATGGGAACAGCTTTTCCGACGGCAGCCTCTACAGTGCGCAGCAGACAAAAATCTGGTTTGTGGTGAAGTAGAGACGCTCCCGACGGACGGATCCCCGGATCCAAAATAATTGCGCCAAAGGCGGGCAGAGGGGGAGCCCCACGGGATTCTAGCGGCCCGGTCGGATAGACTCCCCGGCCAGGAGGCCCGATGCACGTCCATGGTGGAACCTTTGTCGCCCGCGCTCTCGCCAAAGAAGGGGTCAGCCACCTCTTCACACTGTGTGGGGGGCATATTCAGCATATCTACGATGGCTGTCTGGACCTGGGAATCCGGGTGGTAGATACCCGGCATGAGCAGACGGCTGGCCACTGTGCAGAGGGCTGGGCACGTGCAACCGGACAGGTAGGCGTTGCGGCGGTGACCGCCGGGCCCGGGGTGACCGACGCGGTGACGGCTGCGGCCAATGCCATGCGCGGTGGGGTGCCGATGATCCTGATTGGCGGCCAGGGACCCAAGTTTTTTTCGGGGAAAGGCTCGCTGCAGGAGATGGACCACGTCACCCTGCTGCGAAGCATCAGCAAGTGGAGTGTGACCGTACCGGACACCCACCGGATTCCCGACTTTATGGCCATGGCCTTCCGAAAAGCCACGACCGGTGTGCCGGGACCGGTCTTTCTGGAGATGCCGCTGGACGTGCTGATGAACATGCACGACGACGAGGATGTGAATATTCCCCAGGACTACCGTACCCAGAATGTGACCGGCGGGGATCCCGCAGGCATCGCCGCGGCGGCGGCCATCCTGGAGAAGGCTGAGCGACCGGTGGCTATCGTCGGCTCGCAGTGGTGGTGGAGCCCCTACAAGGACAGCATCCACGATTTCCTGAAAGCCTATGATCTTCCTGTCTATCTGAATGGTGCGGGCCGGGGTGCACTGCGGCCGGACGACCCTCGGTTCTTCCGACTGAGCCGCAGCCGAGCCCTGGGGGAGGCCGATGCCATCGTGATCTTCGGCACCCCCTGGGACTTCCGGCTGGGCTACGGAAACGACATCAACCCCGCCACCAAGGTCATCCATGTGGACCTGGACGGGGACGTGATCGGCCACAACCGGGGTGCACAGGTGGGTCTGGTGGGCGACACCGGGCTGGTGATGAAACAATTGGCCGAAGCCGGCAAACGCTCTGGCCCCGACTGGCTGGCAGCCCTTCGGAAGATCGAAGTCAGCCGCTTTGCAAAAATGTTGCCGGAGCTGAACTCCAACGACAACCCCATCAACCCGCTGCGCTTTTCGAAGGAGCTGGCCCGGGCCATCACCCCGGATACCACGATTGTGTGCGACGGCGGCGATATTGTCGGAACGGCAGCAAAAGTGGTGGACGTGTGGAAGCCGGGGCACTGGATGGATCCGGGACCGCTGGGCACCTTGGGGGTGGGGCCGGGCTACGCGATGGCGGCGCGTCTGGCGCGGCCGAATGATCCCGTCGTCATCATCTACGGAGATGGCAGCTTTGGGCTGCATGGTTTGGAGTTTGAAGCCATGGTGCGTCAGAACATCCCCGTGGTGGGGGTGATCGGGAACGACGCGGCATGGACGCAGATCCGGCGTGGGCAGATCCAGCTCTTCACCGAGGAGCGTACACCCGCCACCAAGCTGGACTATACCCGCTACGACCGGGTGGTAGAGGCCCTCGGTGGGCACGGGGAATATGTGGAGGAGGCCGAGGAGATCTACCCGGCCATTCAGAGGGCCATCGACAGCGGAAAGCCGGCGATCGTGAACGTAAAAATCGGGGCATCCGCCTTCCGCGAGGGTGCGATCAGCGTGTGAGGGATGGAAGAAGCCCCCGCCCCCCGGGGGACCCACTCCGAAGTCTATTTGACGCTGTCAAAAAGTCGGCTACGCTGAGCATGGAGGTGCCATGCAAGGCCGACAACTGACCCGGACAGAGCTGGACGACGCGCGGAGGCGGGTGGTCGAGGTGGCCATGGCCCTGGTACAGGAGGAGGGGCGGGAGGCCTGCACGCTGCGGCGGGTGGCCGCGGAGGCCGAGATGAGCCGGAGCACCCCGTACAGCTACTTTGCCGACAAGGAAGCCCTGATCGACGCGGTGCGCGCCGCGGCACTCCACAGGCTGTCGGATCGGTGCGAGGCGGCCGTCGCGGCGGCGGATGACCTCGGCGGGCGGGTAGGAGCACTCGGACAGGCCTACCTGGACTTCGCCTTTACACAAACCTCCCTGTACGACCTTATCTTTGAGTCCCACAGTGCCGGCCCCGAACACCAGGCCGCAGCGGCGCGCTATCGAAGGCTGGCTGCGGGCCCCTTGGGAGAGGCCGAAGCGGCAGGAATGTCCACCCTACCCGCCGAGCGGCTGGGCGGCGTGTTGTGGGCCGCCACCCACGGACTTATCGCGCTGCGGCGCGCCGGAAAGGTGGACGAGGAGAGCTTCGAAAGGCTGCTGGCAGACATGCGGGAAGTGCTGGCCTTCGGCTTTGTTCCTCGGTCGGAGGCCGCATGAAACGCCGCGTTCTATGGGTGACACTGGCCGTCGCGGCACTGGTCGGGGGTGCAGTGGGCTTCCCGGTGGCCCGCGCCGGAGGCTTCGGCGCCTGGCTGATGCGCTCGATCACCCCCAAAGGAAGCTTTGCCGAGGCCGTTCCGCCTCCCCCTCCAGACTACCGGCTGGCCACCTCGTGGAGCGCACTGCCCGAGGTGGAGGACCTCGGCGACCGGGTGCCGCCCGGCGCCACAGGCGTGGCCCCGGCCCAAGCGCAGGTCGATGTCTTTTATGTACACTCCACCTCGTCGGTGGCCCCAGAGTGGAATGCCTCCGCCGATGATCCGAAGATTGCCGAAGCCAGCGACCGGGGAGGAGTACTGATCCAGGCCTCGGCCTTCAACGGAATTGGCGCCATCTACGCCCCACGATACCGACAGGCCACCGGCACCGCCTACTACAAACCCAGCGCCGACGGAGAAGCCGCGATCGCGCTTGCCTATTCCGACATCGACCGGGCCTTTACCGAATTCCTCAGCCGACGGAGCCCCGGTCGGCCCCTGCTGCTCGCCGGGCACAGCCAGGGGGCCGCGCTGATCCAGCGGCTACTTGTGCGGCGTATTTCCGGCAGCCCGCTACGGGATCAGCTTGTTGGCGCCTGGATCATCGGCAGCGGGCTCACCCACGAAGCACTGAAAAGGGAAGCACCGGACATCCCCGCATGTGTCGGGCCGACCGACGTGGGCTGTGTGGTCGCGTGGAACGCAAGAAGCCCCGAAAACGTGCCGGGAAGTATCGATCTGTACTACCCAAAAGAAGAGCACAGGGTGTGTACCAACCCACTGTCGGGCGTGGGAGAGGGGGGGCCGATGCCCGCCAACAAAAACCTCGGCGCCGTCTTCCTCCAGAGCCCGGACCCCGAGCCCCGGCCCGGACTGGCGGACGCCGCCTGCATCGACGGCACCCTGCGCGTACACCTCTACGGCAAAGTACCTCGGGATTTTGCGAGCCGCATCCTCGACGGAGTGATGGGAAAGGGCAACTACCACCCCATCGAATTTGAGCTGTTCTGGTCCAACATCCGCGCCAACGCCAGCGAGCGTGTGGCCGCCTGGGAGAGCAAACAGGCGCCGGGGCCACAAGCCACTGAATGAACATTCATTCAGGAGAAGGGATGGGAATAAGAGGAGTATTCTCCAAACCACGCAAGGCGCGTGCGGCCCGAGCGCCGCAGGCGCC
>CAITDR010000199.1 GCA_903891165.1 uncultured Pseudomonadota bacterium
CGCCGGCCACGTCCACCGTATCCACGATAGCCATGATCACCGCATCGACCGGACGCGAATCCGTCGGCCGGGTCTGCCGGGCAGAGGATCCAGAGGCGTACAACACCACCTCTCCCACCCCTGCACCCACGGAGTCAACGGCCACCACGAAGGAGTCCTTCGCCTTCAGGTCGGGCGCGATGTCCTGCACGACAAAAAGCTGAAGACCCTCCAGCTTCTCGTCTTTGCGGGTGGCGACCACCGTGCCGATGACCTTCCCGAGCTTCATGCCTGCTTCTTGGCCTGATAGTCAGGGCCACGACCCAGAGGAAGCACCGCGTCGATGTTCTCGTGCGGGCGGGGAATCACATGCACACTCACCAGCTCACCCACACGCTGTGCCTGGCGGGCACCGGCTTCGGTAGCGGCCTTTACGGCAGCGACATCGCCACGCACGATCGCAGTGACATAGCCACCACCGATCTTCTCAAAGCCCACCAGCTCCACGCGGGCAGCCTTCACCATCGCATCCGCGGCTTCGACCATGGCTACCATGCCCTTGGTCTCGATCAATCCCAGTGCTTCAGCCATGTGCAATTCTCCAAATCAGGAAGGTTTTTCAGCTTTTGAGCGTCGCCTTTACACCATCGATTGCGGCGATGGCGGCAGCGGCGGCGCTGTCGATCTCGGCCTCGGTGCCGGACATCCACAGACGTCCAAAGGCCCCGTAAGGCTGCAGGTTGATCAGGCTCACATTTGCGGCCTTCTCGGCCTCGTTTGCGGCCAACACGATCCAGGCGGCGGGCTCAGTCTCCAGGATGAACAGGCTCTCTCCTGGAATGAGCATCATGCCGCTGCGGTTGCGGTTGATCAGCTGGGCCTGGTAGGCTTCCACCGCGCGGATGATCTGGTTGGAGGTGACTTTGGGCGCCACCGCTTGCTCGTAGGTGCACTGAATATATTTCAGCACCGCGTCGCCAGCGGCGTGTACTTCGCCCTTGTCGTCGTGGTGCAGCTCCAGCAAGCCGAAGGCGCGCTCCACCACCTGGACGGCGGGAACGGCCTGCGTGGCCTTCAGCGCCACGTCGGTGACACGGTTGATGATCATCCCCGGCGCAGTCTCTACCCAAAGGGAAGCCTGGCCTGCAAGCGGCAAAAAGCCACGCGCAGTTGTACCGGTGAAGGCCGCAAGCTGCGGCTGGAGGCTGTCGAGGAACACATAGGAGCGCAGGGTGACCGACAAACGGGCTCCGACACGAGAGCATGGATCTACCGCGCTGGCCCCCTCCTTGTCAATCTCTCCCCCTCCTCTACCCGCCGTTGCCGGATTGACACGTCTTCGCCCCAACCGGTACATTGAAGGGACTAGGAGTAGCGAATGGATGCACAGGACCTGGAGCTGATCGAGCGTCTTTCTCCCACCAACGCCGAGCTGCGTCATCTCTGGCTGAAGCACGGGGAATTTGAGTCCAAGCTGGCCGCGTTGGAGGGGGTCCGCTACCCGTCTGAGGGGGAGCGGCGCGAGATCGGTCGGGTGAAGCGTCTGAAGCTGCGGGGCAAAGAGCAGATCGGCAAGATTCTGGCGCAGCATCGCCGCTAGGGCAAAGACAGAACGTGGAGCCCTTTGACCGGCTTTCCCGCCACATGCCGCGATAGGAGGTGTGGGCGGGGCTTGTCCTGTACGAATTCAGGTTAGAGCACCGGGTTGGAGGCAAGCGTGCAGAGCGGTCTGGAAGTGGCAGTGATCGGGGCGTCCGGAGTGGTAGGTGAACAGGTGCTGGGGGCGCTGGCCACCAGCCGCTTCGCGGGATCGGAAGTGACGGCCTTTGCATCTCGTGCGTGTAAGGTGGAGGAAGTCTCCTATGGCGATAGCCGGATTCCTATCCGCGATCTGAGTGATGTGGCGGAATATCCGTTCATGCTTGCTTTTTTGTGCGTTCCACCGAATGTGGCGGAGCGGGTGGGGCCGTCGATCACCGGGCGAGGGGCGCTGGTGGTGGACGTGGGAGGAGGAAGTGGGATGGATTTACCCTGCTTCCTGCCTGGGGTTTCTTCGCCGGAGCTTCAGGATGTGGTGAATGCCGGTGGGCTGCGAACCCCGTCGGCGGCCGGCTGGGTGCTGGCGTCGGTGCTCGCACCCCTCCGCGACATGGGGGTGACCGGCGTTTCCGGTGCCTTGAACCTCTCTGCTTCGGCCTGGGGCCGCGCCGCGATGGATGAGCTGGGCTCTCAGGTGGTGGCCATGTTCAATTCTCAGGAGCCGCCTCGCAAAATATTCGCAGAGGGACTGGCTTTTGACGTACTCCCTGAGGACTGCACCGAAGATGAATGGAGCGATCGGGAGCTGCAGGCTGCCGCCGAGGTAGAGGCGCTTTTGGGGATTCCTTCCGACAAGGTTGCGGTAAGTCTGGCGACAATCCCGCTTTTTTCGGGCGTGGTCGGCGCCTTGCATATCCGTGGGCTGAGTGTGGAGGAGGTGGAGGAGGCGTTGCGCGACGCGCCCGGTCTGCGTGGGGTGCCGCGTGCCGCACGTCTGCGCCCACGGGCGTTGGTGGATAAGTTGAGGACGGGCGTCAGCTATGGGCGCCTCCGAGCCGATCCTGCTGGCGACGGTGTGCATCTCTGGGTGCTGGGCGACAACCTCATGGGCGCGGGGGGGGCGGTGCCGGTGGCGGCAGCGGAGTGGCTGTTGTCTCAGGGGCTCTTGACCCGGAGTGACGCATGATCCTCCTGCTTCTTCCTGCCTTTGCTGCAGATCGCCTCGCGGAACGTCTGGGGGCGGAGACGCAGGGGGGCTTCGGGGACATCTCCGATCTGGTGGCCACCGAGGACGGCGAGTGGGTCGGCTTTCCCGACGGTGCGGGCAATTTTCATGTGCTCTCGACGGCCACTTGGAACGTCGCGGAGGTGGCGGCATGCAGCAGCACACGCGGGGCCGCCGTGCGCACGGACAGCGACGGGGTCCACTGGTTTTACACCGGCTGCGGCGACGGATCGGTGGCGGTAGTCCGGGTTTCTGGGAGCAGCGTTTCTCTGAATGGCACCTTGCCCCTGGGAGAAGCCGCGGTGAAGGCGGTGGAGACCGACGGCACGCTGATCTACGGGATCTACGGAGAAACCAGCTTTTCGGTGAAGGCGGTGGACCTGGAGGGGGCGGTGCAGGAGGGCTGGCCGCTCACGCTGGGCATCACCCAACTGGAAGATACGGTATTGTCGGATACCATTCTGGTGGCTTTGGCAGGGGATGGGCGTTTTGAACGCGTGGATACCACCTCCAAGGCGGCCGCGACCATCATCTCCGATCTAAGCACGCTGCGTTTTGCGGATGCCTGGGATCTGGGCGGCGGCGTCATCTATCTGGCGGACCATTCGGGGACCGTCGGCTATGTAAACAGCTCGAACCTGGCGACCTATCAAGGCTCGCTGCGCGCCGGTGACGACGCCACGGCCATCGCAGTGGACAGCGACCGGGCCTACATTTCCGTCGATGATCAGAGCTGTCGCTATACGGTCAGCGGCACCGTCATTGGCGAGGAGGAAGTGTGTATTCCCCTGGCCGGTGACATCCGGGAATATTCCTTGATTGATGGGTATAGTATCGGCGCCAACGATGCAGGCGAACTGTTGATTTTTACGGATCGCCCGTGGGTGGAGGTGATGGATGTATCCCCCACTTCGGCCACCGATGGGGACAGCTACACCATAAAATTTACGGCGGATCAGGCGGGAGATTGGGAGCTGCGCCTGGGAGGCGATCAGAGTGGGGGCGGCAAGCTCCTGGACGATGGTAGCCTGGAGGCCGGGGAAGAGGTGGAGCGCAGCTACACCGTGGGCGACGACTATGCCGAGGGCTCCAACCAGCTCTGGGTTTTTGTCGGGCAGGGGACCCGTATCGGGCACGATGTCGGCCTGGTTTCAGTGAACAATCCGCCCGGTGCGGTCGATCTCTCCTTGGGTTTTGGCAACCAGTCCGTCAGCGTGCAGTTTCCGACGCTGCCCGATGAAGATATTGCAACCTACCAAATCTACTTGACCACCACCCCTTTTTCTGCCGAAGACTGGCCGACGGGGGGCCCGGAATTCGACGGGTCGGATAAAGGGCTGAACCTGGATCCGCTGGCACCCGGAGGGGGGAGCCGGATCACCCACACCATCTATCCTCTTACGAACAATACGACTTACTATGTGGCCGTGCGTGCGACCGATGTCACCGGCCTGGAGGGACCGATGTCCGAAGTGAAATCCGCAACTCCTCAGGAGAGTTTTGGCGCTGCTGAGCTGGCGGGAGAGGAGGGCGGTTTTTGTGGGCTGGCGCTGAAGCCCTCGCTGACGCTCGGTCTGATGGGGGGACTTGTGGCGGCTCTGCGTCGTCGTCGTGGGCTGCTCTTGGGCATGGGCCTGCTGATGCTGCCCGGTCTGGCCGAGGCCAAGCCGCGGGAGAAAGAGTCTCCCAAAAGTTCGACGGTTGCCCTCCGCTATGGCCCGGTCACCATCAACGACGAGACGATGGCGGATGTCTACGGAACCACCGATCACGAGATGTTGCGGTTCGAGTACGGGCTGACCTCTAACTTTATCGAAGGCACCTTCGGCCTGGGTTTCTACCAGGAACTGGGCTCCAAGTTGACGGCCGAGGGCACATCCACCGACGAACACGTGATGATGACCATCTGGCCCCTCAACATCGACGTGGTGGGGCGCCTGGACATCCTCCGCGAGCAGCCGCTGGTGCCCTTTGCGCGGGTGGGGGTTGATGCCTGGCTGTGGAACGAAAATTGGGGCTCGAAGCTTCCTGATTCTACGGTGCCCGCGGATCATGTCGGTGGTGGTAAGTTCGGCTGGCACTACGGTTTTGGCGGGATGATTCTGCTGGATAGCCTGGATCGGAAGACCGCAGATCGGGTCGAGGCGAACACGGGCATCAACGACACCTTCCTGGTGGGAGAGTTCCGCTCCACCCAGATGTTTTCCAAGACCGGTCTGGATCTGGGCTCCACCGAGATCAGCATCGGGTTGAAGCTGGACTTTTAGTAAGAAAATGGTCACATGGAAGCTGGTGATTGAGTACGATGGGGCGGCCTTTTGTGGGTGGCAGACCCAGCCGGGGGTCGAGACCGTTCAGTGGACGCTGGAGCAGCAGATCCGCCAGATTTTCGGGGGGGAGCACATCAACTGCAACGCCTCGGGACGCACGGACTCCGGTGTACACGCCCTTGGGCAGGTGGTCAGCTTCCGGGCGGAGACCCCGCGGGATCCTGAAAAGCTGCGGATGGCGCTCAATACCCTTTTGCCCAAAACCGTCGCATGTACCTCGGCCCAGATCGTGCCGGACGGCTTCCATGCGCGGATGTCCTCCATCGGCAAGCGCTACCGCTATGTGATCCTTCATCGGCCCGATCGTTCTCCCTTTTTGTGGACCCGCGCGCTCTATGTGCGTCGCCCCATGGACTGGACAGCGATCGACCGTGCGCTGGTGGACATGCGTGGAACCTATGATTGTTCCTGTTTTCGTGGCCCCAACTGTGAAGATCGCAACCCGGTGCGGAGCATCCGCGAGGCGGTACACATCGACCGGGGTGCGGGAGAGCATTGGATCGAGTTTGAAGGACCGGGCTTCCTTCGCTACCAGATCCGCATCATGGTGGGCACCCTCCTGGAGATCGGCGAAGGGCGTCGCCCCGTGGACGATATCCCCCGCTTGATCGCGGCGAAAGACCGGAACCTCTCGGGGCGCACCGCGCTGCCGGACGGGCTCTATCTGGTGCGGGTCTACTACCCGGAAGATGCCGATCTGGTCGGGCCACTTCCTGCCCGGCCACCTCTGGCTGTTTCGTAAGGTAGACTACAAAACCTACCGATCCGGTGAATGGGCGATCGGTGTACTCTGTAGTCCAGACTACGGAAGACTGCCGCGCCGGGTGCGACCCGAGATCAGGGCCTCCACCCCCAAGAGTGCACAGCCGGTGTGCTGCACCGCGTCGATCTGCACGTCCAGCTCGCCCGGGGCATCCCGGTAGCCACCGATCAGCTGCGCGGCGCCCTCCAGCATGGGAGCGTCTTCCGGGCGGTACTGGGCCCGCAGAAACAGCCAGCCGTAGTTTTCAGAACGTTGCTTCCATACCGGATCCTGCGTGATCCAGGCCCAGGCGATCACCGCCTCCGCCAGACCGGCGGCCGGGCCGGTGGCTGGCTGCAGCCCACCCCCGGGAGCAGGACTTGCAAAGCGCTCTTTCGCCACATAGGCCGCGCAGACCCCATCGGCTGCATCACTCTGGCGCTGCTCGTGCAGGGCCACCGCCACCAGGCACATCCAGTGCTCGTCCGCCACCAGCAGCGGGTGCGTGGCCCCCGCATAGTCCCGGCGTACATAGTCCATGGAGCGATCCAGGGCATCCTTCCCTGACATTTCCCCGGCGCGCTCCGCGAGGATCAGCCCCAGCATCGCCTGGCCCTGACCGTAGGGATTGGCAGGTTGGTCGGGAAACTTTCCCGAAGCCTGATCCATCTCCCCCAGCACCTTGCCCTGTGCATCCACAGAGGCCGCCAACTGCAGTGTCCACTCTTTGAGAAGGCTGGGATTGTTGCCGCGCAACGCCACCGCCATGTTGGCCAAAGCGGTTGTTCCTACCCAGGCTTTTCCATCCGTCCGCTCCGGGTCGAGCACGTAGGCTCTGCCGTCGGGGGTACGCTGGCTCATCCGGTCCAGATGTCCGATGGCACGGTCGGCTGCCTCGCCGAAGCTGGGATCCGAAAAGGTGGCCGCCGAGCGGGCAAGAAACCAGGATGTTCCTGCATGGCGGGGGTAGTTATAGCCGCGGCCAGCTTTGCCGGAAGGCCCCTGCACGATGTAGGTAAAGCGGCCATCTTCCTGCATGTTTTTGATGAGGTGCCGCGTTCCCGCCTCCACCGAGGCATCCAGGCTCTCCGGTGACAGCGGCGGCGCTGCACTCCAACCATCCACCAGCGGAAGCCAGCCTTGATCGCTGATCAATGCCGACTGGAAGCGCACCGATGTGTCCGCCGCGGCCGGGAAGGAGGCACCCGGAAAAATCTCCCGCCGTTTGATATTCTGCGCGTGCTTCCTGGGACTTACCGGGTCCTTCAACAGGGGAGCATCACGACCGGGCCGAATCAGGCCCTTGTAGGGGCGGCCCAGCGGCAGCTCCACGATCAGCGCCGCTTGTGATGACCCTTCAGGTAAAATGGGTAATACCAGAGGCTCTTTTCCGATGCGAACGGTTTTGCCCGGCACCCCGGCCAGGTAGGGGGTCACCAAGGCACCTGGCGGCAGCTCGGCGACCGGGCCACCCTGCCACTGCTTCCAGACCGCCTCAGCGGCGGCCTGCAGCGCAGCGGGATCTTCCTTCACCTGCGGTGCGGCCACGGCGCGCAGGGGCAGCAGCCCACAAAGCGGAAGCAGCAGCAGCACTTTCGGCGCCTTCAAGGCGGGAAGGCGGCTGATCGGCCAGAGTACCACCCAGGGCAACAGTGCCAGCGAGGCCCCAAAACTGTTGATAATGGTCTCGCCGGTCATCGGCCCGAAGTTGTCACGGGCATAGAGGGCTTGAGTCAGGGCTTCCCCATAGAGGGCGCCCACCATCAGCAGGCTCACCAGTGAAGAAATCCCAACCAACCTGGGCTTCCCTCCCCAACTGGCGCCCATTCCCACCAGCTGGGCGGCTGCGGCCACCCCCAACATCGCCGCATAGACCCACCAGCGCTCTCCCGCTTCTTGGGCGAGCGCCACATAAACAAGAGCCTGGAAGAAGTGGCCAACCACTTCGCCCGTCGAGCGGCGCGGGCTCTCCATCAGAAGCGGAAGATGGTGCCGCCAGAGAGCTGCGGCACAAGGCCACCTTTCTCCAGCTTCTCATCCACCATTCCTAAGGTGTTCCCGGCGAGGTAGGCCACGCCCAGGTTCAGGTTGAAGCCGAAAGCCCGGGAGACCATGAAGTCCACACCCGCGCGGCCACGTCCACCAAAAGCCAGGTCCATCCCACCTGATTCGGAAGTCGCCGAGGTGTCCACTGCATTGGGGATCACCACCAGATCCAGGCCCACATAGGGGTGGATATTCCCCCCCGCAAACTTGTACTGCACGCCCAGGTTCACGGGAACAATGGAGTTCCAAGGCTTCGGATTGATGGAAGCGGGGTCCACATCCTCCCCGGTGGTGCGGGACATCGCCTCGGCGATTCGCTGCACCTCCTCCTCCGAGAAATTGCGCTGGGTCGAAGCCCCTTCCACACCGAGCACCAGCTGCACCGAGTGTTTGGAGCGGGTGAGCGGGATGCCCAGCTCCGGGCCGTAGGTAAGGAAATTCAGGCTGCCCAGGCGGGAGTAGCCCACGCGAGTCGCCAGCGTGATCCCCGGCTTTTCATCCTCGTCATCCTTGCGGGTGCTGCGGGTCGACCGCTCGTCCAGGTCCACTTCTTGGGTACGGCGGGAAGAACGGTCCTCGTCCTGGTCGCGAGAGGAGCGGGGATCCTCGTCCTCGTCATAGCGGGAGCTGGAGCGTGCAGGCGGATCCTCGTCTTCGTCGCGAGAGCTGCTGCGTGAGGAGGAGGAGGAGCGAGAAGGAGGATCCTCCTGGTCTTCGTCGCGAGAGCTGCTGCGTGAGGAGGAGGAAGAGGAGCGTGCGGGCGGATCTTCGTCCTCGTCGCGAGAGCTACTGCGTGAGGAGGAAGAAGAACGAGAAGGTGGATCCTCCTCTTCGTCGTAGCTGGAGCGGGGCTCCTCTTCGTCCAGATCCACGACCGGCTCGTCCTCGTCCTGGCTGCGGGACGTCGCCGTCCGGCTGCTACTGGAAGAGGAAGAAGAGCTGCTGCTGCGAGAGCTGCTGCTCTTGGGGGGAGGGCGGTCCTCCTCCACCACGGTTGCACCCAGTTCAAAGTTCGAAAAATCGTCCTCGGAGAAGAGGGCGCCACCACCGTCGTCCGCGGCAGCTTCCTCTGCGGCGCGAGCTTCCTCCTCCGCACGGGCCTCCTCCGCCAGACGCTCTTCTTCGGCGCGTCGTGCAGCCTCGGCCCGGCGTTCTTCCTCGGCTCTACGCGCAGCTTCTGCTTTGCGGGCCTCCTCAGCTTTCCGGGCCGCTTCGGCCTTGCGGGCCTCCTCGGCTTTACGTGCCTCTTCCGCTTTCCGGGCTTCTTCCTTCTTCTTTGCCTCGGCGGCAGCGCGGGCGTCTTCCTCGCTGGTGTCGTCTTCCAGGGCCCGGGGCTTGGAGCTGGTCGGAATCCGCGTGTTGCCCACGTTTGCGTTGGGGGCGTCCATCGCGAAGTCGTCCTCTTCGTCCTCCTCAAAAGTCGGTACTGGATCTTCCTTTTTTGCGGCCGCTGCTGCAGATCCACCGCCGGTGGTCATCTCGCGGACGATACGGTTTGCGGCGTCGGACACCGCCGTGGCTTCCGCGGGCAGGTCGTAGGTGCTCTTGCGCAGGATCGTATTTTTGGCACGATCATAGTAGATCATGTACAACTGGATTCCCTCGGGGCCGGTGCCGATGGATCCACTGAGTAGAAAGTCGGCCTCCAGCGCCTTGGCCACCCCCGAAAGACAGGAGGTGGAGGTGAGACAGGACGTTCCCCAACCGGAAGGGGCGGTTTTTACCTCGTTGGTGGTCTCAAAAGCGCCGGAAAAGTCCACTTCCATCGCGATGGAGGCAGTGGCCGCCCCGGCGAGCTTGGGGTCCACCCCCTTCACGATCAGCGGCGGAATGGCCACCGTTCCCGAGCCAGCCAGGGCCAGACTCGGCATACAACCTGCCAACACCATCAGGAACCAAGTACGTCCCGAACGCGCCATGACCACTCCCTGGGAAGGGACAAAGCCTCCCCGTACCATAACGCCGCAATATGCCACATCCTTACGGTCCTCGCCAGCGACCCGGCCCGGGTAGTGGCAATTCCCCCCTGGATCGGGCATAGGGAGCCGAATGGGAACCCAGAGCAGCAGGACCATCCATCTGGCCGCAGCGGTTGCAGGAGGGGCGCTTTTTGGCATCGCCGAGGCGGTCGGCATCCTGTGGGGGCAGCGCCTGTGGCTCTCACCCAGCGAGGCAGCGCTGGTGGTTGCTGCGGGGCTTTTGGGCGGGGGAGTGGTCGGAGGCTTGGCTGGAGCCCTGGTTCTCCGGTGGAAAACGCTGCTCACCGGTCTGCTTGCGGGTGTAGTTGGAAATGGGATCCTGGCGGCGGCGTTGTGGTGGTTTGAAGATCCACCTCCTTTTCAGGAGGCCTTTTTCCTCAAGGGAAATCTGCCTGTTTTTATGGTTGGGGTGGCGCTGGTGATCGGCGCGGGCGCGCTGTTGCGGCGCCTCGGCGTGGCGCCCAGCCTGGCTTTGCTGAGCCTGGGGCTGGCGGCCTGGACCCTGAGCCAGCGCTCGGTGGTGGAGCCGCCCACGGCGGTGCCACCGGCGGGGGCGCCGAATGTCCTCGTGGTCACCTTGGATACGACGCGTGCGGACCGTTTAGGCGCCTACGGAAACGAAAAAGTCGATACGCGGTTCTTTGACCAGCTCGCTCGCGAGGGGACGCTGTTCACGGACACCTCGGCGGTGGCGGCGGTGACCGGTCCCAGCCACAGCTCCATGTTCAGCGGTAACGGACCTTGGGAGCATGGAGTACTGCTGAATGGTGTTCCAATACCGGAAGATCGTCCGCTGCTGGCGGAGCTGCTTCACGACGGTGGCTGGAACACCGGCGCCTTTGTCAGCGCCTATGTGCTGGACGGGAAGTTGGGCTTTGATCGTGGTTTTCAGGTCTACGATGATGACTTCGGCTGGTTCCGGGGTCTGGATGGTCTGCTGCCCGCCCGCGCGATGGCCATGGCCTCACGACGCTGGCATCCGGATGAAGTGTTGGAGCGGCGCAGTGTAGACACGGTAGATCTGGCGCTTCAGTGGCTGAAAAATCAGGATCGCACCTGGTTTGCTTGGGTCCATCTTTTCGACGCCCACGGTCCCTACGAGCCGCCGCCTCCCTACGACACCCGGTATTATGCGGGGGATCCTCGCGATCCCGCCCACCACTCCATGGAGCAGGTGACCGGCGTGGCACCCTATCTGAAGGCCAGCCTGGAGGGCATAACCGACGTTGACTATGTGATTTCTCAGTATGAAGGTGAAATATCCTACAACGACAGCCAGCTGGGGAGACTGATAGAGGCGGTGGATCGTCGCAACACCCTGGTTGTGGTGATCGGCGATCACGGCGAAAGTCTCGGTGAACATGGGGTGTGGTTCAACCATGGTGACGACGTCTATGAAACCAGTGTACACGTCCCCTTTGTGATGCGTTGGCCGGGCCGGGTTCCTGAGGGAGCCCGGGTTACAAGCCCGGTGGAAGGCACCGATCTGGCGCCGACAGTCCTGGATCTGGTGGGTCTACCTGTCCCATCTACCATGAGCGGTCGGTCGGCGGCGGCACTCGCAGCTGGGCAGGGCGAGCCGCGGGCGATGGCACATTCCATGTGCTTTGATCGTCAAGCCAACCAGCAGGAGCGCGCCGCCGGACGGATCACCGCGCCACGCTATAGAATGGCGGGCATTCGCGGCTCGGGATCCCGCTATGTCTACCGGGAGCTGGAGGGATCCGCCACGTACTTCGATCTGAAGGCCGATCCGCTCGGTGTCCAGGATGTCCTTCCCACAGTCTCCCAATCCCCGGAGGGCCTGCAGCTGCTGGACATGCTCTCCGTTCAGGCGCGGGCGCTTCTGGGGGGCCAGGCGACCCAGCGCTCCGCCGTGGACCTGTCCGAGGAGGAGCGCGCCCGCCTCGAAGCCCTCGGCTACCTGGAGCAGTGATGGTTTTTGGGGAGTCCAAGCTCAAAGATCTCTATCGACAGGTGGTCTGGGGCCCCTATCGGCAGCTTCTGGAAGCCTGTCCGCCCGCGTGGGAGTACCGGGCGAACCGACGCCTGGGCGTTCTGGCTGGTCTGCTGGCGGGGGGAAAACGGAGGGATGTGGTGGAGAACTTGCGGCTTGCCTTCCCGGACCGGCAAGACCTGGACACCATCGCGATAGAGGCCTTCGCGACGCACTTTTTGAACCAGTACGCATCTTTCGCCTTTGGAAAAATTACGCGGGAGAACTGGACTTCTTACCTGCGTTTCGAGGGCATGGAACAGATAGAGGCTGCACGGGCAGCGGGCCAGGGGGTGGTGCTGCTCCACCCGCATATGGGACCGGCGCAGTTGCCGCTTTGTGTGCTCGGCGTGTTGGGCTGGCCGATCCATCAGATTGGTGGCGGAGAAACAGCCACGGAAAAATCGGAGATCGGTCGTTGGGCCTCGGCTGAGCGCGCGCGTCTGGAGGCGCGGATGCCGGTGAAGCTCCAGGATGGAACAGGCTATCTGCGCGGCGTGCTGCGGGCGCTACAGGCTGGGGAGGTGGTGCTCACCGCTTGCGACGGTACGGGCGGCGGCCAGGAGCTGGGGCGTCGCTATGAGCGGGTCGTGCTGGGGCAGCGGATGCGTTTGCCGGTGGGTGGATTTTATCTGGCGAAACGTGGGAATGCGCGGCTACATCCGCTGGTGACGGTGCGGGATCCTCAGGATCCCCGTCGGCACCTGTCCATAATTGGACCGCAACTTTTGTCGGGGAACGGGGATCTGAAGCAGGTGCTGGAGGACGGTGCGGATCGGACCGCGCTGCTGATGGAGGATCTGCTACGTCGCTATCCGGGCCAGTGGTTGTTCTGGGACGCCTTCAAGCCAGGGGAGCTTTTATGTTAAGGCGGGAGCGGGTGCTGGATGGGCTGCTGCTCGCCGGGCTGGGGTTGGGGCTCCCGGCCTTGGGGGGCCTGGGCTGGGCGGTGCTTCGGAATCCGTTTTTTGCGGATCTTCCCTGGCTTGCCCTCCCCTTTTTCTTTCTCGGAGGACTGGCGATCCTGCGGCGCCGGTGGGCGCTGGCGATTCTTTTTGATCTCTGTGGGTTTTGCTGGGCAGGTTCCGCCTGGTTGGCGCCGACCGGCCCGGCCCCGGTGGAGCTGCTAGTGTACGGAGTGGACGGTGCCACCTTCGATGTCATCGACACCCATCCTGCAGAACTCCCCGCCTTTACTGCCCTCAAAACCGAGGGTACCCGCGCGGTGCTGACCTCGATCGAGCCCATGTTTTCTCCTGTATTGTGGACTACAATTGCCTCAGGGCGCAGTCCGGACGAGCACGGGATTCGCGGATTTCATGTTCGATCTTCGGACTGCCGCGTCGCGCGCTTTTGGGATGTGGCCGAGGATGCGGGCTGGCGGATCGGCCTCTACAAGTGGCTGGTGGACTATCCGCCGCGTGAAGTTGCGGGC
>CAITDR010000200.1 GCA_903891165.1 uncultured Pseudomonadota bacterium
ATCTCGCATCCGGGACAACAGCGCCATCGGAATTGGAACGGTTCTACGACTGTCCTTCTTCGGCTGCCATGTCTCGCCGTCCGGGTAGACGACCGAGTCAATACGGAGCGATGCCTGACTCCAGCCCCTGTCCTTGGTGATGGCCTCCCAGCGCGAGTGCAGTACCTCTCCCGGGCGCATCGCAAGCGTTTCCTGCATCCTGATGGCAAGGGCAGAGAGTGTGCCGATTATTCCAGCTTCTACACGCTTATCCAGCGCATCAAACATCTGCGCGGTTTCCTCCGGGGTATGCCACTTCGGCGGCTTCCGGTCGGTGTTTCGCGGGCGCTGGAACTTGGGGACTTCGGGGATAATCTTGCTCTCGCAGGCTACCACCAATGAGCGCCGCAGCCAGTCGATATAGATGATGCAGGTCTTGGATCGCAGGCCCCTTCGCCGTAAAGCCGCGAGGAAGGCGTCTCCTACGGCAGCCGTTACCCTGTCCAGGGGGGTGTTACCCAGCTCTGCGACGATGATTCGCCGGGCGCTGTCCGCAGAGCGTTTTGTTTTCTTCGCGAGATTTCGGGCGTCGATCCAATCCAACATTCTGCATGGTGGCCACTTCGGCCAACCTTCTTCGATGCCGCCCCACCACTCACGAAGGGTGGGCACCACCGAGGAGATCACGGACACGGGAGCGGGCATCGGCGCGACGGCGGTCACCTTCCGTTTTTCCCATGCTGCCAGGCAAGCTTCCGCCTCTTTCTCCGAGATAAATCCCAGGCTTTCCCGCCGCTGTTTCCCATCCTCCCGATAGGCGATTTTCCAGTATGTTCCCATCCGCCCCGTTTCGGGGTTCCGACGATCTTCCTTCGCTAGTGATGCCAAGCAACCTCCTTGCCGTAGGCATGTGAATTCGAATGATACGCCCCAGGCGTCTGGTGGCTCCCTTCAGGTCACCCTGCACCCGCAGGTAGACGGTGTCCTTGCTCACTCCGAGCCAGCGGGCGAGATCGATCACAGACACCCACTCCTGCTGAAGCACGAGCGGGCTTGGTGTATCAGGATGTTCCGCCTTTGCTGTATGAAGTTCAGCATCTTCAGGCTGTTGAGCCATCAGGCACCTCCGAGTCGGTGATACATCCACCGGTGATACATCCACCGGTGATACATCCATCACTGATACTTCGACCGCTGATACACACTCCGCCTGCCTCCGTCGGCCACCGGTAGGACAACGGGATCACGATGCCAAGCTTCACCAGGGTGCTGTAGGCTCGTCGGGTGGTTCCGCTTGCCGTCGGGCCGAGCACTTCTTGCGTAGTGGTCGGCTCCTTCTCCACCTCGACCACCAGGCGGCCCATCTCCCGCAGCAGTTTGGTGGCCTCGCTCCGCACGGGGGCGGCCGGGTCGTACTCTTCCTCGTCCTCGGGGAGCTGATCAATGTAGTACTGCCGCTCCAGCTTCCCGGCCCATTCGGCTTCCGCCAAGTCGGCCCACCACGGTGCCAACCTCGGTGGGCACTCCCGCTCTACCTGCCGCTGACTCTGGAGGCGCCCCGGCAGTCGGCTGGCTCTCCCTGCTGTCTGTACCTGGTGGGCCTCGGTACTCAGCCGCCGGGCTTCCACTTCCCAAAGCCATTGGCGCATGCGCTCTCCGGCCGAGGCCAGACCATTGCATTGCAGTACGGGCACGGGCAACGTGGGCGCGGGCCACAGGATCCGGCCGATGGCGGCGGCGCTCAGCTCTCCGGGGCGACGGCACACCAGCTCCAGCACCTTCCACGCTTCTGTGCCTGGTTTGACGGCGATCATTGTGTACACCTGCACGTCATTTGACAGTTGAACAGCGTCGGGACTTGTCCGCAGCGCGGACAGGGCTTCCTTTGGGTCTCGCTGGGTTTTGGGGCCCTTGCCGCCACCTCCAGCGATGAGAGCCTTCTTTCCGTGGCGGCGGATCGTTCCTCCAGCACCTGGACTCGCGATTCGAGCGCTTCCAGGCGTTTGCCCGAAGACAGCCGCCGGCGCCGAAACCTCCGCCCTTCGTCGTCGTAGTAGAAACCGCTCATGGCTGCCCCGCAGCTATGGAGCTTTCTCCCATTTTTTGGACCAGCCATGTCCCGTGGCCGTTCCCAAGCGGGCCATCCAGCTTCAGTTCGACCTCGTACCCGAGAACCGCAGAGATTGCTCTCCTCTCTCCCTCTTGAAAAGCAGTCCAATCCTCTTCATCCGTCAGAATTCCGTTCGGAACGAAGTAGAACGTGCACCAGTAGAGTCCGAGGGTTCCCTTCTGGCGCACCGCCTCGGCCACGCTCGCGGCATTCGCATGGCGTTGCCGCAGACAATCCGCATAGATCGCCGCAATCGCCTCTTCTTTGGTAGACGTTGGTAGCAAGCTATACATTACTGCCCCCCCACCGTGTTCCAGGGGACACCACGGGCATGAAGTTGCCGGGCCACGAGAGTCGCATCGGACTGTACCGCCACCATGCCCAGGGCGGCGGGCTATCTGGCCTCGGCTGGAAAGGCTTGGCGACGGAAAATCTGATTCCATCTGTATA
>CAITDR010000201.1 GCA_903891165.1 uncultured Pseudomonadota bacterium
GGTAGTCGCCGGTGACGATCTGCACCTGCGCACCACGCTCCAGGGCTTCGTGCAGGTGCTCGCTCAACAATTGCAGACCGCGAGGCTGCACAAAGGCGGCCACCACCTCGATGTGGGTGGCGCCGGGGATCAGCGGGAGAAGGTGGTGGAGGAAGGGATCCCCGGGCGCCCCCAGCGCGAGCGGTTGCCGGGAGCGGTAGGCAGACACCGGCCCTTCGGCAAGAAGATCCTGGCGGGGAAGGAGGAGAATGTGGGCATAGGGCAGAGCGGGATCGGCATCCCCGTTGCGGAGCAAGAGGTCGCCATGAACATGCCGGAGCGGCTCCGCCTCCTCCAACCACTGCTGACGCTCGACACCCGAAAGTTCTGACCAGAAGCGCACTTTTCGGGGAGCGGGGATGTGGTGGGGGAGGGGAGGGGGCATGGGAGGCAGGATAACGTGGGTGGGGGGAGGAAGCCTCTTTCAGGGTGGGGAAATGGCGGCGGGCCATGGGAATCGAACTCACCAGGCATCCCCTCTCGGGGCACCCCGACCGGTTTTGAAGACCGGGGCCGGCACCAGCACGGCAAGACCCGCCAGCCTTTCTATAACCGGTCTCTCACCAGGATGGAAGTGGAATCGAAATTCCCATCGCCACACCACTTTCGACTCCCATCCGGACGCAAAACGGCCGCCGCCTCCGCCGCCCACCTTTATGACTATTTTTTCGGACTCTCAAAATCCGTCTTGCCCGCGGTTGCTCCATGGGTAATGCAAGCGGCGTGAGGCGCCGATGTATGACCGCAAGCTGCTCTCCTCCCCACTTCTCTCCACCGGCCAGGGCCTTGCGCTCCTTTTCCTGACCGGCTGTACCCTCCCTTCCGCCGACTCCGGCCTGGACTCCCTCCCCGAGAGCGCCGCTCTACCGACCTCAGCCCACCGCCCTCTGGATCCGGCTCTGGCCGCGCCTCTTGCGCTGGGGCAGCCGGTCATTGCCCTGCTTCAGCTCGATGATGGCCCCATTGCGACGGAGATCGCCCGCCTTCGCACCGCCGCTGACCGGCCCGGCGACCGCCCCGCCCTCATCGCCACCCGCGCCGCCGCCTGGAAAACTCAGGCCGATGCCCTTCTCCGCGAGCTGCCCCCGGGCGTCACCGTCGAGCGGGTCTACACCCATATCCCAGTGGTGGCCCTCCGCCTGGAGCGCATGGATGCGGCACTTGCCCTTCTTCAACGCCCGGATGTCCTCTCTCTGGATGCAAATGTAGCCCACACTACAGACACCACCCAGAGCCTCGCCCTGATCGGCCAGCCCACCGCTCAGGCGGCTGGTTTTTTGGGATCGGGCACCGCCGTTGCCGTCCTGGACACCGGTGCGGACTGGACCGTTTCGGACCTGGGGAGCTGCACGGCCGTCGGCACCCCCTCCACCTGCCGCGTGGCCTATGCGGCGGACATCGCCACCAACGACGGGGTCCGCGACGACAGCTCTTCTCCCCATGGCACCAACGTCTCCTCCATCGTCGCCCAGGTCGCCCCGGGGACAGATATCCTGGCCTTGGATGTTTTTAATGGTGGCTCCGCCTCCTCCACCGACATCATCTCCGCCATCGACTGGGTGATTGCCAACCAGGCCACCTACAATATCGCAGCGATCAATATGAGCCTGGGATCCGGGGCCTACACCGCCACCTGTTCCACCGCTTTCTCCAGTGCCATTGCCAATGCCCGCGCGGCGGGGGTGGTGGTCGTGGCGGCTACCGGCAACAATGCCTACACCAACGCCATCGCCTCGCCCGCCTGCGATGCCAACGCCTTTTCTGTAGGCGCGGTCTACGACGGCAGCTACGGAGGCGTGGGCTTCAGCGCCTGTATAGACGCCTCCACCACCTCTGACAAGGTGGCCTGCTTCTCAAATACCGCCTCCTTCCTGGATATCCTCGCCCCTGGCACCTTCATCACGGCGGGTGGCGTCACCATGTCCGGCACCTCCCAGGCAGCGCCCCACGTCGCCGGCGCCGTGGCCGTCCTCCGCGCCACCGATGCCTCGGCTACGGTCGACCAGCTTGAAGACCGTCTGACCTCCAACGGGGTCACTGTCACCGACAGTCGCACCAACCTCAGTTTTCCACGCCTTGCTTTGGATGCCTCGGTCACTGACTGCATCACCTCTCTCACCCCGTCCAGCTTCTCGGCCGACGCCGCCGGAGACAGCGACAGCATCAGCCTCGTTGCCGACTCCTCCTGTGCCTGGACGGTCAGCAGCGACGCCGCCTGGCTCACCACCGGCAGCAGCAGCGGCACCGGCCCGGCCACCATCACCTGGACGGCCGACCCAAACACCGGCGTCGCCCGGAGCGGCAACCTCTCCCTCTCCGGCCGCTCCGTTTCCATCGCCCAGGACGCCAACACCGGCCCCTCCGGCACCGTCAGTATTGCATCGGGGGCGGGCGGCACCCGCAGCACCGCCGTTACCCTGACCCTCTCCGCATCGGACAGCGACGGTGTGGGCACCATGTGCATCAGCAACACCAGCACCTGTACCGCTTGGGAAGCCTACAATACCTCCAAGTCCTGGACCCTTGCGACCGGCGGCGCCGCCACCAAGACCGTCTACGCCACCTTCCGGGACAGCTACGGAAACACCGGCTCTGCCACCACAGACACAATTGTGTATGACACAACGGTCCCCACCAACGGAACCGTCACCGCCTCAGGAAGTGACGCCGCTGCCGCAGTCTCCTGGAGTGCCTTCGTCGATGCCGGGTCGGGAATCAGTAGCTACAAGGTAGTCTATGGTACGACTGCCCCCGCGGCTTCCTGCACCAATGGTACGGTAGGCTACACCGGCAGCGCAACCTCGGCCTCCCTCACCGGCCTGACCAACGGAAGCACCTATACGGTCCGGGTCTGCGCCATCGACGCCGCGGGCAACACCAGTACAGGTGCTACCACCACCGTCCGCCCGGCACCGGAATACAATGCTCCTACCGGCACAATCACCCTGGCCAGCGGCGGCACCTGGACCAGCAGCCGATCGGTCACCGCCACCTTGGCGGCCACGGACGATACCAGTGTTGCATCCATGTGCCTCTCCACCTCCACCACCTGCACCACTTTTGTAGCCTACAATACGACTGCGACCGTCACCCTGAGTAGTACGGCAGGCTCTCAGACCGTCTACGCCACTTTCAAAGACAGCTACGGCAACACCTCCACCGCCGTGACCGACACCATCATCTACGATGCTACCGTCCCCACCAACGGAACGGTGACCGCCTCGGCCTCTTCCGGTCAGGCCCAGCTGAGCTGGAGCGGCTTTGCCGACGCAACCAGCGGGATCTACGCCTATAAAGTGGTGCAGGCTGCCACCACCGCTCCCACGAATTGTAGCACCGGCACCGTGGTCTACACCGGCAGTGCCACCACCACCACGGTCACCGGCCTCACCAATGGAAGTACCTACGGTTTCCGGGTCTGTGCAGTGGACAATGCCGGTAACACCAGCACCGGGGCAAGCACCACCAGTCGCCCTGCACCGGAGTACAACGCTCCTACCGGAACCATCACCCTGGCGGGTGGCGCCACTTGGACCAACACCAAGGCCATCGCGGCAACCCTCGCGGCCACCGACGACACCAGTGTCGCATCGATGTGTCTTTCCACCTCCACCACCTGCAACACGTTCATCGCGTACAATACAACTGGAAGTATTACCTTAGGCAGTACTGCTGGAAGTCAGACGGTCTACGCGACTTTTAAAGACGCCTACGGTAACACGTCTACCGCGGTGACCGACACCATCATCTATGATGCCACCGCACCGACCAATGGAACCGTCACTGCCAGCCCCACCGCCGCCCAAGTCGCGCTGACCTGGACCGGATTTTCGGATGCGGGGAGCGGAATTTATGCGTACAAAGTTGTGCAAGGCACAACCACCGCCCCTACAAGCTGTAGCACCGGCACAGTGGTCTACACCGGCAGCGCCACCAGCACCACGATCACCGGACTGACCGATGGCACCACCTACGGCTTCCGGGTCTGCGCGGTGGACAACGCCGGCAATACCGGCACCGGGGCCAGCACCACCAGTCGTCCCGCCCCCGAATACAATGCTCCCACCGGCACGATTCTCCTCGCGGGGGGCGCCACTTGGACCAACAGCCGCTCAGTCGCCGCCGCCCTGTCCGCCACGGACGATACAGCGGTAAGCACCATGTGCCTCTCCACGACAACCACCTGTTCTACCTTTATCGCCTACAATACAGCCGCTACCGCCTCGCTGGGCACCACCGCGGGCAGCCAGACCGTCTATGCCACCTTCAAGGACAGCTACGGCAACAGCAGCTCCGCGGCCACGGACACCATCAGCTACGACGGCACCGCACCTACCAACGGAAGGGTCACCGCCACTCCCGGCGCGGGCCAGCTTGCCCTCTCCTGGACCGCCTCCACCGACGCTACCAGTGGACTCTCCAGCTACAAGGTGGTCTATGGGACCAGCAGCCCGGCCTCCACCTGCAGCGGCGGCACCGTGGCCTATACCGGAACAGGCACCTCCACCACCATCACCGGACTGAGCACGGGTGCAAAAATCTACTACCGCGTCTGTGCCCAGGATGTTGCAGGAAATACCTCTTCAGGCGCCACCGGCTCGGCCACCCCCCTATAATGAACCACCCAGAAAGACCGGCCGGGTCCGCATTCAGGGGTCGGGAGCCAGCGCCAACTGCGCGTCGATCTGCTTCAGCAAAGCACGGGCTTCTTCCATGTCCTTCGCCCGCGCCGCCATCTCCATCTTCTTGCCCAGAAGCCCCAGCGGTGCCAGACCGAAGAGGGCAGCGGTGCCCGCAAGCTGATGGCCCGCCACAATCCAGGCATGCCCGTCCGACGCCTGTGCGTCGCTCCGCAGTCCCGCCGTCGCTGCGCGGGTTCTCGCCAAAAAAGTTGGGTAGATAGCCTGCATCTCTTGGGGCATTTCCCAGTCTGGCTCCGGTGCCAGCGGCGCCGTCTGGCCCAGAATTCGGAACAGGGCCTCGCGACCCAGGGGCTTGCCTGCGTGGCTATCGCAGCCGGCGGCCAGACAGCGCGCCACCTCTGGGGGAGAGGCTGACGCAGTCATTGCAATAATACGCACCTTCGAGCGTCCTTTTTCCGCCTCCATTTGCCGAATGGCCTGGGCCGCACGATAGCCATCCATCACCGGCATCTGCATGTCCATCAGCACCAGATCGTAGGTTTGCGCGCGGATCTTCTCCACCGCCTCCTCGCCGTTGTGGGCGATGTCCAGCCGATGGGGCGTACCGGAGAGGAAGGAGCGTAGGACCAATTGGTTGTCCTCCAGATCCTCGGCCGCCAGGATCCGTAGCGGCACCCCGCCGACGGTGGTCGGAGCCCCCTGCGCCACAACCCGCTCGCCGCGCAGGGCCCGACGCAGCCGCCGGGGGGTCGCGGGCAGCATCACCACCGGACCGTCCACATCCGGCGCATGTTCAGCCGGACTGAGAAGATAGATAGGCTGCACCTTGATTTCCGGCCAGGCCCGCAGCGTTGCCGCCAGCATGGTCCCCTCGACTTCCTCCATCGCCCCCAGCAGGATGGCAGCGACCTTTCCGGCGCCCACCGCGCCGATCTTCCGCATCGCCTCTACAAAATTTCCCGCCGCCTCCACCCTCCAGCCCCACTTCCGGAGCTGCTCGCCGATCACCCGCCGTGTCTCCGGTCTCCGCTCCACCAACACCAGCGGTCGATCCTCTCCCGGCACCCCCTCCAGCGGCTGCCCGCACTGGGGGAGCCGCAGCCGCACCGTTAAGGTCGAGCCCTGGCCCAGCACAGACTCCACCCCGATGTCGCCCCCCATCCGCTGCACCAGCCCGCGCGAGATCGCCAGGCCCAGCCCCGCACCTCCGTGCGCCCGGGTGGTGGAAGAGTCCACCTGCGCAAAGCGGTTGAAGACATTCTCCACCTGATCCGCCGGGATTCCTATACCTGTATCCTGGACTACAAAGTTGAGCTCGCCGGGTGCCGGACAGTGAACCCGCAGCCGGATGCTCCCGCGTGTGGTGAATTTTGCCGCATTCCCCAGCAGGTTCACCAGCACCTGGCGCAGCCGTACCGAATCTCCCACCAGACGCTCAGGAAGATCGGCGGCCTGCTCCAGCAGCAGCTCCAGACCCTTGCCGAAGATCCCGATGGCCACGGTGTCCAGCGCCTCGGTAACCAGCTCGTGAAGGTCAAACTCCTCATGAGCAAGCTCGATACTTCCGGCTTCTACCCTTGACAGGTCAAGAAGATCGTCAATCAGGCTCAGCAGGCTGCCGCTGGAGCGGGCCAACAGCGCAAGGTAGCGCTGCTGGTCGGGGTCCAGCGGTGTTCCCCGCAGCAGCTCGACCGCCGCCAGCACGGCGTGCAAGGGCGTGCGGATTTCGTGGCTCATACTGGCCAGAAACTCCGTCTTCGCGCGGCTGGCAGACTCCGCCACTTCCTTGGCCTCCCGGAGCGCTGCTTCCACCCTTTTGCGGCGGCTGATCTCGGCCAGCGTGCCGCTGACCCGCGCATGCGACGCGCGGCCCCCGCGGATACTCACCCAGCGCCAGTCGCCACGCCCATCCAACAGGCGCAGCTCCATATTCACCGGGGTGCCCTCGCGAATACTCTGGTAGAAGCTCTCCTGCAGCGTACCCAGCTCCTGCGGGTGGACACGCTCCGCCCAGTTTTGCTCGCTACTTTCGTAGTGAAGAATACGAAGAAGGGCAGGGGAGGTATGCAAGCGGCCAGCTTCCAAATCCCAGTCCCACAGCCCCACCGAGGCCACCTCCATCGCCTGCTGGGCACGCTGCTCGTTCTCCCGCGCCTGCGCTGAGATACGCTCCCCGCCAATACGCACGCGCACAGCCGACAGCAGGGTAGAGCAGGTCGCAAAAAAGGGGCTCAGTTCGCGCAAAAGGGCCACGGGGTAGCCGCCGGGGCGGCCGCCAATGGCCAACACCCCGTGCGCGCTATCCCCGGCCAGCAGGGGGACCACATGCAGGGGAGCCCCCTCCACAGTGCCCAGCTCTACCCGCCCCCGGCGAGCGCAGGCACAAAGCTGCTCCAGCAGCTCGGCTCGCCCCTCCTCGCCGAGTGGCTTGCGCGCCGGGCTTTGGTGCAGGGCGCGCACCGGAGTCTCTGCCGGCTCCACATTCAGCTCGGAGAGCGCCGCCAGATCGCTGCCGCTGAGGGCCATGAGGTCCACCAGCACCGCTTCGAAGATCTCCTCGCCGGGCCGACCGTCGATCAGCAGCTTCTGCAGGCGGGTGATGGAGGAGAGGATGGCGTTGGATCGGTTCTGAGCGTCGCGGGCGTCCTCCCGATCGGTGACGTCGAAGAGGGAGAGTATCCGCTCGGTGCCAATGCGCCGCCCGTGGCAGTCGAAGTGCCGGGGCGGCAGACCGCTGCTGCGCAGCTCCATCTGCGCGCTGCCTTCGGCGGCGACCCGGGCCAGAAAGTCCTGCCAGACCGACCGCAAGTCCGGGTGTACACGGTGCGCAAAATCCTGGCCTTCCAGATCTCCTTCGGCCCCTACCATGGCCGTCACCCGAGGAGAGGCAAAGCGGACCACCCCGACGGGGTCCACCACTACCACGCCCTCGCGCAACATGCCGATCAATGCAGAATAGCGGTCTTCTGCGGCAGACAATTTTTCTATCATCCGGTACTGGATCTGGACATGAAGCTCGGCCTCGGTCATTGGGGAGCCCGCAGCGCTGCGAGGAGCTGGTGGTGGTCCATCACCCCGGCATAGAGCGGGAAGACCTGATCCAGATAGAAGCGCTGCTCCAGCTCGCTGCGGCCAGCGGTGCAGTCCGAGAGCACGGTGACCCGATAGCCCTGCTCAAAGGCGGAACGTCCGGTGGAGTCGATGCAGACGGCGGTGACCACGCCCGCCAGCACCACATCGCGCACCCCGCGCGCCCGCAGGTAGTGATCCAGGTCGGTATTGGAAAATGCATTCAGCCCGCGCTTGCCCGGCACCGGCACGATGCGCTCCCCCAGGGCCTCCAGCTCGGGAATGGTGGCGCCACCGCGGGTGCCGGCCCGGAAGGCGCCCACATCGCGGATGGCCCGCAGGATGCCCACGGGATCCTGAAGCTCCGAGTAACCCTCCGTGAATTGAATGGGAGTGGACACCATGTGTACCGGACTGTTCCACAGGCCTCGGATCAGGTCCAGTGTATTCGGGAGTATATTCCCGCCGACGACCCCCTCTTCGACCACCTTTCGCAGCACGCCGTCCGCCGCAAAATAGTCGTTCTGAAACCCGATCAAGAGTATAGCGGTCTGCGCAGGGTCCATCTGATTTTCCTCGACTGCAAAAAGCGGGGTTGCGGAGAGGCGCCTGTTCCAATATAGCACCGAGGTCTTGTTTCCTCAATGGGCCACTCGAATTGGAGCCGACGATGAGCGGTGAACCCCTGACCATCCTGGTGGTGGACGACGATATGGTTTTTGGGGATATGGTAAGTATCTGGCTGCGAAAGCTGGGGGCTACCGTGGTGGTGTGCCACAGCGCGGAACAGTGCCACGAGGTGATGAACCGCGGCTTGAACCCGAAGATGGTGATTCTGGATGTGATGCTCGGCGACCAGGACGGCGTGGCGCTCCTCCGCTTCATCCGCACCCGCTGCAGCGCCCCGGTGGTGATGCTGACCTCGGACACCGACCTGTCCACCGTGGTCCGCGCCATGCGCAGCGGAGCCACCGACTACATGACCAAGCCAATTACTGAAAAACAGCTTGCAACACGCATCCATACTCTGATCTCTCAGGAAGGTGCGCCCCCGCCGCCCGCCGGGGTCGAGCCACCTTCGGCGATGATGCAGGACCTGTACCGCCTGCTGGGACTGGTGGCCGCGACCGACATGACCGTGCTGGTCCTGGGGGAGACCGGAACCGGGAAAGAGGTGATTGCTCGCCGCATTCACCAGCTCTCCACCCGGGCCAACAAGCCCTTTATCGCCATCAACTGCGCCGCCATTGCCGAGTCGCTTCAGGACTCCGAGCTTTTTGGCCACGAACGCGGTGCATTCACCGGATCGCACTCCCGTCGCATCGGCAGGTTTGAGCAGGCGCACGGCGGTACGCTCTTTCTGGACGAAGTGGGCGAGCTCTCGCCCGGCCTCCAGGCCCGCCTGCTGCGGGTGCTGCAGGAGCGCAGCTTCTTCCGGGTGGGCGGCAACCAGGAGATCAACGTGGATGTACGCCTGATTGCTGCCACCCACCGCGATCTACGGACCGCCGTGCGCGAAAAAACCTTCCGGGAGGACCTCTTTTTCCGGCTGAGCGGCTTCGAGGTGCATGTGCCCGCCCTGCGCGAGCGTCGCGAAGATATTTCGGTCTTCCTGGACTATTTCCGGCGGGAGCTCTTTGATCGCTACCGGAACACCGGCTTCTCCAGGGAGGCGATCGAGCGCCTGATCGCCTACGACTGGCCGGGCAACGTGCGCGAGGTGCGGAACGCCGTGGAGCGTGCGTGTATCCTGGCAGCCGGACGGCAGATCGAGGCCGAGGACCTGCCAGAAGCGGTACACCCCGACATCCCCTCCCGCGACAAAGATGCGTTGACCGCCTCGGAGATCGTGGAGCGCAGCCTGTGGATGCGGACCCTGGAGGAGACCGATGGCAACTCCAGCGAAGCGATCCGTCGGCTGGGGGTGCCGCGCACCACTTTCTACCGGAAGCTGCGCCGCTACGGGATCAGCTAGTGTTCCATGGATGGCACGGCGAGTTGGGCCGACTGTTCCATTGATGGAACAGTCCCACCGCCGGAGGCGCGGAACGCGACAGCGGACGATACCTACCGATGGACGGTTCGGGGGAGCGGAATCGAGAACAGCCTTTGCAGGCTATTTTTTTCGTTCGGTCGCGGGTATGGCGGAGGGGTAGAAAGCTGGCATGGTTTTTGCATAGGAGGGGGTCACACCACGGATCACCTTCTTCAGAGCGACTTGAACCATGCAGCTACAACGCCGACTTCATTCCTGTCTGCCACCGTAGCCCCTGTTCCCACCCGTGGAACAGCTCGATTTTCGGCCTGCATCGCACCGCCCCAGAGACCTATTCCGCTTGTGGAACAGCCTGCGCGGCGCTCTGGTCTACACAACGGGCCCTCTCAGCGCGTACCCTCGGGTACAAATTAAAGGAGCATCATGTCGATGACCCCTGTACCACACAATGAAAACGAGCGTCTTTCTGATCTTCAGTCTTACCATATTCTGGACACCGCCCCAGAGCCTGAATACGATGACATTTCCAAGCTGGCCGCGTACATCTGCAACACGCCCATTGCGTTGATCAGCCTGGTCGATGCGGATCGGCAGTGGTTCAAAGCCAAAATTGGCCTGGAGACCTCGGAAACACCACGCGACGTGGCCTTTTGCGCCCACACTATCCTGGAAGATCGGGTGCTGGAGGTGCACGATGCCAGCCAAGATCCCCGCTTTTCGGCCAATCCGCTGGTATTGGGTGCGCCGGGCATCCGCTTCTATGCCGGGGTTCCCCTGGTAAGCCGGGCGGGGCTGGCGCTGGGTAGCCTGTGCGTGATCGACCTGCAGCCGCGCCGCCTGGAGCCCGCCCAGGTCGAAGCCCTCTCGGCGCTGGGCCGTCAGGCTATCCAGCAAATGGAGCTTCGCCGAACCATTCTGATGAATCGCGAAGTCCAAGAGCGCATCGCCCACTCCGAGGAGCAGCTCTCGCTGGCCGTCTCCGCCGGTGCCATCGGCTTCTGGGACTGGAACATGCGCGAAAACACAGTGACGATGAGCACGCTGCACGAGCAGCTCTTGGGGCTGGAGCCCACCGGAAAGCCACGTCCCGTCACCCAGTTTTTTGAGCGCCTCCACCCAGAAGATGCCCCCCGAATTTCCGGAGAAGTGAACCAGGCCATCGCAACGCACGGACGCTATGACACCGAGATGCGGGTGGTCTGGCCCGACGGCACCGTACACTGGATGCACGATACCGGATCGGCACAGTATGACCAAAATGGTGCTCCTTACCGAATGAATGGCACGATGGCTGACATCTCCGAGCGCAAGCGTACCGAGCGTGAGTTGGTGCTTCGCCAGGAGCGTTTTGACCTTGCCGTCTCCGCCTCCAACACCGGCGTCTGGGACTGGTCGGTGGCCACAAACCTGTGGTACAACACCGAAATCTCCAGAAAGATCCTGGGAGATACCGACGACGATCCCCCCTGGGATACCGAGACCTTGTGGGAGCGCATGCACCCCGAGGACCGCGCGACGCTGCGCCCCTATGTAGATGCCCAGCTTGCCAATCCCGATGTTCATAACTGGAGAATTGAGACCCGCCTGCGCCACCGCGACGGCGGTTGGCGCTGGCTGTTGGTCCAGGCGCGTATGGCCCGCGACAGCCAGGGAAACATCTCCCGCGTGACCGGCACCCACATCGACCTGACTGAGCAGAAGGAGCGCGAGCGGGTCCTGGCCGAGGCCAAAGCGGTGGCCGATCAGGCCAACCGGGCGAAATCCGACTTCCTGGCTAATATGAGCCATGAAATCCGCACGCCGATGCACGGGATTATCGGTCTGGCTCGTCTTCTTTCCGACTCCTCCCTGAACGCGGAGCAGCGCACCTACCTGCACGGGATCGACAGCTCGGCCCAGAGCCTGCTGCGCTTGGTGAACGAAGTCTTGGACTTCTCCAAGGTGGAAGCCGGAAAGATGACCCTGGAGACCGAGCCCTTCGACCTGGCCCAGCTCCTGGACGAGGTACGCCACCAACTCAACGTGTCGGCCAGCTCAAAGGGGCTGTTGCTCCAGGTGCAGGTGGACCGGTCTGCACGGCTGCATTTGTCCGGCGATGTGGGGCGTTTGCGGCAGGTGATCATCAACCTTGCGGGCAACGCCATCAAGTTCACCGAGCGCGGCTTTGTGCGGGTCCACGTCTGGCGGGTGGGCGGCACCGACGATCATCCGCAGCTGCGTTTTGAAGTCAGCGACTCCGGTATCGGCATTCCCTCCGAGGCGGTGGGTCTGCTCTTTCAGCCCTTCTCCCAGCTTGACTCCTCGCGGTCCCGACGTTTTGCCGGGACCGGCCTTGGGCTCTCCATCTGCAAGCGCCTTGTGATGTTGATGGGGGGGGAGATCGGGGTGGAGAGTGCACCCGCCCAGGGTTCTACCTTCTGGGTGGAGCTGGTCCTTCCGGTAGCCGAGCCCATCACCGAGCCACTGACCTGGGGCACCGCCCCGGCGGCCCAGCGCTCGTTGTTCAGCAATGAGCAGATTTTGGTGGTGGAGGATAACGAAATTAACCAGATGATTCTGGTTTCTTTTCTCCATAAAATGGGGCTGCGTACCGATGTAGCGGTCGATGGACTGGAAGCGGTAAACCGCATCCGCTCCAATCGCTACGCGCTGGTGCTGATGGACTGCCAGATGCCGACGATGGACGGCTACGAAGCCAGTCGGATGATCCGCGCCAGCCACGGCAACCCCATGTCCCAGGTGCCCATCATTGCCATGACCGCCAATGCGATGCCCGGCGAGCGGGAGCGCTGCCTGCAATCCGGTATGAGCGACTACATTACCAAGCCTATTGACGAGAGAATTCTGGTAGCTATACTACAGGATTGGTTGAAAAAAGGCACACACGACACACGCGGGGACGGCCCCACGGGCGTGCTGAACCTGGCAGCCCTGGACCGCCTTGGCGGCCTGCGGAGCGCCGATGGTCGCGCATTGATCGGCAAGATGATCGTGAAGTTTCGAGAGCTTTCGCCGCAGATTCTCCAGTCCATGCGCCATGCCATTCTGGCCGGGGACTGGGTGTCGCTGCGCCGCGAGGCCCACAGCCTGAAGTCAAACGCGGGCTATCTGGGGGGGACCGCCCTGGAAAAGGCCTGCCAGGAGCTGGAGACGCTGGCCGGCCAGCACGCCACCCGCCCGCAGGCGCCGGTGGATGTCGAGGATCTGGCGGGCCGGGTGCAGGAGCTGGAGCGCTTGGTGAGCAGCTTCCAGGA
>CAITDR010000202.1 GCA_903891165.1 uncultured Pseudomonadota bacterium
GCCGGCGCACCACCGCCACCCGCGTTCACGTACAGCTCGCCTAGCTTGCCCGAGGGCATAAACACTTCGTTGGTATGGTTGTGACTGGCAAAAACCACCTTCAACGAGCCAATGGGGGCCTGATCTTCCACAATCGACAACAGCTCCTTGGCCGCACCGCCATCGTTGCCCTCGTGCCCGGTGCCGAGGGTCAATAGCGGGTGGTGCATGAAGACCAGGACGCTGTCAAAGTTGCCTTCCAGGCCATCTTTTTCCAGCCACTTCACCTGCTCCGTCCAGCGGGAGCCCATACTTTCGCGGTTGGAGTCCAGCACCAGGAAGCGCCAGACGTGCCCGCCCACGTCCATATCAAAGAAATACCAGGAGCCAACCCGGTTATAGCCGATATCGGCGCCCACTCCTTGGAAGGCCGCGCCAAAGCCCCTCAGCCGGGAGTCGAAGAGCGCCTCATGGTTGCCCGCTACCGGCACTGCCCGCACCCGCATTGCCCCCTCGATGGGGGGCTCGGTGCCCGACAAGACCTGCTGCCAGTTTCTGCTGAAGGCACGCCAGGTCATGGTGGAGGAGGTCTGCACCACGTCTCCCAACAGCACCACGAATTTTACGTATTCATCCTGGATAAAATCTGAGATGTCTTGAGAGATACTGGCCTGGGTGGCCGGGGTGGTCTTGCGCTTCATACCCTCCAATGGCAGGGCCGGCCGGGAGTCTCCCACCACCGCAAAGCCCACCTGCCCGCGAATCTGCCTGCTTTCCCCTTGATCAGCGTAGATCTCCTGGTTGGGGATGCGGTTGGTGTTGATTCCGATGCAGCCGAGCAGCAACCAAAGCATGGGGTCTCCGAAGCCCGGCAATATAGCCCGTTGCCCCGCCCGCTGCTGCAGGAATCGACCACGGATTGATACACACCGAACGCAAACAGGATACAGGATGGTTGCGACAGGGATGTATCAATGAACATCAGGGCTGAGGTGGAGAAGCTCGGGCGACCATTGACACTGCAACAGGAAGCGGTGCTGGAGAGCCTGCAGATAGGGCAGCTCACCCTTCCCGGTATGCCGCCGGAGGCCATGGGCGATGCCTACCAGCGGATCCGAGGAGATCGGAAGGCGGACGGGGCTTTTTTTACTCCGCTGGCCATGGCGGAGAAGGTTGCGCGCCTGAGCTTGGAGCCGCTGCTGCGGGGCCGGGAGCCTGGGCGTTTGCCGGTGGTGCTGGATCCCGCCTGCGGGGCCGGCGTCTTTCTTTTTGCCGCCTATCGGGTGCTTTCGGACTGGATGATTCGGTGGTTCGCCGAGAACCGTCCCGAGCAGCTGGAGGAGGGAGGGCTCTCCGCTCTTTGGCGGCGGCGGATTGTTGGGAAATTGCTGGGGATAGACCAGGATCCCATTGCGGTTGCTCTGGCGCGGGTGGGCCTGCGGCACTTGGCGGGGCTGCCCAAGGTGGAGGTGGAGGTGCAGGTGGCGGACAGCCTGGAGTTGCCTTGGCCCGCGGCTGATGTAATTCTGGGAAATCCTCCCTATGTACGTGTGCAACAGCAGGGCGAACATAGTCGTGGTGCCGACCTTTACGTGCGCTTCCTAGAGCGTTGCCTGGATCAGCTTGGGCCGGGCCACCGCGCCGGCTTGGTGCTCCCCAACCGCCTCCTGAATGCGCGCTATGCCAGCGCCGTGCGCCAGCGGATTGCGATGGGCCGTCACATCGAAGCCGTCGAAGATCATGGAAGCACGCAGCATTTTGCGGGCGCCTCTACCTATACCTGCCTGCTTTTTCTCACCGGTGATCCCTCTCTGGTGGTCCGGGTGCAGCGGGAGGGCGAGCAGGGCTGGGTGGATGCCGCCGCCCTGCGCGAAGATCCCTGGCCGCTGCGTACGGGAAAGGGTGCCAGCCTGGAGGCGCGCCTGTCAAAAATGACAGGTTTGGGCGAAGTCGCTCGTATTTTTGTGGGTGTGCAGACCAGCGCGGATCGGATCTTTCACCTGGATCTGCCCAGTCCCCTGGAGGAGGACCTGCGCGCACCCCTCTTGAGCGGTCGCGATGTTCGGGCATGGCAAGTGCCCATTCCCCGCCAGCATATTCTCTTCCCCTACCGGGTCCAGGCGCGTGGCGCCGAGCTGGTGCCCTGGGAGGAGCTGAGCGACCGCTACCCGCAGGCTGCCCGGCACCTGCAGCAACACCGCGAGACGCTGGCTGCACGCGAGGGAGGACGCTTCGACGATGGCGCTTGGTATCGCTACGGCCGCAGCCAGAACCTCGGCATTCAACATGGGCCAAAGCTCTGCGTACCCCGCCTGGTGCGGCGCCTCGCCGGTGCCTGGGATGCGGGCGACGCAGTGCTGGACAATGTGGATGTGGTGGGCGTGCGCCCCACGATGCCCGGCCTGCAAAGTGAGGTTCTGCTTGGACTGCTGAATTGTCGGCTGTGGGGCTGGTACCTGGGGCGGATCAGCACCCCCTTCCGCAATGGCTACCACTCTGCCAACCGGCAGTTTTTGGAGCGGATGCCCATGCCCCCGGATACATCGCCATCGTTGCTCACACGAATCATGGTTCTAAGCAAGAAACTCATGGAGAGCCGGGGAGAAAAATCTCTCCAGGAGCAGCTTGATACATTGATCGAAGATGCCTTCGGGGTGAGCCAGGAGGAGCGGGCGCAGCTCTGTTAGCGCCCGTCCCCACGCTTCAGCCAGTGACCCGCATCACACCGCAGCATCCGGGTCTTCGCCGTTGCGGGCAGTCTCTTCGCGGCTCTCCTGCGGTTCCTCGGCGACCAGGTCCAGATCTTCTGCCGGCAGAATTTCTTCCGGGCCATTGCTATCGGCGGGAGGTACGTCCGTCGCTCCCACCTCCGCAGGGTCGGCCGACACCTCCTCCGGCTCCACGGCTTCATCGCGACCGAAGCCAAGATCTCCGTCCTGCTCCACTTCGGCAGGCGGCTCTCCCTCCACCTCCTCTACCGGCTTCTGAGCGATGACCAGAAGCACCTCCAACCCAATGGGTTGTTCGGAGTCCAGAATACGCGCCGCCATCTTCTCTACCAGCCGCTGAAAGTGTGCCTGATCCTCAGGCTCCGCCTGAGCCAGTGCATTCGCCAGACGCGGCGCGGAGGCCATCATCTTTTCGGCGAAGTCCTTGCCATCCTTGAAGGGCAGGATCATCTGCTGGCGCCACATGCGCAGATCCTCGAAGCCCGCCCGGCGCAGCTTCCGACTCAACTTTTTCCGTGAGGAAAGATGGAAGTTCGACCGGTCCGCCAGGGGTAAGCTCAGACCCACCTTGCGGACCGCCCGCTCCTGGATGGTCATCAGCGGGCTGTTCCGGCGGCGTCCCCAGACCGAAAAAGCGGCGATGCCTCCGGGACGCAGGACGCGGAAGGCTTCGCGCAGGGCTGCATCGGGGTCAGCTACAATCATCAGGTTCAAGCTGGCCAGGTAGCGATCAAAGCTGGCATCAGGGAAGGGCAGGTGCTCGGCGTCGGCCTCCTCCACCTGGAGCTCCGGATTTTTCGCCCGGGACCGCGCCACCATCTCTGCCGAGAGATCTGTCACGATCAGCCTGGCATTTGCCGGTAGATAGCTGCGTGCGAGGCGAGCAGTTGCTCCCGCACCCCCGCCCACCTCCAGCATGTCCTGGGCCTCCTCCAGCTGCATCAGGAAGAGGAGGGACTGGGCCACCAGGGTGGAGCCGGGCTCGGCCCAGCGCTCGAAGTAGGCGGCCATCTTGTTCCAAGCATCACGAATTTCTTCAGTCTTTGGCATGGCGGCTGCCTAACCTGTTTCGGCTCCCCCTTCCAGGCTTTCTTCGGTCGGAAGGTGGATGCAGTCCGCAGGTCCCCAGCGGCCCACACGGCTGCGGCGTAGGGAAAAAAGCAGAGCTTCGGTGCCCAGAAAGTCCCCGAGCTCCGCAGCGAGGCTGCGAACATAGGTTCCCGGCCCGGTGATACATGATACATGTATCAACCTACCCTGATCCGGCTCCGATAGGCAGGAATCCCAGTCTGTCAAGGCTTCGGCCTGGCGAAAGGATCCTTGTACCAAGCCTATTTTTTGAGTGATACATCGGTGTAATGTATCAGCATCCAGGCGACGTTCTCCCCGTAGAAGGGCCTGATCCACCCGCATCGGACGCAGCGGCGCCTGGACCGGCCGACCGTGGAGCTGATGCCAGACCAGGCTTTTCCCGTCCACCGGCACCGATGCCCATGCGGGAACCCGGCGTTCCCGCTCCCCTTCCAGGGACCGTACCGCCTCCTCCACCCTCCCCTCTGCGGCGGCACCACGCCGGATCCGCCCGAGCACATCGCCGGTGTCTGATCCCCAGCCGATCAAAAACTCCGCCTCATAGGTCTTGTCCAGGCCGGTGTACTGCTCCTTCTGAAAACGATCCTCTCCACCCAGGATCAACATCACCCCTTCTGCCAGCGGATCCAGCCTCCCGGCATAGGTCAGCTTCTCGGCGCCCAAGCTGGCCATTTGCCGCAGGCGCTCCAAGGCCTGCAGCGGGGTGGGACCCGGGGGTTTGTAGAGGGGCAGAAGCATGGGCAGCCGGTTATCCCGGCGTCATGTCTACCTGGGATTTGATCATCGTGGGCGCCGGCCCGGCCGGGGTTTCCACGGCCTTGCACCTGCAGCGGGAACATCCAGAGCTTGCGGGGCGCACACTTCTCCTCGAAAAAGAGACTTTTCCCCGTGAGAAATACTGCGCTGGGGGCCTGGGGAACCGCGCACTTTTGCGGTTGGCAAAGCTAGACGTACATCCCACCGTGCCGATGGTGCCCATCCGGCGTGTGGAGGTCTGTACGGAAAACTACAAAATGGGGGTGGAGGAGCCGGACTTCGGGGGGGTGGTGCGCCGGATGGAGTTCGATCATGCGCTGGTGCAGACCTATGTGCAGCGTGGCGGGCAGCTGCGCGAGGCTGCCAAGGTGGAGAGTGTGGAGCCCGGCGGGATTGGGGTCCGGGTGAAGCTGGCGGACGGCGAGCAGTTGGAGGCGCGAGCGGTGGTGGGTACCGACGGGGTAGCGGGAGTTGTACGCCGCTCCTGTGGATTTTCAGGTGGGGTATACCGTGCACAGGTGCTGGAAGTGGACACCGATCCGGCAGAGGGAGATCCGCCGCGTGATACCATCCGTTTTGATGCTTCCTGGCCAGATTTTCAGGGCTATGCCTGGGACTTCCCTACCCTGGTCAAGGGCCAGGAGCTGGTCTGCCGGGGGATGTACCTGATCCGTACCGCTGGGGAGGGCAACCTGAAGGAGCGTCTCCGCGACTATCTGGCGGTGCGGGGCCTGGATATCCGAAAGTACCGTCTCAAGCCCTTTGGTGAACGGGGCTACTCGCTGACCGAGCCGCTGGCCCGCGACCGGGTGCTCCTGGCGGGAGAGGCCGCCGGTATCGACATCGCCACCGGCGAGGGTATTGCACAGGCCATCGCTTACGGTGCCTTGGCGGCCCCTTATCTGGCTGAAGCCTTTCGGAAGAACCGGCTGGATTTTTCGGACTGGACGCGGCGGGTACGTCTGTCTGGGCTGGGGAAAAACCTGCTGGGGCGGCTGATCATGTACCACTGCTTCTACGGCGACCGGCGCCGCCGCGCGGGTACAGAGGGGCTGCTTCACGGATCTCCAGCGATCCTCGAAGCTTTTGCGCGTGGTTTCTCGGGTCGTGGTCCCGACGCCCGCTTCCTGGCAAAGCTGGCGGTGGGGCTGCCGCGTGGACTGGGAGAGGCGACGGGGGCGCTGCTTAAAAGGGCATGATCTGTACCTCCCACTCCTCCCCTGTTTGTGGACAGTGAATCAGCAATTTTCCGCCTCGATCAGTGCGGCTCTCCACGGGAATTCGCACCGTCCGGCTCCCCGCGGCCGCCAGCACCTGCCGGTCGGCGGCCTCATAGCCGGGGGGGCAGTCCACACGCAGATCCAGCGGACGCATGCTCTCAATCAAAAACTCCAGGCTCCGCTGGCTTCCTTTTTCGATTCTCAGCGAAACTGTCTTCAGAGTGATCCGCACCCGCCCGGAGCGACGCATCCCCTCCAGACCCAGGTTCAGCAGCCCGGCCGACACCTCAGCGATGATCTGCTCCATTTCCGGCCAGGCAGGCTGGAATTTCCGTCCCCACTCGATGGTGAAGGCGAGGATCTTGGGCAGTCGGCCGTCCACCCGGTGCAGGCTGTAGGCGTAGTCGTCTGCACAGCCGGAGGTGGGGTAGAGGTCGAAGCTGCTCTGAGGTGTATAGTTTCGGCCGCGCACGGCCTTGATGGACGACGCCATCGTTCCCGCAAGCTGTTGGTAGATACGTGCGTCGGCCGCAGGAATGTACTCCTGGTAGAGGGCGTCGTCGGGCAGGCCACGTTTGCCATTCATGGCGGGGTTCTGAAAATCCATCTTCGGCTGGTCACTCTGCGACTCATCGCTGCCCCAGGGATAGAGGATCAGCTCTCCATACGAGTGTAAATCGACGTACCAACGCATCCGCGGATAGCGACGCAGAAGCCAGTCCACGTTCTGCACTTCGGGCTCTGAAAGTGGCGAAGGGCCACGCCAGGTCTGCTGCGGGTCGCAGGGGTTGTCGGAGGTACCCACATCGGCCTTGGGGTGGAAGTGCTTGCGGAAATCCCAGAGAAAGTCGTAGTTCCGGTTCAGATCCACACCGATGCAGGTGGGATTTCCTCCCGCATAAGAACGGTTGCGGTTCCGACGCCAGAGGTGGTCCACGGTCTGGCTGTGGTGGCGCCCGTCGGGATTCACGACGGGCAGGACCAGGATGTGCATGCCCTCCACCAGCCGAATCAGCTCGTTCTTGCTGAAGGATTTTCCGCCATACTTCAGACCCGTTCCCCGGCTGTAGGCCTCCAGAATGTCGGCGGCCAGCGAAATGCAGATGTCCGCCCCACCCCATTCGCGGGCGTGGTGGCAGCCGGAGATCAGGAGCATATCTCCCTCCTCCGCGGGAAGTTTGCCAATGCGCAGCGCCGAAATGCTGCGTCCCTCGCAGGATCGTTTGGGCAGCACAATATGTTCGCAGAGGGTGGGCCACTGCCGTGCCATGGCGATCAAGGCACTTTCTACCTCGTCTACGTTGAGATATGCCATGGCGTCCTCAGCGCTTTTCGCCCACACCTCGGGGGACGGCCCCGAAGGCGTAGCGGTTGGTGGGGGAAATCACAGGCACTTCCTCGGTATCATCGTCCAGGCGTTGCACCTCCACTCCTTCGGTGGCGAGCAGGGCCATGACCCGCTCGCCTTCGCTGGGGCTCAGGTAGACATCCATCGAAAAGCCGCGTTTTTCTTTGCGGATGGAGCCAAAGCAGAGGTCCAGGCGATGCCGGGCGGCCAGCTGTCGAAGGCGCGCCGGACGTGGGGCCCGGATGTTGATGTGGTAGCGGAGAGATTCCATTCCTCCCCTCTAACCTTTGGGCTGCCACGTCGTCGCTGCGTGCGACATGCGCTACAATCCGCCCATGCTGCTGCTTCTCCTTGCTTGTGGCCCGACCGGCGCGAAAGACAGTGTTTCCGAAGAGGACTCCACCAAAGGGTCTGATTCTGTGGACGTCTGCACGACGCTGTGGTTCTCCGATGCCGACGGCGACGGCTTCGGCGATGCGGCCGCAAGCACCACCGACTGCTCCCAGCCCGCGGGTTTTGTCGCCAACAGCGTGGACTGCAACGATGGGAATGCGGATATCCATCCAGGTGCGGCGGAGATCCCTCGGGATCTGGTCGATCAGGACTGCAACGGTCAGGACGAATGTGTGGATCTGACCTGCGACGGAAAGCTCGATATCGTAGTGAGTATTACCGAAAGTGCCGGAAGTTTTTCCTGTTTATCCAAGGTCTACCTGGGTAGCACCGAGGCCACCTACGTCGAGGCCGTGGGCCTGCCCACCGAGGGGGCATTGGGCAACGCCGTAGCTGAC
>CAITDR010000203.1 GCA_903891165.1 uncultured Pseudomonadota bacterium
GAGAGGGCAGAAGGCCCTCTTTGCAACGCTATCTCGGAGGCACTCCGCCAATAACAACCGCAGCCTTGGCTCCAAGCAACGCCTCGCTCGAAGCAGTCCGCCCGTCGAGCTAACGACCGCCACTCTCACGACGAAGCCTATTAAACCATCGAGTGCTGGGCCCGCACCATGCATCATGTATCATGTATCATGTATCATGTATCATGTATCATGTATCATGTATCATGTATCATGTATCATGTATCATGTATCAATTTCTTGGGTATCCGCGAAGGAAAGCCTTCCCCGGTGTGGCTCCTTTTCGGGTACAATGGTGGGATGAGCCCCTTCCTCTTCCTTCTGATCGCCTGTCGCTCTCCCGGTCCAATCCAACTGGAGGTGGGGGAGTCCGCTCCCGGAAAAGACTCGGCGATCCAGGAATCTGAGGTGGAGGAGATCCCCGGAACGGACTCCGACGCCAAAGAGTCGGTCCCCCCGGATACCGAGCCGCCTGCGCCCACCTGGCCCCAGGCTTGCGACGACATCTATGATCCCGACCAGCTCCAGGAATTTGAGCTGACTTTTACTCCTGCCGAGTGGCGCGGGCTCCAGACGGACTGCCAGAACGGCGTGCAGCAGTACCGGCCGGTCAGCTTCGGCTACGACGGGCAGAGCTACGAGGCGATGGTGCGGCTGAAGGGCAACTGGTCCTGGAATTGTGACAAGATGCAGTTTGTAATCTCCTTCAACGAGGTGGACCCCGATGCCCGCTTTCGGGGGCTACGAAAGGTGATGCTGGACGCTCCCTGGTACGACTGGACACTTCTGCACGAGCGCCTCGCTTTTTCCCTCTTTGAACGTCGAGGTCTTCCCTATTCTTGTGCTAACAGCGCCAGGCTGACCATCGACGGCAGCTACTACGGCCTCTACACCAACGTGGAGCGCATCGACCGCGAGTACCTGGAGCGGAATTTTGAAGATCCAACCGGCAATCTCTACCAGGGTGGATCCGAGCTGAAGACCAACGAGGACATCGGTGATACCCAGTCCCTGACCGCATTGCAAAATGCAAGGACCGCAGAAGAGATCGGCGCGCTTGTGGATTTAGACCAGGCCGTCGCAGAGTGGGCCACCGAAGCCATGATTCCGGCGATGGACAACTACTGGGCGGGCGTGGAGATCAACTACTACCTCTACGAGGCTCCCGGACAGGGTTTTATGTATCTCCCCTACGACATGGACCTCTCCTTTGGCGACTCCCGCTATGGTGACGGCAGCCTCGTGTGGCCGGACACCCTGGAGAGCGACCCCATCACCTACGAGCACTATGGCTGGCGTAAGGAGGAGCTGGTTCAGCGGGTGCTGGCCGATGAAGTGTGGTGCAACCGCTTTGTGGAGGAGCTGCAGAAGAGCCGGGACGCCTTTGTTCCGGCGGACATGCAGGCTCAGGTGGATGCCTGGAATAGCCAGATCCGGGATGCGCTGGACCAGGATCCCCGGAAGTCCTACTCCACCCGTGGCCACGATCAGGCGGTAACCGAGCTGAAGCAGTTTATGGAAGACCGAGCGGCCTTTGTGGATACGTGGCTGGCGGAAGGGGGGCACTGCCCCGCGCGGTGGTAGGCATCAGGGCGCCAGATAGATCCACACCGCACCCTGGTTGGCCCCGGAGCTGCTGTCGCCGTTGATGGCCGAAATGGCCAGCTCGTCTTTGCCGTCTCCATTGGTGTCAGGAATGGAAACCACCGCCGATCCGAAATAGTCGGTGGCACTCTGACCCCGCCAGATGGCGTCGGCCGTGGTCACGGACTGGCTGCCACTTCCCGGGGCGTAGAAGAGCCAGGTCATCCCGGCGCTGGTGTTCGCGTAGATGGAAGTGAGCACGAGATCTTCCAGGCCATTCCCATCAAAGTCGCCCTTGTCCATACCGTTGCCACCGATGTTGGCGTTGATTGAATTGCCGGTGATCGTAGCCCAGGCCATACTGCTGACCAAGCCGGTACTGGGACTGGTGATCAGATAGACCGCACCCGCATTGCCAGCACCGCTGTCTTGGGAGGGGGCACTGACCGCCAGATCTGCAAAGCCGTCACCGTTCAGATCATCAAATACTTCTAAGGTTTTTCCGAAATTGTCCTGCATGGCCGCTCCCCGAATCTTCGCATCGGCCATGGCCAGACTGGTGGCCGTACTATTGTCCGCTAACAGTAAATAGACCGCGCCCGCATCCGAGGCGGTATCATCATCGGCGTAGGCGCCAACGGCAATGTCGTCCAGACCATCGCCGTCGAAGTCCCCCGCACCCAGCGCCGATCCAGCATAGTCGGTGCTACTTTCCCCCGCATAAGAACCCACGGCCACGGTAGAAGTACCAGAATAGATATAGACAATCCCACGATTCGACGTGTTCGTACTATCCCCGCAGAGCCACTCGTCTGCGGCCGTGCTGCTCTGCCAATTGCCCAGGCGCTCGGTATGGGTGCAGGTGACAGTGCGATCCAGAAAGGTGGCCTGCGAATTGCTCCCAGTGTCTCCTCCGTAGTAGAGGAGGCTGGTGCTGCCGGTCCCAAAGATGATGATATCGTCGTTGCCATCACTGGAGATGTCGCCAATGTTGGACATTCTTGTCCCGTAGGAGCCGCTGTAGGTGGAGGTTGAATACATCAGGAGGTCGTCCTGGTTGGCCGCCTGCCACTGCCCCGCCGTAAAAGCGCCATAGTAGGCGAAGACCGTACCAAAGTAGCTGTTGTAGGCATAGTTGGGATCGGCGATAAACAGATCGCCTACCCCATCCCCGTCAAAATCTCCGGATGCCATGCCGGTACCCAGCTCTCCAGAGGTGAAAAAGCCAGTGATCTTGGTATCATAGGAGGCATCGGCGTATTCGGTGCCACTCCACTGTACACAGGCCAGGTCGGCGCCGGAGCAGTTCTGGTCGATGCCGTCCCCACATACTTCTGTGGCAGCGGGGTTGATGGAGGCGGAGCTGTCGTTACAATCGGTGGAGCTGCTGCTGCTACCCGCGGGTGCGTCGCAAAAGGTGGAGGCGGTGCCCGCGTAGCCATCGCTGTCCCCATCGGCATACCAGCTTGTGGCGCCGGTTGCCGATGGATCGTTGTCATCGGCGAGGCCGTCGCAATCTTCGTCGGTGTTGCCACTGTCGCAGATTTCTGTTGCTGCCGGACTGATCGCCGCAGAGCTATCGTTGCAGTCGGTGCTGGTGGTGTAGGTGTTTGCGGGCTGGTCGCAAGCCAGGGTGGTGGTGGAGCCGGCGTAGCCGTCGCCGTCCACATCGCGATACCAGCTCGTTTTTCCAGAGGCAACACTGTCGTTGTCGTCAGCGAGACCGTCGCAGTCCTCGTCGGTGTTGGCACTGTCGCAGACTTCGGTGCCGCCGGGGTGGATGGCGGCGACCGCATCATTGCAGTCGGTGGAGGTGGCGAAGTAGCCAGCGGGCTGATCGCAGGCCGAGGAGGTGGTTGATCCGCCATAGCCATCGCCATCCACGTCGCGATACCAGGTGGATTTGCCGGTGGCTGAGGAGTCGGCGTCGTCGGCCAGACCGTCGCAATCCTCGTCGGTGTTGGCGCTGTCGCAGACCTCTGTTGCGGCCGGGTTTATTGCCGCAACGGCGTCGTTGCAGTCGGTGGAGGTGGCGTAGGTACCCGAGGCCTGATCACAGGCCTGGGTGGTGGAAGATCCGGCATAGCCGTCGCCATCTACGTCGCGATACCAGGTGGACTTGCCGGTGGCCGAGGGGTCGGTGTCGTCGGTGAGACCGTCACAATCTTCGTCGGTGTTGGCACTGTCGCAGACTTCGGTGCCGCCGGGGTGGATGGACGCGACCGCGTCGTTGCAGTCGGTGGAGGTGGCGTAGGTACCCGACGCCTGATCACAGGCCTGAGTGGTAGAGGATCCGGCATAGCCGTCGCCATCCACGTCGCGATACCAGGTCGTTTTCCCGGTAGCCGAGCTGTCGGCGTCGTCCACCAGACCGTCGCAATCCTCATCCGTGTTGGCGCTGTCGCAGATTTCAGAGGCACCGGGGCTGATGGCGGTGGAGCTGTCGTTGCAGTCGGTGGAGGCGGCGTAGGTGCCCGCGGGCTGATCACAGGCCTGGGAGGCGGAAGATCCGGCGTAGCCGTCGCCATCCACATCGCGATACCAGGTGGTCTTGCCGGTGGCTGAGCTTTCCGAGTCGTCGCTTTGGCCGTCGCAATCTTCGTCGGTGTTGGCGCTGTCGCAGATTTCCGTGGCGCCAGGGTTTATCGACGCCAAGGAGTCGTTGCAGTCTGTGGAAGTGGCCAGGTAGCCCGAAGGCAGGTCGCAGGCCTGGGTGGTTGCGCTCCCTCCATAGTTGTCGCGGTCATTATCCGCGTACCAGGTACTCTTTCCGGTGGCGGAGGCATCGTTGTCGTCGGCCTGGCCGTCGCAGTCTTCGTCGGTATTGGAGCTATCGCAAATCTCGGTAGCGGCCGGGTTGATCGCGGTGTTTCCGTCGTTGCAGTCGGTGGAGGTGGCCAGGTAGCCGGCGGGGCGGTCGCAGGCGGAGAGGCGGGTGGTGCCGCCGTAGCCGTCGGTGTCGGCGTCCAGGTACCAGCTGCTGGTGCCCAAAACGCCGGTATCGTCGTCGTCGGAGAGACCGTCGCAGTCTTCATCGGTGTTTGACGCGTCGCAGATCTCCTGGGCGCCCAGGTAGATGGCGGCATTTCCATCGTCACAGTCGGTGGAGGTGGCGGAGTAGCCGGAGATGGCCTCGCAGGCGCGGCGGACGGTAGCGCCGCCGTCGCCATCGCCGTCATTGTCGGCGTACCAGCGGCTTTGGCCGGTGGTGGAGGGGTCGGCGTCGTCACTCAAACCGTCGCAGTCCTCGTCGGTGTTTGTCGCGTCGCAGATTTCTGCGGCGGCGGGGTTCACCCCATTCATCGTATCGTCACAATCGGTAGCATCCGCTACATAGCCCACCGGTTGATTGCAGGAGGACAACACCCGCGCCGCGTTGCCAAAACGGTCGGCATCGTTGTCGGCATACCAAAAGGTGGCGTCCACCGCGTTGTTATCGACGGTGCCGTCGCAGTCTTCGTCTACCGAGTCGCAGCTTTCCGGGGCACCGGGGTAGATGGAGGCGTCACTCTCTAAGCAGTCGGTGCCATCCGCGACGTAGCCGGTGGGCGCCGTACAGGCGTACACCGCGCCCCCTCCTCCAAACAAATCCCCATCCGAATCGGCATACCAGGCGGTGGCATCTACCGAGCCGCTCTCCAGGATCGCGCCGTCGCAGTCGTGATCCAGACCATCGCAGAATTCAGCAGCGCCGGGGTAGATCGTCGCATCGGCATCTTCACAATCCGTCGCATCGCTGGTGTAGCGGGAGGGAGGCGTACAAGCCTCTGTCGGTTGGCCCGCGTCGCCAAAACCGTCGGTATCGGCATCCTGGTAGAAGGTGAGGAGGACGCCATTATCGACGCTTCCATCACAGTCATCGTCGGCACCATCGCAGACCTCGGTGGCACCGGGATGGGCAGTGGCGTCGGCATCGTTGCAGTCATCACAGGCCGGGGAACCGTCAGAGTCGGCGTCGGAGTAGCCCACCGATCCATCGCAGTTGTAGTCCACCGGATCGGCGCAGTCTGCTTCGGGGGCGCCGGGGTGGATCTGGCCATCGGAATCGTCGCAATCGCCATCGTTTGCCGACTGGCCCGCGGAGCCACTGCAAGCGGGACCGATCAGGGCCGCGCCGTAGCCGTCCCCATCCGCATCCGTGTACCAGAGGCTTGCGTCGATCGCGTCGTTATCAATGACCCCATCGCAGTCTTCGTCGATGCCGTCGCAGTGTTCCGAAGCATCAGGAGAGATAGATGCGTTTGTATCATCACAGTCC
>CAITDR010000204.1 GCA_903891165.1 uncultured Pseudomonadota bacterium
CCGAGATGTGGCTGCACCCGGTGGTACAGCGAAACCTGCGGTGGCTCTCGGAGCTGGGGCGCTACCAGATCGTGGACCCGGTGGAGAAGCGCCTCGCCTGCGGCGACGTGGGCGTGGGCGGCATGGCCGACCCCGCCGACATCCTTGCCGCACTAGAAAAGGAGTAGTGTAGCGTACAGATTAGACGTTGATTCAATGAATGAATGTTCATTCAGGGCAAGGCTTAGCCACCGATCCTGAGCAAAGGGCTACCAGATCGCCCGGAAGCGCGGACGACGGCCCTCGCAGTGTGTAGCTTGAGGCGGTAGGAGACTGCGTGGCCCTGGTCGATCACATTGGAAAAACGCCGCTGGTGCGTCTGGAGCGGGTGACCCGTGGGCTAGTTCCACCCGAGGTGGAGATCTGGGCGAAGCTGGAGAGCTTCAACCCCGGAGGTTCGGTGAAGGACCGTGCGGCCTGGTCTATCATCCAGGATGCTGAAAATTCGGGACGATTGCGGCCTGGAATGCTGCTGCTGGACTCCTCCTCCGGTAACACCGGCATCGCCTACGGCATGATCGCCGCTGCGCGTGGCCACCGACTCGTGCTTTGCCTGCCCAAGAATGCAAACCGAGAAAGAAAGCAGCTTTTGGCGGCCTATGGCGTGGAGGTGATCGAGACCGATCCCCTCGAAGGCAGCGACGGAGCCATCCGGCAGGCGCGCGCGCTGGTGCGCGACTACCCCGAGCGCTACCTCTACCTGGATCAGTATTCCAACCCGGCCAATTGGCTGGCCCACTACCACGGCACCGCGACGGAGCTGTGGGCGCAGACGCAGGGGCGCATCAGCCACTGGGTGGCGGGTCTGGGCACCACCGGCACCTTTGTCGGGACTTCCCGGCGTTTAAAGGAGCTGAATCCCGAGATCCACTGCGCCGCCGTACAGCCGGACTCGCCCTACCATGGTCTGGAGGGTCTGAAGCACCTGGAAACCGCGATCATCCCGGCCATCTACGATCCCCAGCTCGTGGACCAACACCTCGCCGCTCCCACCGAGGAGAGTATCCTCCTGTTACGACGCCTGGCCCGCGAGGAGGGCATCCTGGTCGGCCCCTCCGCCGCCGCTGCCCTTTGGGGTGCCATTCAGGTGGGTCAAAATTTGAAGCAGGGGGTGGTTGTCACCCTCTTCCCCGACGGCGGGGAACGCTACCTGTCGGAAGCACATCTCTGGACTTGAACCTGGAGTTTCCATGTCTGTTCGCATTTCGATTCCCACCGCTCTCCGCGGATTTGCCGAGGGTCAGGCTGCTGTAGAAGTGGACGGCAACACCGCCGGGGAGGCGCTGCATGCCCTGACCAGCCGTTTTCCCGGCCTCTCCAAACACCTGCGTACAGAGGACGGAAAACTCCGTAGCTTTGTGAATGTGTACTTGAACGAGGACGACATCCGCCACCTGGAGCGGGAGGCCACCCCGCTCAAGAGCGGGGATGCCCTCACCATCGTGCCTGCCATCGCCGGGGGCCGCTGATGGAGGCGCTCAACCACGAGGAGATCGCCCGCTACTCCCGGCACCTGATTCTGGACGAAGTGGGCATAGAAGGCCAGACCAAGCTGAAAAACAGCTCGGTGCTGTGTATCGGTACCGGTGGCCTGGGCTCGCCGCTGTTGATGTATCTGGCTGCCGCGGGCGTGGGCCGCATCGGCATTGTGGACTTCGACGTGGTGGACGCCTCCAACCTGCAGCGCCAGATCATCCATGGCACCGCGAGTATCGGAAAACGGAAGGTGATCTCCGCAAAAGAGCGGATCCAGGACATCAACCCGCACGTGCAGGTGGACATTTTTGAGGAGCCCTTCACCTCCGAGAATGCCCTGCGTATCGCCGCCCCCTACGACGTGGTGGTGGACGGGACAGACAACTTCCCCACCCGCTACCTGGTGAATGACACCTGCGTGCTGTTGGGCAAACCGAACGTCTACGGCTCCATCTTCAAGTTTGAAGGACAGGCCACCGTCTTCAACTACCAGGAGGGTCCGAACTACCGGGATCTCTACCCCGAGCCCCCCCCGCCCGGCCTGGTGCCCTCCTGCGCCGAGGGTGGCGTCATCGGGGTACTCCCTGGAATTATCGGCACCATTCAGGCCACCGAGACACTCAAGGTGCTCCTCGGCGTGGGCACCACCCTCTCCGGGCGGCTGCTGCTCTTTGACGCCCTGACCATGAAGTTCCGCGAGCTGAAATTGCGCAAGGATCCTCAGGCGCCGAAGATCGAAAAGCTCATCGACTATGAGCAATTCTGCGGGATCCCCAAGCAGGCAGACGGTCATTCCCTGGAAAACACCCCCGTTGCAAATGCGGATGGCTTCGAACGGATTTCGGTCACCGACGCCAAGCAGCGTCTGGACAGCGGCTGGAAGCCCTTTGTGTTAGACGTTCGCAACGACCGTGAAGCCGGTATTGTTCGCTTCCCCTGGGCCGACGCACTGATCCCCCACACCGAAGTGGGCAACCGCCTCGCAGAAATCCCCAAGGACCGCGAGATCCTGGTGCACTGCAAGCTGGGCGGACGTAGCTCTCAGGCCTGCAACGTGCTGGCACAGGCAGGCTATCGCTGCTTCAACCTGGAAGGTGGCATCGTGGGCTGGGCCCAGCAGGTGGATCCGACCATGCCCACCTACTGAGGGCCGCCGCGCGTTAGCGGAGGGGATGTCCACCAACCCGCTGTCCCTGAAGCACCTCGGTGTGGCCCTCCGCCGCGTCGGCTATCGTCCGCGTCCGGTTGCCCAATCCCTGGGGATTCTGGCCTGGAATGGACCTCAGATGGACGGGGCATGGTGGGAGCGGCCGGTGGGCAACGGGGCCGGCCTGGAAGAGCTGGTGCGCTTCTTTGTCCGGGGAGAAGCTCTGGAAGAAGCCGGGCTCTATCGCCTTCTCCCCGAGCTGGAGGGGGCCGGTCTGACCGAGGATCTGCCAGGTGGCCGGGTGCAGGCGAGTGGCACGGTCCTACCCCTGGAGGAGGACCTGATTTGGGGGGACCGCGGTGACAGAGCTTTTTCCATCGAAAATGCGCTCTTCCTGCCCGATAGCACCACTCTCGCGATGCGACGATTTCTGCCACGGCAGCGGGTGGGGCGGCACCTCGATCTGGGCTCCGGAAGTGGGGGCGTCGCCGCGCGGGCCGCCCGCTCTTCTGATGAGGTGATCGCCCTGGATCTGAACCCTCGTGCGCTGGTAGGTTGCGACGTGACCGCCGCACTTTCCGGTCTGGACAATCTGGTGTCCCACACCGTGCCGCTGGCCCAGGCTGCCCGATTCGGGAGCTTTGACCGGATCAGCTTTGTGCTGCCGCTGTTGATGCCCTGGGTGGGGCAGCAGGCAGCCGACATCCACACCCATGCGGCCACACCGCAGCTCCTGTCAGAACTGCTGGATCTACTTCCGGTTTTGCTGAATCCGGGCGGGCTCGCACTGTTCTATGCGCAGGACTGGGTGGGAGAAGGGGGGGTGGAAAGGCGGCTGCGCCTTGCCTTTGGCGACCGTGCGGTGTCGGGCGCCTTCTGCTGGGACTACGAAGGTCAGAGCGTCAAAGGCCCGCTACGTTCCGGCATTTTTGCGGTGCGCGCTGACCGGGGTCCCCATTGGGCCGAAGCGCCCAACCAGCTCCCCGCCCTGGGCAGCGAGGACTGGTGGCCGGCCATGGCCGCCCTGCTGAACGAGCCGGTAAAAGAGTGACAAACAGGTGACGGATCCGCTACAATCCCGCCCATGTTCCTGATGCTGCTGGCCTGTCCCTCCCCCCTGGACCCTCCCCCGAAAAATCCCACCGGCGAAGGCATTTTTGCCGATGGTTGCCCCGTTGCCGGACGGTCCACCGCCCGCCCGCTGCTTGGCGACCACGAGCGCATGGTCGGTCACGATGCTCTGGGCGGCCCCGGTGACGTGCTGCTGAGCAACAGCAAGGTGGCCTACGTCATCTCCGATCCAAAAAACCCCAAGACCTACTACCACTATGGCGGAATGGTCATCGACGCGGTGGCGCTGGAGGGCTGCACCCAGGCCGCCCCCGAAAGCTTCGGCGAATGGGGCTTTTTGGTGGGAGAGCTGAAGCTTGCCGACTTTGAGGCTTCGCACCTGCATATGATCCGCGGCATCGAGGCCACCGTCGTCTCCGACGGACACCTTGGCGGGCCAGCCGTTGTCGAAATCTCCGCCACAGACGACCGTTTCTGGCTGGTGGAGATGGATCTGCTGCGGCGACTGCTGCGCGCCGGTCGCCCCGAGCGCCTCCTGCCGCCCTGGGGCCTGGACATCACGCTGCGCTACACCCTCTATCCCGACGATCCGGTGCTACACAGCGAGGTGGTCCTGCGCAGCGAGCAGGACATGGATCTGCTGGTCGGATCTATACTTTTCCCCTCCGACCATACGGAGCTGATTGCGGCTGGTCTGGACCGGATCTCGGTGGGTGGGCTGGGGCTTGACACCTCGGTGCCCTGGGTGGGGCTGGAGTCCCTGGATGGCGACGGCGGCTACGCCATTGGGATGCCCGGTGCCAACCTCGCGAAAACGGAAATCTCCGGCGTGACTGCGCTGGTGGATGTCTACCAGGCCCTGCAGGCGCTGGAGGTGGGACCCACCCAGCCGGTGACCGTTCCACTGTCCCTGGTCGCGGCGCCCACGCTGAATCAGGCGGTGAACGCACTTTGTCCAGCCTTAAAAGAACCGATTCCCGGTTCCGACTGCACCCAGACACCGGTAGCCGGGCGGGTGCTGGACCCCGACGGCCTCCCCGTGGCCGACGCCAGCGTGGACGTACAGGTGCAGGATCCCGACGGAGTCTGGCACAATGTGTCGCGATTGCGTACGGACACGGAGGGTTCTTATGAGGGGGATATTCTGAGCCTGGGCTGGCCCAGCCGACTCTTGCCCAACGCCTCCGGACGCTGGACGGGAGTGCCCGAAGAAAACGGCGATCTGAGTATCGGAGCGGCGGGGAGCCTGCGGATGGACATCACCGACGGGGACGGCCAGCAGATTCCGGCGATGATCACTCTTACGCAGGGCGAAAACCGACGCCTGCTCTATGCGATCCCCGGAGAAGATCCGCAGCCGCTGCCCCCCGGCACCTGGACGGTGAGTGTGGCCCGGGGTTTTGAGTACGAGCCCGTGCAGACTGAGGTCACCGTACCTGAAGGAGGCGAGGCCGTCCTGACGGCGACGCTGTTACACCTCGTAGATACGGAAGGTTGGATGTCCTTTGATGGCCATGTCCACGACGAGCCCTCGGCCGACTCCACCGTGCTGCCGGTGGACCGCGCCCGCTCCGCCGCCGGGACTGGCCTGGAGGTGGTGATCCACACCAACCACGAAAACATCCAGGATCTATCCCCGGCGATCAAGGAGGCCGGGGTTTCGGCATGGATGGCGGATGTGGTGGGCCAGGAGGTGACGGCCACCAGCCCCGAGCACACCAATGCCTGGCCTTTCCCGCCCGATTTCAGCGATCCGCGCGGAAACTCGGTGAAATGGTACGGCGGCGGGCTCGGAGAGATTTTTGCGCTGGAGGCCGAGCGGGGCGCTCAGGTGCGGGTACTGAATCATCCTCGGGGCGGCTGCAATTTCCTGTGCCTGACAGGCTGGGATCGGCTCGCCGGAAATGTCACCCTGACCGATCCCACGCTCATGGGCATGGATGCGGACGCAACCATCTGGTCCTGGGATTTTGAAGGGGTGGAGTACATGAACGGCTTTCCGAATGTGTACGTCAATCCCGACGATCCCGGCAGCAGTGGGCTGATCGAGGACTGGCTCTCCTTCCAGAACCACGGGCACCCCATCGTGGCGCTGGGCACCTCTGACAGCCACGGCTTTGAGGATCTGGGCTTTCCCCGCACCTATTTTGCCTCCTCCACCGACGATCCCGCGTCTTTTGATCAGGAGGAGCTGGTCGCCTCCATCCAGAGCGGAAAGGCCGTTGTGAGCGCAGGGGCATTTGCACGGGTGAGTGCCAACGGGGCAGGCATGGGCGAGCTGGCCAGTGCTCCCGACGGAAATCTGGATCTCTGGGTCCAGGTTCAGGCCGTCCCTTCTATTGACGTGTCAAGGGTTGAGGTCCTGGTTAACTGTGATCGCGTCGCGACGGTCGCAGCGACCCGCCCGGACGAGGTTATCAAGTTTGACGACCTGATTCCGCTGACCCTGGAGCAGGATGCCTATGTGGTGGTCCTGGCCTTCGGCGAGGGCTACCTGCCCGACGGGCTTCCCTGGTACGACCCGACGGGCACCCCTCGGGTCACGACGAATCCCATCTATGTGGACGTGGACGGCGACGGCGCTTTTACCGCACCCGGTGGCAAGATCTGCGCCCTCTGAGCCTTCCTCCCCTCCTTCGGGCACTCTGGCGGTAGCAGCTTTTCCCGCGCCGGTGTCGAAGGAGGAGGAGGCGGAATGCTGCTTACAACAGTCCTGGTCGCGCTGGCAGAGAGCCCGGAGTTTCATGTGGAAGCAGGCGGACAATGGACGCCTGAGTCCCTGGTGCTGGACCTGGGCGCCCGTGCGGAGGGCAAACACGACGGCTACGTGCTGGTGGCCGCACGGGTGGCCCCCACCGGGAATTGGCTGGGCCGGGCGGGCATCGGGGTAGACCTCTTTGGAGGCCGCGAAGGCCTGGATCTGAAGCTGGGTCTCTTTTTAGGCGCCACGGGAAACGCACTGGAGCCCTCCCTTTTCGGGCGCCCCACCGCCGGGGCCGAGCTGCAGTTCGGCGGAAAGATCGGCCGGGTCTACGGCTGGTTCCGCCACCTCGATGGTTTTTCGGGCGTGCTCGAAAACCACCTCACCGAAAACGAGCTGCGCATCGGCTTCGAGCTGACCGACCATGTGCGTATCCACGGCCAAGCCGTGCACTTCAACCCCCGGGAAAAGGAGCATGATCTCGGCTTTGGCGCGGGCGCCGA
>CAITDR010000205.1 GCA_903891165.1 uncultured Pseudomonadota bacterium
GCCTGCCGGGCTGCTTCGGCTTCTGGACCACGCCCGCTGTCCCGTCGTCAGCGGGACGACGGGCATTATTCCTCCCGATGCACCCACGATCCCGCTGCTTCATGCCGCGAATTTTTCGCTGGGTGTTGCCTTGCTGGCGCGTTTGGTGGAGGAGGCGGCGCGGGCTTTGGCCGACTTCGATGCCGAGGTGGTGGAATTCCACCATATCGGAAAAAAGGACGCTCCTTCCGGCACGGCGCTGCGGCTGGCCGAGGCGATCCGGCGCGGCCGGGGTGCCCAGCTTCCGCTCACCCACGGACGCACCGGTCCCCGCCAACCCGGAGAGATCGGTATGCACGCCCTACGCATGGGCGATGTGGTGGGAGATCACACGGTTTTTCTCGCGGGTCCCGGCGAGCGGTTGGAGCTGCGGCATGTGGCCAGCTCCCGCACGGTTTTTGTACAAGGGGCGATGCATGCGGCACGTTGGCTGGTGGGCCGCCCCCCCGGGCGCTACACCGTCGAACAGGTCCTGGGCTTGTAGTCTCTCCTGCTTGCGGGTGGGCCTCAGGTGGGGGTACAATGTGGCATCCTTGGTGATCCATGCGCGTTCTTTTTTTCAGTCTCCCCCTCTTCCTCCTCGCCTGCAATCCCGACAGCGATGGCGACGGCCTGACCGACAAGGACGAGGAGGCCGCCGGTACCAACCCCGACAAACGCGATAGCGATGGCGATGGCCTGGGCGACGCCAAAGAGGTGGACTTCGGCACCGATCCGCTGGTGGAAGACACGGACGGAGACGGGCTTCTGGATGGCGACGAAAAAGACCTCGGCACCAGCGGCACGTCTGCCGATACCGATGCGGACGGCTACACCGACTTTGCCGAGTCCCTGGCGGGCACCAACCCGGTGGATCCCGCGTCGGTGATCTACAAGGGTGGCTGGCCCTTCAACCCGGACAAGGACAGCATGACCGTGGGTGACCCGGACGAACGTCGGGTGATTGCCGGGACCAGCTATGTTCCCCGCTTCCAGTTGGTGGATCAGTTCGGCGAGACGGTGGACATCTACGACTTCGGCCACCAGGGCAAGCCCATCCTGATCGACCTGTCGGGCGCCTGGTGCTACTGGTGCAACGAGATGGCCAAGCTGATCGAGCGTCAGCCCAGCACCTTCGATGATTTTGCGGGCGATCCGGCCTATCCTTGGATCGAGTCCCTTCCGGACATGGTGGAGAACGGCGATCTCTACTGGGTCACCATCCTGGACGCGGGCAACGGCAGCTACCAGACCCCGCCCACCGAGCGCACGATCTCCACATGGTACGCCACCTACCCCAGCCCCTACATCCCCGTCATGAGCGATCCGGACTGGATCGTACGCGGCTGGATCGATCCGGACGGCTGGCCCACGGTCATGCTGGTGGACGAGAACATGCTCGTGAACACCTTCGACAAAGCGGACTACACCGTCGCGATCACCGCCGCGATGGAGATGGTCAAGCCCTGAGCTGAGGGTGGGCTTTACAGCCCTTTGACCTCAAGAAGCTGCATTTTTTCCACTTGGACAGCATACTCATCCTTGGTACTTCAGGAGGCCTTCATGTCCCGCTCTTTGCTGCTTTTCGCGTCTTTCCTTGTTGCCTGTGGTGGCAGTCCTGGTGACGAGGGGAACAACCCCGGGAAAGAGGAAGGCCCTGTCGATGCCGATGGGGATGGCCTGCTGGACAGTGAAGAAGCCGACCTGGGCACCGACCCCGGCATGGCTGACACCGATGGCGACGGTTTCTCCGACTTCGACGAAGTGGAAACCGGCTTCAACCCCACCTTTGAGTGGTCCCACACCATCGCCGAAGGGGACTACGCCCCGGGTAGCTGCCCGGTGGCTCCCGACCTCTCGGTAGCCGGGCCAACGGGGGTTGGCGGCTTCGACTACAACGGCGAGCACTATGAGTGGACCACCTACCAGAAAGGCGACGTGGCCGCCAACTGGGAAGGCACCGACACCTTCGGGCAGCGGATCTCCTTCTACAACTTCTGCGGGAACTACGTCCTGATCGGCGTAGGCGCCGCTTGGTGTGGTCCCTGCCAGCAGATGGCTTCCACCCTGGAAGAAGAGCAGGCCGAGATCCGCGAGAGCTATCCCAACTTCCAGGCTTTCGAGCTGCTGATGCAGAACACCTCGGGCACCACGCCGAACGCCACCACCCTGGAGCGGTGGAAGTCCGGCTACGGCCTGGACACCGTTGCTGTGGTCGGTCCTGACGATTCCGCCGAAGAGGGCCTCACCCCGTTGGATGCCGACGGCTACATCCCCACCACCATCCTGCTTTCCCCCACCATGGAAGTTATTTCTATGGACGAGGGCCTGACCGGCTCCGGTGTGGTTGCAGCGATTGCCCGGTACGAAGGCCGCTAGTTCAGTCGGGTTCGCGGTACAGAGCCGGCCTACGGGTCGGCTCTGCTGCTTTTGGGGGGAGGGTCGGAGGAGGAGGCGGCGCTTTGGCCTGTCTACAACGCTGTGCCGTCACAGTCGTTGTCGCGACCGTCTCCCGCCACTTCCAGGTCGGCCGGGCTGATGTTGGCGTCGGCATCGTCGCAGTCACCGCCCTGCTCGGTAAAGCCGTCTCCATCGTCATCATAGACTTCGGTACGGTCGTCGGTAATGCCGTTGCAGTCGTCGTCTACACCATCCGCACGTTCGGTGGCGCCGGGCCAGGCGGAGGGGTCCGCATCGTCACAATCGCCCGCGGCTTCGGTATAGCCGTCGCCGTCATCGTCGTAGTTGACGGTTCCCTCGTCCGCAAGGCCATCGCAGTCGTTGTCCAGGCCGTCGGCCAGCTCCGGCGCCGTGGGGTAGATCGTCGCGTTGCTGTCGTCACAGTCGCCGGTGTCGTAGCCGTCTCCATCCCGATCCAGGCTGCCCCGGTCGGTGACCCCGTCACAGTCGTCGTCCACACCGTTGCTGATGTCCTCGGTGGCGCCGGGGTTCACGGCCGCCGCGCTGTCGTTGCAGTCCCCTTGCAGCTCGGTGTAGCCGTCGCCATCATCGTCGGCACAGTCGGTACCTTCGTCTATGTTTCCATTACAGTTGTTGTCGATGCTGTCGCAGCTCTCGGGGATGCCCGGCGCGGCGGCGGCTTCGTTGTCATTACAGTCACCACCGCAGGCCGTGGTGCCATCGCCATCCAGATCGTAGAGGCTGGGTTCGCCATTCTCGCAGTCGTTCGCACGCAGCTCTACTTCCCGGAGTCCGGCACCGCCCAGATCGATGCTTACAATACCCACAATTGGATCGCCGTCCTGCGGGGTGTATAGCAGCGGTACCTCCAGCTCCATGCCCGAGAGCACCTTGGCCTCGCCCTGAGCACTGGAGAAGAGGGAGCTGGTGAAGAAGAGGCTGTTCAGCTGGATCGCGGCGGCGCCACTGTTTCGGATGGTGAAGCTACCTCTACCAATATCTCCAGGATCCACCGGGCCAAAGTCCACCATGGGTGGGTAGATGTCCAGCGACGGGAAGGCGGCGGCGCCGCGCAGGTCGATCACGTGCTCCGGATCACGCTCCTCGTCCGTGACCAGGGTCAGGCGTGCCTGGTGGTAGCCCTCCTCCTGTGGGGAATAGCTCACGGTGATCGCACCACTCTCGCCGATGGCGATGGTGGGCAGGTTGCTGTCATCCGCCGAAAACCAGCTACCCGCAATGTCCAGGATGGAGAGGTCCACCACGCGGATCTCGGTGCCCGCCACATGGGTCAGGGTCAGCTCCTCGGTGGTGGTGTCGCCCACGGCGATGGTGCCGAAGTCCACCAGGGAGGGGGAGACCGTCAGCTCCTTGGGCACTTTTGTCAGGGAGGTATCCCCTTGACAGGCCAAGAGAAAAAGTGGAAGAAGGTAGCGCATCTTAGTTTTTCCTCCGACGACGCAGTGCCCCCAGGATACCTAGCCCAAACGTCGCAATGCCCGCGCCCCCGGTGCCATCACAGCCACAGGATCCGGGGGGCTCGGTGCCCTTTCCGGTGTCCAGGCTGTCGCCACAGACATCGTTGTCCACCACGCCGTTGCAGTCGTTGTCCAGCCCGTCACAAAGCTCGGCCTGCAGCGGGTTTACCCAGCCGTTCTGATCGTTGCAGTCCCCGTCGGCCTCGGTGACACCGTCCTCATCCAGATCCTCGGCCCCCTCGTCGGCCTGGCCGTCGCAGTCGTTGTCCAGACCGTCCAGAAGCTCCGGGGCCGCGGGAGAGCTGGTAGCGTCGGCATCGTCACAGTCGCCAGCCTCCTCCGTGAAGCCATCGCCATCGTCGTCTGAGATGGGGGTATTTTCGTCGGTAGCGCCATCGCAGTTGTCATCGCGACCATTGGCACGTTCGGCGGCATTGGGATTTACGGAGGGATCCTCGTCGTTACAGTCGCCCTGGTCCTCAGAGATGCCGTCGCCATCGTCGTCTCGTACCGATGTTCCCTCATCTACAACCCCGTCGCAGTCGTTGTCCTTGCCGTCGGCTATTTCGGTGTTGCCGGGGTAGGCGTCGGCATCGAAGTCGTCGCAGTCTCCGGCGACCGCTGCATAGCCATCCTCGTCCGGATCGCTGAGACCGCCGTCCACCAGACCGTCGCAGTTGTTGTCCACCCCATCCAGGTCGTCGTCCGACGCGCCGGGGTACACGGAGGGGTCGCCATCGCTACAGTCGCCTTGAAGCTCGGTAGATCCGTCGCCATCGTCGTCATAGGCAATGGTGTTATCATCGACGATGCCGTTGCAGTCCTGGTCGGCTCCGTCCACCACTTCGGTGCCTTCGGGGTGGGTGAGTGCTTCGTTGTCGTCGCAATCTCCCCCCTGCTCGGTATAGCCGTCGCCGTCGTCATCAAAGGCGGTGGTTCCCTCGTCTACCGCACCATCACAGTCTTGATCGACACCGTCTTCGACCTCGGGAACACCGGGGTAGACCGTGGCATTACTGTCCCAGCAGTCGCTGCCTCCTCCTCCGGCGTAGCCGTCCCCATCCACATCCTGCAGGTCGGCGCCATCACAGTCCTGATCGATGTTGTCGTAGGGGATTTCTGCTGCGCCGGGATAAATGGTGGCGTCCCGATCCGAGCAATCGGTATTGGTCGATACAAAGCCTGTAGGCGCGGTACAGGCCAGCGTGACCGGACCAAAGCCCCAGCCGTCGCCGTCGCGATCCTCGTACCAGGAATTGAGGTTGGTGGGGTTGTCGTCGATGGTCCCGTCGCAGTCATCGTCGATGCCGTTGCAGGACTCGGCCGCGCCCGGGTAGACGGTGTTGCTGCCGTCGTCACAGTCGGCGCTGTTGCCGACGTAGCCGGTGGGGCGGGTACAGGAGGCGTAGCCGCTGGCAGCATTGCCAAAACCGTCGCCATCGCTATCTGCATACCAGGTGGTGGCATTGCTGGGAACCGGCGTATCTACGCCGCCATCACAGTCGTTGTCCAGGCCGTCGCAGCTCTCGGCCGCACCGGGGAACACCGTCCGGTTGCTGTCGTCGCAGTCGGTGCCGCCGCAGCTATCGTCGGTATAGCCGTCGCCGTCGGCATCTCCGCAGGTTCCATCATAGATATTCTGCCACATCCCCGCGTTGCTGGTTTGGGAGCTATAGCCGGCACAGCTCCCCAGCAAAAGGTTGGTGTCCCCAAAGAGCACCACGTCGTAAGGGGTGCGTGCATGACCGACACTGTTCGGCTGGGCAACGGCCGCGACCGCACTTCCACCGTAGTAAATCAGTGCGGTACCGCCTGCGACATTGTTGCTCGCCGCAATGTAGGCGCTCGTCATCCCCGAGGTGACATCGTCCGCCACAATGGTGGCGGTGGATGCACAGCCACCCCCGCTGATCACCGAGTTCCCCAGCGAAAGTGGTACCCCCATGCTGGTCATCAGTGCGTTCACACGGTTGTTCCAGGGTTGAAAGCCGGTGCCGGTGCCATAGTCCCCGGAAACCACTAACCTTCCGCCGTTGTTAACAAAAGTGGTCAGCGCGTTGGCCTGGGCGGCGCTGAAGGCGGAAGCCGGCATCAGGATCACCACGAGCTTGTAGCCAGTGTAGTTCGTGGGCCAGACGCTGGACGTGGTGGTTGTGACCGAGCCGCCCGCGGCGACAAACTGGTTGGTCAGGGTGGCCACGTCCCCCGCGGTCATCAGCGTAGGGTCGTAGTAAACCCAGGTGTCGGCTGCAAGAGCCTTGGTACTCCACATCAACCCGGAAAGCAAAAGCAGGGACTTCCGCATGGAAACTCCAACCCCTAGGATACCACAAGTGGATGGCCTATCAGACTGTGATGCCCGATCCCCTCCGATTGTCCCAACGCTGCGTAGCCTCGGAGGGGCGAGTGTGTAAGGAAGGAGGGATGTGGTTGCTGTTGCTTGCCTGCTTGTCGCCCTCCGGCCCTTCCGCCCAGGAGCCCGCTCCCCCGGTCACGACCCCGAGCGCACGTGGGCCACGCGAGGGCAAGGCGCCACGCCCGGCCGGTCGAGGAGGCCGGAACCTGCCCGACGGCGACACCCTGGTGCTGGGGCCGGAGGCACTGCCCACCGATGCGCCGGCGCGTACCCTCCAGCTGATTCCGGGCGTTGAGCTGGGGCCGCTGGCGCCGCTGATGGGCGTCAATGGGGGGCCGTCCTCGAAAGGAGCACCGCCCAATATTGTGGAGCTGTATCAAAAAGTAGGCATCACCGCGATCCGTCCCCACGACTACGACGGAGCCTTCGACCTCTTTCCTACCTTCGGCTTTGGTCTGAATGGAGCAGGGGACTATTCGGCGACGGATGCGGTCTACCAGCAGATTTCAACCGGTGGTTTTGGTCTTTTTCTTCGTTTAGGAAATTCCTATCATACAGCCGCACCTATCGAGAATATTGAACTGGCCCAACAGAAGATGGTTGCCACCGTGCGGCATATGGTGAAGGTGGCCAAGGCCGCCGGGCGGCCCCTGGAGTTTGTAGAGATCTGGAACGAGCCCGACAATCCGGACTTCTGGAAGAAGGAGCAGGCAGATTTTTTTGATCTTTTTGCGGGGACCGCGAAGGAGATCCGGAGCAATTTCCCGGAGCTGAAGATCGTGGGACCGGCGTTGACGCCAGGGGCGACCCGCGCGCCCAAGGGCATGGCCTGGGCGGCGGCCTTTTTTGCGATGGTCAAGGAGAGAAAAGTTCCTTTAGATGCGATCTCGTGGCATATGTACGCCAATAAACCCGAGCTGTACAGCCATGCGGCCACTCAGTATCGGAAGTATGCCGAGGAAAATGGCTGGGGGGATCTTCCACAGATTGTGAGCGAGTGGAATACGGCTTTCCGGCCCGGTGCTGGCAGGGGACCGGGGCAGCAGGGTACGGAAGTACGGGAGAAGAAGCAGGCTTCTGCGGTGGTGGCCGCCTCCTGGATTGCGATGCAGCAGGCGGGTGTGGACGATGCCTATTTTTATTGCGGGGTGGACCCGGCGATGGAGGCGTCGCACTTCTACGGGATGTTTCGACCGGACGGAAGCTCCAAACCGGCGGGTCTGGCTTTTGTGCTCTTCAAGGAGATGATGGCGCATCCCACACGGGTGGATCTGGCCATGGATCGCACCGATGACCTGTGGGTTTTGGGAAGTAAAAACGCAGCGGGTGAAGTGGTGGTGCTTCTCGCAAATGCCAGCGGGGATCGGATTGCCTGGGAGAGTCCGCGCGTCGTGACGGAGAGCTGGAAGGTGGCTGAGCCGGAGGCCGGGGTGGTGGTAGAAAAAGGAAGTAGCAAGGCGGGGGTGGTGGAGCCCTGGAACCTCGTGCTGTTGAAAATGGGCGGGGCCTAGCGATGTCGGAGCTACCCCGGCAGTTGATCGCGTGGCGCTGGCGCATCTTTGCGGCCACCTGGCTATCCTATTTTGGATATTATTTTTGTAGAAAGCCGTATTATATTGCAAAATCTACCATCGCGACGGAGCTGAGCTTCAGCGGCGAGCAGGTGGGGCAGATCGGTGCCGCCTACCTCGTGGCCTACACCATCGGGCAGTTCGCCAACGGGGCGCTGGGCCAGCGTGCGGGGGCACGCCTGCTTGTCCTGCTGGGAATGGGTCTTTCTATCGCCGTAAATGTGGGGATGGGGCTGTCGGGATCCTACCTCAGCTTCCTGGTATTGATGGCGGTGAATGGCTTTGCCCAGTCTTCGGGCTGGTCGGGCAACGTGGGGACGATGGCGGCCTGGTTCGGACAGCGGGAGCGTGGCCGGGTCATGGGGATCTGGGCCACCAATTTCCAAGCGGGTGGGGTGGCAGCCAACACCATGGCCGCCTGGGTGCTCCACCACTATGGCTGGCAGAGCGCCTTCTTTGTGGGCAGCCTGGTGCTTGGGGGGATCTGGGCTTTTTTCCTATTGAACCAACGGAATCGGCCCGAGGATCTGGGCTTGCCGTCGGTGGAAGAGGCCGCCGACCGGGAAGCGGGTGACGAGGGGCCGATGCGCTGGACCTCCACTCTGGTCACCAACATGCTTTTGGCGGGATCCTTCTATTTTTTCCTGAAATTTATCCGCTATGCCCTGTGGTCGTGGGCCCCCTGGTTCCTGGAGCGCAGTTTTGGCCTGAAGGGAGACGACGCAGGCTACTACTCGACGATCTTCGATGTGGCAGGGATCTTCGGTGTTCTTTTTGCAGGGTGGATTTCGGATCGCTACTTTACGAGCCGACGGGTGGGGATCTGCCTGTGGATGACGGCCGGGCTGGTGCTCTCCTGTGTGATATTGTTGTTCTTTGGCCAGTCCCTGCCGGTTTTTGCGGTCTGCCTGGCGCTCGTGGGCTTTACGCTCTACGGTCCGGATGCGCTGATGACCGGGGCAGGGGCGATGGACATCGGCTCACGACGAGGTGCGGTGGCGGTGGCCGGGGTGATCAACGGCATGGGCTCGCTGGGCTCGGTGGTACAGGAGCTGGTGATTGGCAAAAGCTCGGGCGACATCCAGGCGGTGCTGCGCCTGCTTCTGGGCTCAGCCTTCGGCGCTCTGGTGGTGATCGGGATCATGGGCTGGCGCAACCGGACGGGGAGGGCGGCGGTGTAGGAGGATGAATGAACCTTCATTCATTTTTTCTATGCGATAGCCGACCCGGATCTGCCTACAGGTGCAGCCACCACCAGAAAATTCCCGCACCGGCGCTGGCCCCCAACACCTTGAGAATGCCGACGTGGAAGCGCAGGGTGGCCACCATCGCCCCCACGCTGATGAGCAGGGCACCGACGTCCAGGCTCTCCCAGACCGGCACCGGCAGCGCCATCCCCAAGGGACCTTTCCAGCTTCCTATCTCCGTAAAGATCACGTGGAGCGAAAACCAGAGACTCAGGTTCAGCACCACCCCCACCACCGCAGCGGTGATGGTGGATAGGGCGGCGGACCACACGCGGTTGCCCCGGAGCCACTCCACCCAGGGAGCACCTACAAAAATCCACAGGAAGCAGGGGGCAAAGGTGACCCACGTGGTGAGGACGGCACCCAGGCAGCCCGCCCACAGGGGCGGCAGCGCACCGGGATTCCGATAGGCTGCGAGAAAGCCCACAAATTCCACCACCATGATCAGTGGACCCGGGGTGGTCTCCGCAAGGCCCAGTCCATCCAGCATTTCTCCCGGCTTCATCCAACCATACTGCTCTACAGCCGCCTGCGCGATGTAGGCCAGCACCGCATAGGCGCCACCAAAGGTGACCACCGCGGTCTTGCTGAAAAAGGTCGCGATGTGACTGTACACGCTCTGGCCAGAGGAGCTTACATAAAGAGCAAATACGGGAACAAGCCACAGGCTCAGTCCCACGGCCGCCACCCATAGCGCGCGGGGTAGCGAAGGCCGGGTATGTGGTGGGACCTCCGCCTCCAAGAGCTGATCGACCGCCCCTCCTCCTCCCCCCGCAGTCGGGGCCGAAACAAAAAACGGGGGCCAAATTCGCCCACCGGCCAGCCCCACCAGTCCGGCAGTCGCAACGATCAGCGGAAAGGGAATCGAAAAGAGGAAGATCCCGATAAAGCTGACTGCGGCAACGCCCTTCATCGCCGGGTTTTTCAGGGCACGCTTGCCGATACGCAGCACCGCCTCGACCACCACCGACAAAACGGCGGCTTTCAGGCCAAAAAAAGCGGCCGACACCGGTCCAAGGCTGCCATAGCTGGCATAGAGTATAGAGAGGCCGAGCATGGCGAAAAAGCCTGGGACCACAAAGAGTAAACCCGCAGCAAGGCCCCCGGCGTAGCCGTGTAGCAGCCAGCCGATATACACCGCGAGTTGCTGCGCCTCCGGGCCAGGCAGCAACATACAATAGTTGAGTGCATGGAGGAAACGTTGCTCACCCACCCAGCGTTTTTCCTCTACCAGTACCCGGTGCATCAGCGCGATCTGCCCGGCCGGTCCGCCAAAACTGTTAAGCCCGATATAGCTCCAGACCCGCAGCGCCTCACGGAAGGAGATTCTGTGGGTGTTGGGTGGGAGAAAGGAGGAGGTCCGGGCCATTCCGGCGCCTTAACCTGCGAGCCGGAGCTTCGTACATCCCCTACATAAAATTCCGCGTATGTAGCTGGGAGAGTCCCGCTGCCTCCCCTTCCGAAAAACCCAGCTTCCTCAAGCGTAGTTGACGTCCCTGGTCCATCTCCAGCTTCAGGGCGGTCACCCGATCCCAGCCGCGGGCCAGATCTTCCGGGCGCCAGCTCCCGGCGGCCAGCAGCAGCAGCGCATCAAAAACCTCCTCGTTCAAGCCGGAAGTTTCTTGTAGTGTGTCGTGGCGGCCCCGGATTGCGGCGGCCAAACGGTAGCGCAAATCCGGCTGCTGCTCCACCGAATAACATAGGTGTGACAGGCCAAAAGCCACATGCCGGGCCTCGTCAATGGCGGTCAGGCGGGCAATCTCAGCAGTCACCGGATCCGGAGCGTAGAGCTGCAGGAAACGGAGGAGGCTCAGAAAGCTCCCTTCTCCTAGAACACTTAACAACAGAGTGGCCAATACAAAGTCTGGCTCGTCCAGCAGGGTCTTCAGCGAGGCCTGGCCGCCCGCGGTGGACAGGCCCGGAAGCGCCCGCTTAAGGCCCGCCCGCCGCGTAAACACCTCGACATGGCGGGCTTCATCGGCGATCTGAATAGAAAGTACCTGAATAATTTCGCGGAAGTGGGGATGTAGCTGCCCCAGAAACCGTGCAGGTACCAGCAGTGCCGCATTCTCATTTTCGATCAGGTAGCTCATCAACTGGACCACCGCGTCCTCGACCTCTTCCGGCAGCTCAAAGCTGGCTTCCCAGGGAATGGCGGTGGCCGGGTCCCACTGCGCGGCGGCGGCCTGGGCATAAAAACGTGCCGCATCCTCGGTCCACACCTGCGCCTTGTCGCGGAGGCGAAAGGAGAAGGCCGGGCTCCCCGCCTCCACAAGCGCACCTCGCGCGGCCATGCCCCAGGAAGCAGCAGGATGATCCGCGACAAGATCGGGGCTACCGGCACGGGTCGCCCCCGACCAGCGCTCCTGCTGAGCCCCGCCGCGACGAAGCCGACCGCCCCCGGCCTCGTCCCGGAATTCGTGCCCCTGAGCCCGGCACCAAGCGCCCAACATCAGCCCCAAGGCCGGATCCTGGCCAACCACCTGCAGCTCCTCGCCCACAGGCACCCGCCGCAACGCCCGCCGCAGCAGCAGGTGGCCGCCCCGATCCAGGCCCAGAACGCCAAGATCCAGCCGCTCAGGCACGTAGGCGCGCCTCTGCCGCAGAAAGCCAGGGCTCCAGGCTACCGAAGCTGTCCACCGCGCCGTTGAGCTGCGCAAAACCAGAGGTACGCCCTTCCTTCCACTGCTTCAGCCCCTCCAGGTCCAAGAGCGGCCGTACCTCGGGGTCGCTGTAGTTCATCTGCAGCAGGAGCTGGGTGAAGGTGGCCAGGAGCGGTGCCGGCACCCCGTCCAGGGCGGTGAACACACAGTGATCATAGGGAGCGGTATGCGTCAGAACCCGCAGGCTACCCGGAGGAATACTGCCTTCGGCGCTGAACTGAAGCAGGTTGCCATCGAGGATGCAGGCAGCCGCGACTTGACCTGTCAAGAGTGCACGTACCGCCTCGCGCTCCCCGCCGATGTGATCGCCATGTTTGCCCACCAGGAGGTCGTGACGCACAACGGTTAGATCCCCGTCGATCTTCAGCCCCGCCTGCTGGAGGTGATAGAGTGGAATCAGGGTTGCCTGTGGAGAGTCCGCCGCACCCACCGCCACGGAATGTCCCGCCAACTGGCTCACCTCTCGGATGGGACCATCGGCACGTACGAGGACAACCGAGCGCAGATCCCGGTCGGAGTCCCGCATGACAAATGCAGTTGCCTCCCGACCCATACGGCTTGCCAGACGCTGGGTCTGGATCCAGGCCAGCGGCGAGTTCCAGGCCACATGCACCTGGCCGGCCAGCTGGGCCTCTACCTGACGCTCGTAGTTGGTGTAGAGGATATAGTCAAAAGGCAAGCCTTTTTGGGCGAACCAGGCCTTAAAACCATCCCAGATGGTCACCACCTTGGGATCGTAGGCCACCGCACCGAGCAGAAGAATGTCAGACATTGGGCCTCCGATCAAAAAAGAGGCAGGCCGCAGACGGCCTTCCCGATGAAGTCGTAGAGCACATCCGAGGTCGGGCCCATCACGCTGGCGGCCTGCGCATCGCGGAAAGCCCGCTCAATGCCCAGCTCTTTGCGAAATGCCGCTCCGCCGCAGACCCGCATGGTGGTACTGGTGACCTCCAAGGCCGCCTCTCCGGCCGCGGCTTTGACCTGCAGGACCCGCAGCATCGCGTCGGCCCGCCCCGTCGTGACCGCAGTGATGGTATCCCGCCAAAGGCAGGTGGCCATATCAGCCTGTACCCGTGCTTTTGCGAGATATGCCCGAATGGTAGGCAGCTCCGAGAGGGAGGAGCCGAGGTGGGCGTAGCGGGTGCTCCCCACGTGGGTGGCGGCACCGGCCAGCGCAGCCTCCATCAGGCCGATGGAGCAGGCGGCGATAAGGATGTTGAATATTGGCAACACAACTCCCATCATTACATCAAAGCCGCCGCCGTCGGGACCCAAGCGGTTTGCCTCGGGGATCACCACCCCTTCGGCGCGCATGGGGGCGGAGTCGTTCCCGCGCAGGCCCAGGCCGTCAAAGGGGGTCGGAACGTGCAGACCGGCGGCGCCACCGGGGACCCACCACAGGGTGCTGGCGCCCTCGGCTGCCAGCGGCTTGGAGGACCAGACGATGGCGTGGGCATGGCTGGCAGAGGTGATCCAGCTCTTCTGGGCGTCCAGCCGGATGCCGTTTTCTACCCGTGTGGCGCTGCCCACAGGTGCCCAGAAGTGGCTGCGGGAGCCAGCTTCCGAGAAGGCCAGGGTCGCAAGCACACGGCCCTCGGCGACGGCGCGGTTCAGCTCCGCACTGCCGTGGGCGGCGATCACCGCGGCGCCACAGTAGTGCATGCAGGCCACCATGGCTGAGCTGCCGCAGACCCGGGCGAGGCGTGCGACGACCTCGGCGGCCTCGGCCACGCCCAGACCCCGGCCGCCGTGGGCCAGGGGGGTAACCAGACCCAGCAGGTCCGCTTCACGCAGGGCAGCCACGGTAGCATCGGGGAAGGCCGCGGCGCGATCGATGGTCGTAGCGTTGTGGGCGGCAACTGGAATTATGTGTGCATCGAGCACAGCAAACAGATCAGGAGACATCGCTTCCTCGTTCCGGGCCCTTCCCAGAAGAGGGAGGCCCGTCAGCCCCCGGCACCGCCGGGGTTTGGGTGAATTCAGAATTGGGGAGGGAAGGAGAACATGGGATCCGCCTGGATGGAGGCAGAAGGATAGTGCCACCCTTGGCCGAGGGCGTCAACCGCGGGGATGGACAATTCTCCCCGGAGGCGATAGGCAGCAACAATGGAAAGTAAACCGGACCTGTACGCGCTTGCCGATGAAATCCGCCGCCTTTTTATTGGACATCCCTTCGGGATCGTCCAGTTCTGGGGCTGGGCGCAGGTGCCCGCCAACGACCAGAGCTACCTGCTGGTGTCCACCCATGTGGAAGAGGACCGTCTGGACCTCGTTTTTGTCCATGAGAGCCACACCGGTCTTCCCGGCATCCTGTCGATCTGGAGCCCGGCGGGTCTGGAAGAGGCGCCCGCGGACCGGGGTGTGGGAATCGCCCTGCGGCAGGCGGCAAGGCTGCGGCTGGACGGTGGAGAAGCCTGGATCGAGGATGGCAAGCTCCATCTCAAGATGCCGCGTGGGGAGGGGCTCTGGCCGCTGCCGGAAGCCCCCGCTTTGATCCTCGCACGATGAGTACCGTACATGATTCTCTCACAATGTAACCTGGAATACAGATGAAATTGCCCAGCATTCTCCTTTCTTTTTCTCTCCTCGCGCTTTCCCTTTTCCCTGGCTACGTCCAGAGTGGGGATCTGCAGGTACCCGCCGCTCTCCAGGGGAAGGCCGAGGTGGTCGCCGCCACCGATCCCGACTATGCACGCGCCGAAATTACGGCTGCCGTCAAGACGGAAGGCCAGGGGGGCATCAGCCAAGGCCTGGTCCTGCGGCTGACCGACGATGTACCCGTGTACCGGATGTGGAGCGGTCCGACCAAGAAAGATTCCCGTGGAAATACCAACCGGATCGGCCAGTGGTGGTCCTACGATGCCCCCAAAGGGGATCAGGCCGGCTATCGGAAGGACTACGAGATCTGCATGGGTTGGAATGATCTGACCTGGATGGCCAGCTGCACCCTCAAGAAGGGCTCGGTAGTGGTGGTCGGACCGGGCCAGTCGGTAAGTGCCCAGACTTGTGGGGATCCCTCCGGTCAGGAGAGCTATCCGGCCAATGCCGAGGACTGGCAGGTCTATGTGGCCAAGGCCTGGGCCCGCAGCGCCGAGCTGTCCTGTCCCCCCGACAGTGCCGACTACGAGGTGAATCCGGCGAATATTGCGACGAAGAAGCCCTGAGTCGCCAGACTCAGGCTACAATGTCGGGCGGAGTCTGCCCATGCTCATCTTCCTTCTGGCTGCCTGTTCCGAGTATGACCTGTCCGACAAGGACAACCAACCGGGTAAACTGGACTCTGAAGGGAATGTGGTGGACGACTCCTCCGGCGAGGATCCCGTCGAAGAAGAGTGCAACGGTGTGGACGACAACGGCGATGGCAACATCGACGAAGGTTTTAACGATACCGACGAAGATGGGATCGCGGATTGCCAGGACGATACCTGTGAAGTGGGCTTGGAAGCCGCTGGATCGGTGACCGTTCTGGACGAATGTAAGGCATTCGATGCCGGGCAGGTGGCCGATCCCTGGGACTTTAACCTGAAGTGGGAGTACCGGAACAACGGTATGTCCGTGGTGCTGCCGGTGGTGGGCAACCTGTCCGATGACAACGCGGATGGCGTGATTGACAGCCTGGATACCCCCGATATCGCCTTCACGGGCTATGGGAGCGGCGAGGTTCACGTCGTCAGTGGGGATACCGGAACACTGATCTGCAAGGCGACGGGCTTCTCCAGCGACGGCGGGGTGATCATCGCCGATGTGGATGGCGACGGTGTGAATGACATTGTTGGGCCTGGCAACAATGGCAAGGTCAAGGCGCTGAACAACGACTGCTCGCTGAAGTGGCAAAGTGCCCAGACCTATGGCTTTATGTACCCGGTGACCACGGCAGCCGACCTGGACGGGGATGGCGATGTGGAGGTGGTGGCCGATGTGGCGGTCGTTAATGGCATCGACGGCAGCAACGTCGCAGCCTTGGCCCCCGCCAACTCCATGTGGCGTACGCCCATCGTCGCCGACCTCGATCTGAACGGAAACCAGGAGATCATCCTCGGGAGTACGGTCTACCGGGCCAACGGGGCGGCCTGGTGGTCGGTGCAGGGGGCTTCGGGATCGTCCTGCTTTGGAACGGTGCAGGATACGGATGGAGATGCCGAGGCAGAAGTCGGATTTTCCTGCGGCCAACGCTTTATCATGTACGACCACGACGGCACAAAGAAGTGGGAGAAGTCGCTGGCGGTGGCCAACCCGGGGCCGCCCTGTGCGGGGGACATCGACGGCGACGGGCTGGTGGAGATCATCGCTCCCAATGGCAACCAGATCGCGGCCTTTGAAAATGACGGCACCCCGAAGTGGACCACCCGGATGCAGGACTCTTCGGGGGCCGCAGGTTGTTCGGTGTTCGACATGAACGGAGACAATACCTACGAGGTGATCTTCGCGGATGAGATTGCCTTGCGCGTGTACGATGGCGCAACCGGATCGGTGTTGTACGAGAACCGCAACCATGGATCGGTCACCTATTTCGAATACGCCACCGTGGCCGATGTGGACAACGATGGCTCCGCCGAGATCATGGTGGTCAACAGCTCCGGTGCGCTGGGCGGTCTTACGGTGTTCGGGCATTCCGGTGCAGGCTGGCCTTCCGCAGGTCCTACCTGGGGCATCCATGACTATGCCGCTACCAACCAGAACTCCGACGGCAGCATTCCTACCAACCCGACGCCCTCCTGGCAGTCCTACAATATCTTCCGGGGCCGTCCCTACGCGGATATCCCCGGCAGTCCGGATCTCGTAGGAGCTATCACGGATACCTGTGTGTCGTCCTGTGGGGAGCGGATGGGGGTGGTCTATGTGGCCTATCAGGTGCAGAACCAGGGTGGGGCGGACTCCTCGGCCACCTCCGTGAGTCTATATGTCGTGAATGGTGGTGTGGAGACGCTGTTTGAAACCCAGGTTGTACCGGTAGCCACTTCGGGTGAAGCGCAGGCGGGCGGCAGCTTCGCTGTGCCTCTGGCATCCACCGGGGACGGCGGCTTCATCCTGCGTATCGACGACGATGGAACCGGCATCGGGCTGGTTTCGGAGTGCGACGAGGACAACAACGTCCACGTCTATCCCGAGACCTTCTGCGGGCGCTGATCAGCGCGGGGAACCTTCCACATAGCCCAGCTGGCGGAGCTGCTCCTGCAGCTCCGCAGGGACCGCTACCCGATCGATGGTTCCGGGCCAGCCGGTCCTTTCGATAAACCGGCGTAGCTCCTCTTCCAACCGTGCTTCTGCGGGAAGGCTCTCCGCGGGTTGGAGCTGAGAGGGATCCTGGTCCAATTGCCAGAGCTTCCGATCCGGCATCCGCAGGACGGGTGGAGGCCCGGCCAGCCCCGCCTCCTGGTAGTTCTGGATAGGGGCAAATTCATAGCCTTTGTTGCGTGGATTCCTGCTGTAGGCCCAATTGTTAAGCGTCGCCACCAGGGCCCCGCCCTCCACCTCAGAGATCGCGGCAAGGTCTGGCAGGTCTCCCCCTGAAAATGCAGGACGAAGGTCGCGTCCCATCCAGGATGATGGGGCAGCAACCCCTAAAAGTGCCGCGAGGGTAGGCGCCAGATCCTGTATGGCAACCGTTTCGGTCGCCACCCCAGCCGGGATCCGCCCCGGCTGCGCCAGGATCAGGGGGACATGCAGCACCGCATCGTAGCCGGAGGCAAAATGGTGGAGATAGGGCTGCGGATTGCCGAGCTGCTCGCCATGGTCGGCGGTGAGGACGACCAGCGTATCCTTGCGGTGACCGGTGTGGTCCAGGGCTGCGAGGAGCTTGCCCACCTGCAGGTCGGCGTGGGCTACCTCCGCATCGTAGCGGGCGCGGATGTTGTCGAGATCCGCTTCGGTAAATGCGGGATTTCCGCTCATTCCCGCCAGAAGGGAACGGCTGCTGCCGTCGATGGGGCCCGCGTAGGCCGGATCGCGGAAGTCGGCTTCGCCGGGATGTTCGTCGTAGGGCGCATGGGGGGCCATCAGGTGGACCCAAACATAAAATGGAGGCTTGGCCTGCTCCAGGATGGTGATGGCATCGGCGGTGGTGGCGACATCGCGCGGAAGACGTTTGACGGTGTGCTGTTCCTGAAAACCCGGCCAGGGCAGCTCGCCTCCGTTGGCCAGGATCGCCGCCGTCTGGTAGTCTTGACCTGTCAAGAGACCTGCCAAAGTCGGCAGTCCTTCCCTCCCGATCGCGCTGTTCTGTCGTACCCCGTGCAGCACCGGGGGCAGCGAGGTCTGCAGCGTCATCAGGGCGGGCCGCGTGGCCCCCCGGGGGCTGATCATCCGGGTGAAACGCTGGCCCTCCATCGCAAGTTTATCGATGTTGGGAGATGTAGGGCGATCATAGCCATAGGCACCGAGGTGGTCCGCCCGAAGGGTGTCAATGCTGATCACCAGCAGGTTGGGCCCGGCCGGGGAGCTGCAGGCGACCAGCAGGCTCAACAGTCCCATCACAGGCTCAGAAGCTCCGTCACCAGCTCTTCGATGCGGCGGTCCCCGCCGGGCGGAATTCCCGTGGTGCGCAGCCGGATAGTGCCGTCCTTCCGCACCCAGAGTGTGGTGGGCAGACCCCGGTTGGGGAAGGTGGCCATCATCACGCCGTTGGGATCGCGGACCAGGGTGAAGGGCATGGGGTGAGCACCCAGCCAGGTCGCCACCTTGTCGTCGTCTTTATCCACGTTGATGCCCAACACCTGGAGGCCCTGCGCCTTGTACTTTTCGTACATGCTGGCCAAGAGCGGCATCTCCTTCTGGCAGGGACCACACCAGGTGGCCCAGAAGCTGATCACCGCGGGCTTCCCAGCGAGGCTGCTGCTGCTGAACTTGCCACCGCCCACCTTGGGAAGCTCGAACGTCTCCAGCTTCTCCCCCACATCCCGGCCGGGTACCACCTCTGGGGCGGCGGGGGTGGGCGGTCCCTCACAGCAGCGAAAGCCGGTGGCCATATCCTTGCTGTCGGCCGCAATATCGTCGCGATAGTAGCCGCAGCGGGCCGACTCCCCAGAGGAGTAGGATCCACCTTTCAGGCCCGCCGTTGCCGGGGTCAGGCCCACCCACTCCTTCACACCACCGGTCAGATCGTAGATGCCGTCCGGGGTGGCACACAACGGGTGGTTCCCGGTGAGCAGCTCGCCCACCGCGTCCGGATTGCGCGAGTCGGCACAAGCGCCGGCCTTCCGCTGGTCGCCATAGCCATAACGTTTGCCACGGATGTCGTCGTTGCTGGCGATTCCATCTTTATCCTGGTCAATCGCCAACTCTCCGGTGCAGGCACTCAGCCACTCCAACTCGGTACACAGCCGCTTGCCCGCCACCGCACAGGCATTGCGGGCGTCGTACCAGGAGACCCCGCGCGCGGGGGCCAAGCCAGCCACACTTGCGGCGGCATTCCCGCGGAAAGAAGCCTCAAAGCTGTCGATCTTCAGTCCGGGGATCGCCGCCACGGCCACCTGAGCTGCCCCGGTCACTGCGCCGGTGGTCTCGGTGTTCACCTTGACTTCCAGGTCCAGAAGCTCCTTGTTTCCTGCCTTTTCCGCCTCCACCACCGCGCGAAGAATCTCGATGGGCTGCGCGCCGGCCATTTGGCGACCGTTTACAAAAAAGGTGGGCGTGCCGGTCACACCGAGTTCCTTGCCCAATTCCGTCGCCTTGCGCACGGCGGCCACACTGGCGGGATCGTCGATACAGCTCTGGAAGTCTGCCTCGTCCAGGCCGATCTGACCGGCAATACGGCGGTAGGTCTTGTCGCCCAGTTCCCCTTGACGATCAAAGAGCTGGTCGTGCATCTCCCAGAATTTTCCCTGTTTATCGGCACAGTGTGCAGCGACGGCGGCCTTGCATGCTTCCGGGTGCATACTGCGCGGGAGGTCACCCGCGTTGCAGTCCAGGTTGAGGGGAAAGTAGACATAGCTGACCTGCACATCCTGCGGGTATTCCGTCGCAAGTTGATGCAGACTTGTAGCCAGACGTTTACAAAAAGGACATTGGAAGTCGCTGAACTCCACCACCTGCACCGGGGCCTTGTTTTTGCCTAGGAAGGGCAGGCTTGCGGGCAGCTTCACGGCGGCGCGTGCAGCGGGAAGGCGCAGTTTTTTTGTCTCCCCGTCGGCAGCGGAGGCCGTGGCTGCTGTGGCTGTCGTGGGAGCGGCCGGTGCCGCGGCGGCAGCCGATGGAGGAGGAGGCGCCAGGACGGCAGCCTTGGCCGCCTCTACCATACGTGCCTTGTCCAGGTTGTAGCCCTGCAAGCTGCCCAACAACAGCAGGCCCCAGGCCAGTACCGAGCCGCCCACCAGACGCGGCGCCTCGAAGGGGAGGTTGGTGGAAGTGGTCACAAAATTCCGGCTGCCTACCACCCCCAGGATCAAGAGGATCCCGTTCACAATGTAAAGTGCAATACAGAAGAGACACCAGGCTTTGATGATGGTGGCGCTGACCCAGGCGAGGTAGGCGCTGTAGATCACGCAGAGCAACGCCATCGCGCCCAATGCCGCCGCATAGCGACGATCCTGGCGGCTGCGGGCCAGGATGCCCAGACCCATCGCCAGGGCATAGGTGGGAATGGCCAGCACCGACTGTGGAATCCCAAAGATCTCGGACTCAGGCGCCGAATTGACCGAGGAGCAGGAAAAGCCCTCGCCGAAGTCACAGAGTGCGGTCCCGATACCTGCACCATAAAAAAGATCCAGGTGCAGCCGGCTCAGGTAGAGGGAGATCCCCAAGCCCGTTCCGGCCGTTCCCAGCACTGCCGCCAGCCAACCTGTTCCCGGCCCCTGTTCCTCTGCCATCCAACCTCCGCGTTGCCCACGCTATAGCTCAGGGAAGGTCCAGCCGGTAGACCACACCGCTGTTGCTGCCGGCGCCGTCGTAGCCGGGCGCTCCGACGATCAGGTCGTCGTCGCCGTCCCCGTCAAAGTCACGTCCGCCTACCATCCCGGTGCCCAGCGCATCCCCGGCGTTGGTCCCACCGATCACGGCATCGAAGCCCGTGAGGTTGCCGCTCCAGCTGGCTCCATCGGTGTGGATCCACACCGCACCCGCATCTACGCCGAAGAAGTCCTCCTCCGGGTCCCCGATCAACACATCGTCGCTTCCATCGCCGTCAAAGTCGAAGAAGGCCACCTCGCCGAGACCGGCGGGGGTGGGGAAGTCGACATTGGCATCGGCGTCGTAGGCGGCTGCGGCCAGGGAGCTGGCACTCCACCACAGACCCACCCAATCATTTGTGACGGAGGTCAAAAGTAGGTCGGTGGCACCGTCGCCATTGGCATCTCCCTGCGTGACGATGCGGTCGGTGCCCAGGCCACTGCCCGCCACGGCACCGTAGATCGTCGTCTGGGCCACATTGGCGACGGTGAGGGTTCCCAGAAGGCTGCCGCCGGGAATCAGGTAGACGGCTCCACCGCCCGTGACCAGGGTGGACACCTCCGGCGCCCCCGCAAGAATGTCGGCATAGCCATCGTTGTCCATGTCCTGCACCTGTACCGACCAGCCCAGCTGGTCGTAGCTGGTGGTGCCGTTGATCTGGGCGCTGGCGTTGATCAGGTTCTTGTCGCCGCTGTGGGGACCGGGGAAAATGCCGAGTACACCCTGGCGGCTGAGCGGGTAGGTGTAGTCATAGGGGTTGCCGGTGACCACGTCGGGGATGCCGTCCCCATCCAGGTCGCCCGCGGCAGCGTTGCGGGTGCCGTCGGCGGTGTTGTCGCCGGTCCAGGTGCTGGCCGCGTCGTCTTCGGTGGTGTTGCTACCCATGAGCGGAGAGAGGAAGGAGAAGGACATTCCGTAGTGGGTGCTGTGGTCATCGCCGGAGGCCAGCAGATCCACCCCGCCATCTCCGTTGAGGTCGGCAAAGTTGCTGGAGAGCAGCCCGAAGCCAAGCTGGGTGGAGCTGACGAATGTAGTCCCGATTACATTTGCGCTGGACAGCGTGGAGGCGGTGTCCGCCCCATTCACCAGGTTTACAGCAGCAATCACCCAGACGGTGGTCACGGTGGTGGAGGAGAGTGCCAGATCCTCGTCGCCGTCGCGGGTCAAGTCCCCGCCAATCGCGAGGCTGCTGGCGCCGCCGATGGCATCACTGGCGGCGCGGCCCCAGACCATACCACCTTGAATGTCTGCAATCGGAAAATCGTTGACCAGACCGGAGCAGTCGTTATCCTGGTCATCCCAGATCTCGGCCTCCGGACCGGTCACCGAAGCATCGGTGTCGTTGCAGTCGGCCCCGCCCACGGCAAAGCCCTGGACGCCGTCGGCATCCTGGTCGTAGTCGTCGTTTCCGGCGCAGTCGCTGTCCACACCATCGTACCAGGTGTCGGCAGCAGCCGGGTTGATCGATGCGTTTTCATCGTCGCAGTCGTCTATGCCGTAGATGTAGCCGTCGGCATCCTGGTCATAGTCGTTGTTTCCGGCGCAGTCGCTGTCCACCCCGTCGTACCAGGTGTCCGCGGCACTGGGGTAGGTGGAAGCGGCGCTATCGTCGCAGTCGTCCCCGGCGAAGGCGGTGGGAATGTGGCCGTCGCCGTCCTGGTCGTAGTCGTTGTCCAGACCGCAGTCGGAGTCGATGCCGTCATACCAGATCTCGGTTGCACTTACATAAATTGTTGAATCGGTATCGTTACAGTCCGTACCGGTGTAGTCGGCACTGGCCTGACCGTCCGCATCCTGATCGTAGTCGTCGTTGCCGCCGCAGTCGGTGTCCTCGCCATCGTACCAGGTGTCGGGGGCACCGGCGTAGAAGGAGGGGTTGGTATCGTCGCAGTCGTCGCCCCCGTAGTCGTCACTGGCGCCACCATCGTAGTCAAAATCGTAGTCGTTGTTCCCCGCACAGTCGGCATCGACGCCGTCGTACCATTGATCCGGCGCATTGGGATAGGTGGAGGCAGAGGTATCGTCGCAATCACTTCCGCCACCCGACTCTGCCGCCTCGCCATCGGCGTCCTGATCGTAGTCGTTGTTGCCGGCGCAGTCTGCATCCACACCATCGTACCAGTTGTCCTCGGCCCCAGTATAGACCTGAGCGTCGATGTCATTGCAGTCATCACCACCAAATTCTCCAGGTCGGTGGCCATCCTTATCCTGATCGAAGTCGTCATCCCCCGCGCAGTCGGAGTCCACATCGTCGTACCAGATCTCCGTGGCGCCAGGGTACACCGTCGTGTTGGTGTCGTCGCAGTCGTCGCCCCCGGAGGTGATGCTCGCCGAGCCGTCGCCATCGGCATCCTCCTGCACCAGGGCGGTGATGGGCAGCTGCTCGAATTCCCCGGAGTCTTCGTCGGTAACGGTGAGCGTGCCCAGGTAGTTGCCCCAGGCCGAGGGGCTGAGGGTGAGGCTGAGGGTGGCAGCTTCACCGGGAGCTGGATCTGTCAAGTCAAAGCTGCTTTGATAGTCAGCCGTGTGATCTGCATCTACCGATGCCACCAGTGCCAGTGTGGTCCCACCGGTGTTGCTCACCTGCACGTCCAACACGGAGGATTGACCTGTCAAGAGCGTGGGATAGTCGAGGGCAGCGGGACTCAACTTGAAGGCCGCTGCGCCCGGCTTGGGGCTTGAATCGTCCGGTTTTTCGGTTCCAGTACAGGCGGCCAACAGGGTGATCAACAGCATGTGCGTCCTCTCTTTTTCAAACTAGGCGGTTGTCGAGAAGTTGTCAACCTGCACGGTTGAGGCTGTCGATGCCCCCGAAGGGCGGTCGCTATTGGAGGCTGCTCAAGGCTACAACGGCCTCTTCCGCGATCCCTTCCCAGACCGGCACCCGATCGGTGATCCCCACCAATTCCAGATAGTCCCAGTCGAAATCGGTCGGAGGGCAGACTGCAAAAGGGCGATGACGCAAGGCCAGAACGTCCGCCACATGCACCGCCGTTGTCGTCGTAAACCGTCCGGATGCGCGTGCGCCAGGGTTGTGATGATCCAGGACCGCGTGGATCAGCGGCGCATCCATTCCCCACAGGCTCATCAGATAGGCCCCGATCCGAGGATGTAGCGTTGGATCCTCGGGAACCTCTGGCAGGGTGGCCAGCACCAGAAGGCCCACGTCATGCAACATCGCCGCAAAAAAGGCCTCGTCCGCCAGCCGACGCTCGGGCACCACCCGCCGCGCGATGGAGGCGGTGAGCAGGGTGTGCACCCGCATCTCCTCCAGCGAAAACCAGGAGGTGGTCGGCGAAGATTGGAAAAGCTCCAGGGAGAAGACCAGATTTTTGATCAGGTTGTTCCCCAGATAGGTCACTGCATCTTCCAGCGCCGTAATCCGCCGCGCTGGACCAAAAAAGGGCGAGTTCACCAGCTGGAGAATCCGGGCGCAAACCGCCACATCCTGCCGTAGCACCGTCGCCACCTGGGATGCATTGGAGGTAGGGGAGTCCATCACTTTCTTCAGGCGCGCCCAGGTCGAGGGGATCGACGGCAGCTTCTGCACCTGCCCCAGCACCCGCCGTAGCTCCGGATCGCGGATCAGCTCGTGGAGCTGGCAGGCCCGATCCAGCGTGTTTTCCAGTGCCGTCGGATCACAGGGTTTGGCCAGGAACTGGTGCGCGACCGGTACTGCACGAAGCGCGGTTTCCTGCTCCATAAAGCCGGACAGTACGATGCGCACCGCCTCCGGCTGCAGCTTCTGAGCGGCCTGAAGGACCGTCGCGCCATCCACCTTGGGCATACGGATGTCGGAGACGACGATATCAAAGCGGTCTTCGGCCAGCAGATCCAGCCCGCGCTGGCCGCCCTCCGCAAAAACCATTTCCCAACCTCGGCGATGACGACGCAGCAGATTCTGGAGAGCCTCCAGAACCCGGGGTTCATTATCGACGAAAAGGATACGTGTCATGCAGAGGCCACAGGGCTCCTCTTTTACCAGAAAGCCCGCAGATGTGCACCTGCGCTGGCGCTCTATCGGCGTACCTTCTCCCACAGGCGCATGAAATTTTCGCCACGAAGGCCACGAAGCTCCTCCTCTGTCCAGCCCTGGCCTTTCAGCACTGCCCACAGTGCGGGCAGCGCGCTGGCGTCGCGTAGCTCGGGCGGCACCTTGATCAGCCCGTCAAAGTCCGAGCCCAGCGCCACACAGCCCGCCCCTCCCACCGCCCGGATGTGCGCCGCATGTTCGGCCACCCGGCCCAGGCTGGCTCCTTTCCCCACGAAGGTGGCATGAAAATTCAGGCCTACCACGCCCCCTCCGTCGCAGATGCAGTGCAGCTCCTGGTCGCTCAGGTTTCGAGCGTTGGCCTGGATCTCCGCGGCATCCGAGTGGGAGGCAAGCACCGGATCAGCGGAGAGCGCACAGGTTTCGAGCGTCGTCGCCCGCGAGGCATGCGACACATCGAGCAGGATGTTCAGGCGGTTGGCGGCCATCACCAGCTCGCGTCCGGCCGGGCTCAGTCCTCCTCCTCCATCTCCCGAAGATCCCGCATAGCGATTGGAAAAACTCCAGGTGAGGCCCAGCATCCGCAGACCCCGGTCGTGCAGCGCCTCCAGACCCGCCACCCCGCTTTGGTCCAGTCCATGGGCGCCCTCCAAAGAGTAGAACATTCCTACCTTTCCCGCCGCTGCCGCTGCCCGCGCCTCGGCAGGCTCGCCCACCCGCTGCACCCCATCGAGCCGCCGATCCTCCGCCTCCATCGTGGTTAACAAGCCTTCGACGATACCTTCCCAGTTCGCCTCCCGAGGCGGCCAGAGCACCATCACCGCGAGGTTGGTCCCCCCGGCGCGCAGCTGTGGCAGGCCCGCCTCCAAGCCCTCTGCCTCCAGTCCCACCTTCCGTCTCAAGAGCTGAGTGGGCGTATCCAGGTGCAGGTCTGCCTGTATATCCACGGCGTTGACAGCCGGAGAAGAGGGCGTGACTCGATCCAGAGTCACGTCGGCAGTGGGCACTGTCGGCTCTGCCGCTGGGGGCGGAGAACTGCCGCAGGAGAGGAGGAGCAGGAGCATGGCAGGCGGCTAACCGGCGGGCATCCGGGTTGCCCTTCGCCGGCGGGAAGAACGGGGCGCTCTCAGGGTTCCAAAAAACCAGTTAAGCCCCGCACCTCGGAGTACCGGATGCTGTCCTTTCTGCTGCTTGCTGCCCTCGCCGAAGCAAAAACCACAGCTTCTTCCGTGGGCGAAGATCCCAACGGCGACAAGGCCGCCAAGCCCAAGCCCGAGTGGGCGGTGGATGGGCTGTTGACCACCGGCTGGGGCGACGGCGCCATCGGTCACGGGGAAGGCTCCTGGCTGGAGCTGGACCTGGGCAGCAACATCAAGCTGGAGAACCTGTCGATCTGGCCGGGGAACCTGAGCAACGGTGCGCGCTCCTACCGCGAATATGATCGGCCGCGTACCTTGCGGATCTGGGTGGACGGCCAGCAGCAGGGCGAAGATCTACGCATCGAAGACAAGATGCAGCGGGTAGACGTTCCTTTGGAGCTGAGCGGCCGAAAGGTCAAGGTCGAAGTTGTGGATGTCTATGAAGGCATCGTCTACGCCGATCTGTACATCGCCGAGATCGCGGTGAACTACACCAAGGGCGACACCGGCAAGGCGGTGGACAAGGTGGAGGCCTGGCGCGCCGGCAACGAAGGTGCCAAGTTGCAGGCCAAATATGAAGAGCAGATGCTGGCCATGTACGAGCAGCACAAGGCCAACACCGACGATCGGGATTCGATGGATTTTCTGCTGATGGCCGCTGCGGAAGGCCCCGAATATCTGCGGAAGAAGGTCAGCTCTCTGGTACCCGAAGGCTTCCGTGCCTCCGGGATCGTACCCGATGAAAAGGCGATGTTGGCCATCCGCAAGCTGAAGAACCCCAACATGATCCCCGGCCTGGAGATGGCGGCCCTGCGGGCTGTGGGCAGAAAACAGCGGGAGATCCTGGAAATTGTGGAGATTTTTTACGCCTACCAGGATCTGATGAGCGGCGGTCGCCGCAACATCCGCGCCTGGGGGGAGCCGGGCTGGGAGCAGGGGGCGCTGCGCTCTTTTGACGAACCCCTGGCGATTGAGGCCAACCGCATCGGGGGCTTGGTGGTGGCGGATACCGGCAACAACCGCATCCAGGAGTTCGACAACACGGGGCTGGCGGTGCGGCAGTGGGGTGCCGGAAAAGACGTCTCCAACCTTTGGTTTGCCAGCACCCGCACCTGGTATGCGGCCGGAGCGCTGGCCCAGGATGAGCAGGGGAGCTTCATCAACCCGGTGGATATTGAGATTATCCCGGGAAGTTCCAAGGAAGAAACCGATGGTTTTGCGGTCCTCGATGCAAAGAACCGCCTGCAGATCTACGACAGCGAGGGCAATGCCCTGATCGGCTGGACCGTCGGCGTCGAGGACGAGCTGGCGCCCAAAGTGGGTGGGGAGGGCTACCTCGCCTGGCTGCCCAAGAAGAAGCTGTTGCTGGCGGTGATTGGAAAAGAAGGCAGGTTGTACAGCCTGGATTCCGAGGAAGTGGGCCGCTACAAGCTGGAGGATGGCACCCCCAACGGGCTGGAGGTAGGCAAGGACGGCAAGCTGTACATCGTCTACGGAGACAAGATCATCAGCTACAACGCCGTGGATGGCTTCCGCTACCAGGTGGTGATGGACAGCACCCAGCTGGGTGAAGGTTTTGAGGACATGGACCTGACCCTGGACGAGGAGGGCAAGCTGTGGGTACTCACCGACACCGGCTGGCTGTTCAAGCTGAAAAAACCGGGGGTGATCGAGTGGAAGATCAAAGCCAGTGAGGTGGAGTTGATCCACCCGCGTCTGGCGGTGGTACAGGGCCGTGCCTACATCACCGATCGCGATCGGATCCTGGTGGTGGACGCGCTCCAGGTGCACCTGGACGAGGTGCAGGCGAAGGAAGAGGCCGGAGAAGGCGGAAAGAAGAAGTGATGTCTCTGCTTCTTCTCTGGTTGGCCTGCAACGAGCCCGCCGCACCGCCGCCTCCTCCCCCAAAAACCCAGGTGCAGCCGAGCCCGGCGCCCGCTCCGGCCCCGCCGGTCACGGTGTGGACGCCCGAGAACATCGGCACCCTGGTCCCCGTGGCGCCTACACGGGAAGGCAAGGTTCCCTGGGTACTTCCTGCCAATCCCGCCTATGACGAAGCCCTGCAGTCTCTGGCTTCGATGGTGGAGAAGTACGCAGGTGACCCGGAGAATCCTTGGGCCGTGGCGCATGGGCTCTTGGCCCGGGGCAAGGACTTCAAGCTGGCCGACGGGCGCCCCGCGATCCCCCAGCTTTTTGCCACCTACGCCGAGCCACGCAGCATCGGGACACTCAACTTCTGGGGCTTTCCCCAGAAGTCTGGTGAGATCCGGGTGGAGCCACATACCGATCTGCTGCTGAAAAACATGCAGGAGGCCGGGGTGGCTCCCGACGCGGACTTCCCCCATGCGGACAAAAAGATCTCCATGGCGGATCTCTACCGCTACACCCTACTAAAGACATTTCTTGTGGCGGACAAAAACAAGTCCTCCTTCGAGGGGCCCAACGACATCCCCTGGGGCCTGCAGGCCCTGGCCACCTGGTCCCCCGGTCCCGAGCTGCAGTGGGTCACTGCCGACGGTATCCCCATGGATCTGGACTATCTGACCACCTTTTTGGTGGCAGTGGTCACCCAGGAGAGTGCCTTTATGTTTCAGGCTCTCCAGAAAGGGGAGCGTTTTGAGCGCAGCGGGCAGAACCTGTTCAACTACACCTGTGGGGGAGCCCATCTGGTTCAGGGCGCCAGCTATGCGGTTGCCCGCGGTTTTGGAGGTCCAAAGGACCACAAAGCGATGGAAGCCCAGGTGATTCTTCTGTACTACCGCCTTCCCATCGAGCTGGACATCTACCAGGGGGCCATGGCCCGTGCGCCGAAGATGAAGGGGAAGTTGTTGGTTCAACAGCTGAAATTTCTGGGGCACTGGCTGGAGACCACCTCCAAGCTCTCGGCCTTGGGCTTCTACAGCCCCGATGCTACCCAGCAAAAGCTCACCGAAACCGCCGCTCAGAAGCTCGTTCTGACGGTGCAGGCCATTCGCGATGCCGGTGCCTTCGACAACATGGAGACCATCCGCAAGTCCGACGAGCAGCTGTATCTGGACATGGTGGGCGACGGCAGCCACGCCATCCGCGGTCTGGAGCTGGCACTCGGGCGTGGAGTGATCCGCTACTGACGACGTGACTCTGATCAGAGTCACGCCCTAAGGTGCGGAAAGAAGGCGGAATTCGGCGCCGACTACATCCCATTGCCCGGATAGATGTCCGGGTTGTGGTCGTCCATGTCGCCGCAGGCGTAGTCCCAGCCATCCCCATCGGCGTCGGTACCCACGTTGGTACAGAAGCGGATCTGGTAGTAGTCCAGATCATTGTCGTTGGAGGTGAAGATTTCGTAGGTGTAGTTGTCCTGCCCATCGCCCAGGCCCCAGGCCCCCTCGTCGCGAAAGACATAGTTCAAGGTCAGGTTTTGTTCGGTCAGGCTACCACCGGAGCCACAAGACCAGCCTGCCAGCCCATCGCGAGCCGCCACGGCGCCCCAGTCCATCAATACGCGACCGTCGTCAAAGAGCACCGCCGCGAAGGTATTGGTGTTGCTCGATCCATATTCACGCAGGCTACGCCAGTAGAATGCGGTTGCGTTGCTGTGGCGCACATAGCCCAGGGTGGGGCTCCCCGACGTGGGGTTCATGTCGTCCCAGAGCGGTGCGATGCTGATGTCGTTGGCGAACTCGGCAGCCGTCTCGATATGGGCCGTGTCGTTGCTGCCGAAGGTCAGGCGTCCGTTAGACTGCATGTACAGGCTGCTGTAGCTGCTGCCGCAGAAGGGGAAGGCCGCGGTTAGGTTTATCAGGGTGCCGGCGTCATCTCCCAGCGACACGGTGGTCAGGGTCTGGGGGTCGGCACTGTCGATGTAGCCGTCACAGTCGTTGTCGATATGGTCGTTGGTGACCTCGAAGGCGTAGGGGTGGATTTCCCAGTCCTCGTCGTCACAGTCGTCGGCGTTATCGTAGACAAAGCCAGGTTGCAGACCGCAGTAGTAGTAGTCAGTGCTGGAATCGCCGAAGCCGTCGCCGTCGTCGTCGAGGTACTGGGGCGGGATATTGTCATCCACCAGGCCCGAGCAGTCATTGTCAATATTGTCACAGAAGTCAATCGCGATCGGGGAGATGGCGCTATCGCTGTCGTCGCAGTCGGTGTTGCTGCTCACGTAGTGGGTGGGCTGGGAACAGGCACGCTGGCTGCTACTGGTGCTGCCGTAGCCGTCGCCATCGGTATCGGCATACCAGGTCGAGGCGTTGGAAGCGCTACTTTCGTCGGTCGTTCCATCACAGTCGTCGTCGATGCCGTTGCAGAGCTCAGTGGCCGCCGGGCTGCGGGCGGCGTCGGTGTCGGCGCAGTCGGTGCTGCTGCTCACGTAGCCGGCGGGCTGGGTGCAGGCGCGCTGGCTGCTGTTGGCGTTGCCATAGCCGTCGCCATCGGTGTCCGCATACCAGGTCGGGGCGTTGGTGGCGGTATTCTCGTCGGTGGTGCCGTCGCAGTCATCGTCGCGCCCGTTACAGCTCTCGGCAGCGGCAGGGTTGGTGGAAAGCCGGGTATCATCGCAGTCGCTGCTGTTGGAGACGTAGCCGGAGGGCCGTGTGCAGGCGGGGGTGGAGGAGGAGCTGCTGCCGTAGCTGTCGCTGTCGGCGTCGCGGTACCAGGTCAGCGCATCCACTGCGCTACTTTCATCGGTTGTACCATTACAATTGTCATCGCGGCCGTTGCAGTACTCAGGGGCGCCAGGGTAGCTCAGCGCGCGGGCGTCGTCGCAGTCGGTGTTGGTGGACGCGTAGCCTGCGGGTTGGCTGCAACTGACCTGGGTGGTGCTGCTGCCGCCAAAACCATCGCCGTCCACATCGCGGAACCAGGTAAGGGCATCCAGGGCAGAGGCTTCGTCGATGCTGCCATTGCAGTCATCATCGATATTGTTACAATATTCCGTCGCTCCCACAAAAATATCGGGATTGGTATCATCGCAGTCGGTGCTGTCCGCCACCGCACCCAGGGGAAGTTCGCAGGCCAGGACCGGCAGATTTACGTCCCCGTAGCCGTCCACGTCGTGATCCTCGTACCAGGTCAGCGCGTCTACAGCGCTGTCTTCGTCCACCATACCGTCGCAATTGTTATCGGAGCTGTCACAGATTTCGGTGGCGCCGGGGTAGATAGCGGGCTTTCCGTCGTCGCAGTCCGTGCCCAAGGCGATGGTGCCCGCGGGGGCCGTACAGGCGGCCACTCCGGTGGTCGGGTCGCCGTAGCCGTCGGCATCGCTGTCGGTGAACCAGAAGGGGGCATCGACGGCGTTGTCGTCGATGCTACCGTTGCAGTCGTTGTCCAGACCGTCGCAAGACTCGGCCGCTCCGGGGGCGCGGGCGGCGTTGCTGTCGTCACAGTCTGTAGTGTCTGCTACAAAAGAAGGGGGAGCGGTGCAGGCGGCGATGGAAGAGGCCGGGTTTCCGAAGCCATCCCCGTCGGTGTCCGCGAACCAGGAAGGAGCGTCTATCGACCCATTATCGGTGTTTCCATCGCAGTTTTCATCGCGACCGTCGCAATGCTCGGTTGCGGCTGGGGAGACATCGACGGCGCTGTCGTCGCAGTCCGTGGCATCGCTCACCTGACCGGCGGCGGCGGCACAGGCCAAGGTCCCCGTCGTCGCATCGCCAAAACCATCGCCGTCGAGATCACTATACCAAAGGGCGATGTCAGCGGCGTCGTTGTCGGGCTGACCATCGCAGTCTTCGTCCAGACCATCGCAGGTTTCGATGGCGCCCGGATGTACGGTCGCCAGCTGGTCGTCGCAGTCGCCCGCGTCGGCCAGACCCGGCGTGCAGCTGATGTAGGCGGTGGAGGGGTCGCCTGAGCCGTCGCCGTCGTTGTCCGTGTAGTAGACGCCGGCGTCCACGGCGCTGTTGTCTGCGGTGCCGTCGCAGTCTTCGTCCACGCCGTCGCAATGTTCAACCGCCCCGGGGAAGGTCGTGGCGCTGTGGTCGTTGCAGTCGTCGGCGGTGGTGACGGCACCGGTGGGAGCGGTGCAGGCCGCGGTGATGTTCTGGGCGTCCCCGTGGCCGTCTCCGTCGGCATCTCCGTACCAGGGGGAGGCGTCGGTGGCGCCCAGGTCGATGCCGCCGTCGCAGTCATCGTCAAGGCCGTTGCAGACTTCGATGGCGCCGGGGCGCTGGGCGGCGTTGGTGTCGTCGCAGTCCTGGCAGGCGGGGGTACCGTCCAGATCCGCGTCGGCAAAGGCCACCTGACCGTCGCAGTTGTAGTCCACCGGTGTGCTGCAGTTTTCGGAGGCGGCGGGGTGGAAGGCGGCGTCGTGATCGTTGCAGTCGGTGCCCTCGGCGACATGGCCGGAAGGAGCAAGACAAGCCTGCTGGGAGGTTGCGGGGTCGCCAAAGCCATCCCCGTCCGCGTCCAGATACCAGGTGCCCTGATCGATGGCGTCGCCGTCGGCATCGTCGTCGCAGTTGTTGTCCAGCCCGTCGCAGATTTCCGGGCTTTCCGGGTTGACTACCGCACTGCCGTCGTCGCAGTCGGTGCCGTCGTTGACCGAGCCCGCGCTGGGGGTGCAGGTCAGGGTGCCGGTGGTGGGGTCGCCGAAGCCATCCCCGTCGCGGTCGATGTACCAGGTGGCGGCGAGTCCTTCGTCTACCTGGCCATTGCAGTCATTGTCCAGGTTATCGCAGCTTTCTTCGGCGTTTGGGTGCACCGTCGAGTTGCCATCGTCGCAGTCGTCCAGGGCGTAGCCATCGGCATCCCGATCCTGAGCTTCGGAAGGGGAATCGCTGTCTTTTCCCTCCTCCGGAGTGGGGGATGTACATCCTATACTCAGCAGCACCGCGAGCAGAACGTTGGACATGGTGGGTGGACCTCGAAAGCTCTTACGGATCCTATCTGTCAAGAATGTGTCAAAGCCACCCGGAATTTGAAGATTCTCCAAAGAATCTCAGGCGAGCAGGCCGCGCACCGGCTCGGCGTCGGCTTCCAGATCTGCAAGGGCCAACACCGTGGCGCCGAAATTCTCCGCTGCAAGCAGTGTTCCTGTCTCGGAGGGAAGGCCGCTGTCCAGATCCACCGGCATCCCCAGCAGGTTCTCGTCGTAGGCCCCCAGCACCTGCCCGCCCTGTACCCCCGGCCCCACGAACATCGCCGAGGTGAAGGTCCAATGATCTTTGCCGCCGGTCGCGTTTGTCCGAGGACCGCGGCCCATCTCCGAGCAAAGCACCACCACCACCTCCTCCGAGAGCAGCCGCCCACTGGGAGAACGTCGGGTCTCCAGCTCGTTCATGATCTGCAGAAGATCCCCAAAAAGGCTCTCATAGTGCCGAGCCTGATCGGCGATATTGGAGTGGCTGTCCCAGGTGATGTTGTACTGCCCTTCGTGGGCGACGATAGCGCAACGAGAATAGCCGGCTTCAAAGCAGGCAAGGGCGGGTTTTACCAGCTCGGAAACCGGGGTGATTCCGTTGAGCTGCACCGAGAGGTCCACATTTCCCAGGTGACGGACCAGCTCAGTCTGGGCGGAGGAGGAGGAGAGATCGGCCGCAAAACGTTGTGCCCTCCCGATGCCGGCGCGGGCTTCAAAATCGGCGATACGCTGGGCCAGGAAATTGTCCACCGCCGCCTGGGTGTCGCCGACCAAGGGCATGGCCCGCTGCTCGGAGGACAGTAGCGCGGTCCCGTCCAACAGGGTCGCAAATTGCCCGGTTTCCCCCAGGCGCATCACCGATGTGGTGTACTGCGACGTGTAGGCCGGTCCCGATACCACGAGGTGCGGTAGGGTGTAGCCAACGGCCGATCCGGCCAGGATAGATGGCCAATCATCGGCGGAGGAAATACTATTTCCGGTCATCAACAGGCGCCGACAACGTTCGTGCGTCACGCTGCGTACCTCAAAGGCGTTGAGGATACAGCTCTGCGCCGCATAACGATCAAAAAAGGTCCGCACCGAAGGCCGATCCGGGCCATCCACCACGGTAAGGCCACCCACGGTATAGGGCTCGCTGCGGGCGTCCATGTCCACAAAGGGACTGTCGAACATGGGGGCAAAAACCCAGGTAGGATCCCATCCTCCCCAGGCGAAAACAAAGAGGAACTTCCGACCGGCGGGATCCGCGGGGGCCGCCTGCAGGCGCCGGGGCAGTAGACCCAGACTTCCGGCCGCTGCCATGTTCCGCAACAATGTACGTCGGGAAAGCATGGTCAATAGCTCACAAAGAGGGGGTCACGGAGCATCGCGGAGACGACGGCGATCCAGGCCTGCTGCTCCCCCTCCCGCCCCGCGACTTCGGTAAAAAGGGCACCAATCGCCGAAATCCAGCCTTCATCCGCCCGCTCTGCGTACAGGCGCCAGTGCAGGGATGCCACTTCCGCGTCAAAGGCGGCGCCGCCCGGCCGGTCGCCCACATGGGCACCTTCCAGGAAAGCACCGGACAGACCAATACTATTGCTGGCCACCGATGCCGCACCTTCCGCTGCCCGCTGCACCGTCAGGTTCCAGGTCAGCGACGGGGTGCGCTGCGGGCGGGTCACCTGCGAGCCGTCGACTCCACCCCCGAGAATACGGAAGCCATAGGTGTCGTTATCCAGGACTTCAAAACCCTGCCAGGTCCACCGGAAACCAGTCAGATTTTCTAAAGTTGACGCCAACATCGTGGCGTCGATCAGGCGCATTGTATTTTCCACTACCAATGTGTCCGCATCTGCTTGCGCGTCCAGGCTGCCTGCCTGATAGACTGGAGTGTCGGTAATGGCACGTAGAAGCGGCTTGATTCGCCGACCACTGTCCATATACAGACGACGCAGGCCCTCCACCCGGTTGAAGTCGCCCGGCTCCAGCTCCCGTCGCCACAGCAGCTCCGCCCAGCTCTCGGCGGCACAGCGGGAGAAGCGCGGATCCACCGCAATCTCCGCGCCCAGCTCGGTCAGTCCGGACAGCGGCTTGCCGAACCAAGCAGGATCTTCGCCCAGAAGGTAGCTGCCCAGGGGCTCGCGCTCCGGGTGGTAGCTGTGCATCTCGGAGGCGTTGTACTCGTTGGCCACCCAGAAGCCAAAAAGGGCGGAAGAAGTTGCATCCAGGGAGCTATGGCAGCCCATACAGTAGGGGTTGCTGCGCAGGGCCTCTTCGATGCCATCGGCATCTACCAGGGCCACCTGGTTGTTGAAGGATACCGGCCGGGACAGGTAGTCCTCACACAAAAGAAGTTGCGTGAGCGCTGCGGCACGTCCCCGGTTGTAGTTGGAGACCGTGCTGTAATAGCGCCACCAGAGTCCATTGGTAGCCAGCACCCCCGCCGGGGGTCTGCCGTCGGTGTAGGAGACCTCCTGCCAGCCCGTGGCTCCATCGGGGTAGTCCAGTGGCCAGATCTGGCCCAAGAGCTCGTTCGCCATGGTGGTGGGGCTGGTGACCACCTCCGTCCATGGCCGATCTTCCGCGACGATCCTCGCCATCAGGCGAAGGGGCTCCTCGCCCACGGCGCGCTCAAAGGCATACTCGTTGCGGCTGCTGCCGCCCAAGGCCTGATATTCGTCGTAGTGGATCAGAAATTCGTCCACGCGGCTGTGCCAGCGTTCGGCCAGAAGCCGCACCAGGCGCTCTTCAAGGTGGGGATCGTCCAGGTACTGGTCCCGGATTCCCGCGAGGGCCGCCGGGTCGGCCTCCACCTGGTCCAGCTCTGCCGTACTGGGCAGAATACCACGGAGATCCAGGCTCATCCGCCGTAGCAGGCGCGGCGCGGGCAAGGGCACTAGCAGATCGTCCGCCGCCGTCGTCAGCGAGGGGGTGGGGGGCGGCGTCTGTGCCGGAGGGGTCTGCTCCGGAGGACATGCAAGCAACAGGAGGATCAAAGCGAAAATTCCTCCCTGTACCGGGCGGCTGCTGCCTCTACGGACACACAGGCCGTCCCCAGTGGCTGGCCCGCGTAGCTCAGCTCCCCGCAGGCATCACAATCCTCGCCATAGTCCAGGCTATACCAGGCTCCCTGCGGATCCTGAAGCTTCAGATGTCCCGACTGGGCGCAGGTGCTGCTGCTCTCCAGTGCTTCAAAATACAATACAGCCTCTGCCGTGGACCAGCCGCCGTTGGCCACAAGCCGTTCCGCGTCTCCTTCCAGCCACAAAGCAAGGCTGGGAACAGAGGAAAGCCAGCCTTGCTCCTTAGCATAGCCCCAGGTACCGGTCAGCTTGATGGCAAAGCTGTGGTTGGCCGGATCGGTGGCCCGCTCCAGCTCGCCCGCGGCCTGAAAAATGTCGCCCTCAGGATCGATCACATAGCAGTCGCCCAGCAGGCTGAAGTCGTCACCCATACTGTCAGTATAGATGGTAAGTCCGGCGTAGGTATATCCTTTTTCAGAATGGCAACCAGAGAAACTTTCGGTGATGGTGTAGCCGCCGGAGTTGGGGCAGCGCCCGTCGTCGCCCGCGATGAGGATCCGTCCAAAGGCATCCACCGCCTCTTGGGGGCGGGGCAGGCCTCCGGAAAGAGCCTGGATCATCGCGGTTTCTACCTGCTCCGCCGTCCAAGAGGGGGGCGGCGGCTCCACCACGGTGCGTTGCCCGGTATCCTCCTCCACAGGGCTCTTTCCTGGCTGGGAATCCGCCCTATGCGTACATGCCGGCCCGCCCAGGGCCAACAGCACCCATAGGCGACGGGTCACAGGCCACATGCCAACATCACGTTGAGCAGCTCCAGGTCCTCTTCGTAGACCCCGCCTCCCAGGGGCATGGTCTGGTCCTCTATCACCCTCAGCCGAATCCGCTCCTTCATCGCCACAACTTCTGCTTTTGTATCGAAGTTCACATTTTCGGGCGCACCGTCGCGGTTTGGAGAGGTTGCCGAGTGACAGGCTCCACAATAAGTGAGGAAGAAGCCGTGTCCCCAGTTCTGCCAGGTGACATCTGGTGCCGATGCACACTCCGCAGGGGGGGCGCTGTCCAGCGGGCTGGATTCAGAATTTCCGGCGCAGGCGAGCAGGAGCAGGAGCATGGAAAACATCTTAGCAGAAGGGCGGGGACTTCGATAGATGTGGATGCTGCTGTTGGCCTGTACGGCACCGTCGTCCCGTGTGGTGATCGTGGGGATGGACGGTCTGGAGTACAGTCTGCTCGACCGGTTGATCGAGCAGGGCGAACTCCCCAACTTCAAAAAGATGATGGCGGAAGGAGCGCGGGGAGAGCTGCAGATCCCGGTGCCGGTGATGTCGCCCATCGTGTGGACCACCCTTGCGTCGGGCTATCCGCCCGACATCCATGGAATCGGAGGTTGGACGCATGGAGATCACTTCTCCAATGCCAGC
>CAITDR010000206.1 GCA_903891165.1 uncultured Pseudomonadota bacterium
CCAAGGCCATCGCCGCCCTGAAAAAGCACCATCAGAAGGCCTATGTCGATGCCGAGATCGTCTCGGCCGACCAGAAGTTTCTCGCCGCAGAAGGCAAGCTGGCCAGCGATCTGCCTGGCTGCATCCAGGGGCATAAGGACGTCAAGACCCTGTGTGACGGGGCGTTGGTCCATGCCAATGCCCACTCCACCTACGTCTCCAAGCGCGGAATGGCTGCGGCGCTGGTGAAGGCGATGAAGGGTGCGATCATCACCTCGGTGATCACCCCCCTGGAAACCAAAATTACTGCGGCAGATGCGCTGGAAGCTGCCCCTGGCCGCAAACATGCTGAAGCGTTGGTGGCCATCCAGGAAGCCCGCGACGGCGCCCGAGACACCATCAAGGGTGCCTACCAGGACACCCCCACCTCCAAGATCGCCACCCTCAAGGTCGCCGCAGCCAAACTTCAGGTCCCCACCTTTTTTGATAAAGATATCAAGGAGATGGAGAAGCTGATCGTGTCGGTGGGCACCCGCGTGGCCGCCGAGGAGCTGTCCGGTGCCATCCTCACCGGGCGTCGTATCTACGCCCAGCTTGGGGTAGTCCAAAAACTGATGAAGCGGCGGGTGAACTACGAAACCGCACGCGCCGTCACCCGGGCAGCGCTGAACAAGGTGGACAAGGGTCTCGCCACGCTGATCCAGGCCCAGGAGACCGCACTGACCCAGGCGGACGCCCTGGCCACTCGCGAAGCCGTCCGCTTTGAAGAGGGTATTGCGGCCCTGAAGCTCATCGACACGGAATGTGCCCGACTGACTCAGCTGGCCGTGGAGATGAAGGGCTACCAGTCCGAACGTCCCCCGGTGGAGGGAAAGCTGGGAACCTTACGCAGCTCCCCCCAAGCGGCGCACCTTACAAAGCCGATTTCTGCGGTGGACGGGCTGCTCAACGAAGCCGCCACCCAGGCCACCGCCAACAAGTGGGCAGAGGCCCGCGCACTGGTGGCCAAAGCCGGGATGGAAGCCGACTCTGGCACCGCGATCGGTGTCGGTCTGGGCCCCACGGCCACCGCCGTAGGTCTGGCCAACAACGCCAAGACCCCGGAAGAGGTTGCCATCTCCACCACCGAGCTGCAAAAGCGCCTGAACGAGCTGCTGAAGTCGCCTCACCAAGCTCTGATCGGCGCCGACCTTGAGCGTGCCCGTGTTCTGCTGGAGACTCCCTCGGTAGACAATGGAAAAGCCGCTGCTGCTCTGCTGATCGGTGCCCAGACCATGCACCTGCAACACGACCACTACCTCGCGGTACGGGCGGTGGTCGCGGCACGCGGGACCGCCGTCTCCAGCCTCCCCACCGGCGCCAAGTTTGCTGCCCTCACGACGGCCGTAACGACCGAGCTGACCGCAGCCGACCTGCTGGAGACCGCCAAGGACTTCCCCGGCGCACTGGCTGGCTTGCGACTGGCCGACCACAAGGCATTCCTGGCGGAGGAAGGGGCAAAGAGCCGCGCGAAGTTCGATACCCGCTACGACGCATTGGTGACCAAAAAGAACGCCCTCGCCGCAGGTGCAGGCAAGAACAAGGTAACCACAGCGTTGGACGAGGCCAAAGTGCAGGCGGACAAATGTGAATTCGGCAAGGCCAAGACCTTTTTGGACCAGGCCGAAGCGGGGCTGGAGTCCATCGCGCTGGACGCAAAGGTGCGCGCCGGAACCATCACCCCTGATGACCTCGCCGCCAAGGCCGGCGACATCATGAAGCTGGAAGGAGGCGGCAAACAACTGGACGAGCTCGTGGCTGGGCTGCCCACCACGGTAAGCTACGAAACCATCAAGAAGCTGGCCAAGGCCCGCTTTGACCTGGATTTCGAAAGTGATGCCACCGACGAGGTGGCATCTGCCAAGAAGATCTGGGAGATGCTGGCGAAAGTGCCCGAAGACCACGTCCGCAACAACCCCAGCCTGGTCAAGGTGAAGCGGGAGGAGCCCGGCAAGAATGGGGGCTACTACGCACCTTCCGAGAACCTGGTGGTGATGAATGGCCGCCCCGGCAGCACGGCGTCGCAGGGCTTCGGCAGCGGCATCTCCAAACAGCTGCCCGGCGACGTTCCCGACAACTGTAAGCCGGTGGACGACACGCCGGTGCCCTACTTCGACTTTGCAACGCTGCACGAGGTGGGCCATGCGGTGGACGACCGGCTCAACTTTATGGGCGGCAAAGCTGGCCAGGGAGCTTTTGGCGGCTGGCAGGCGGTCGCCGACCTGGGCCCCGTGGCCAAGGCCCTGGCCGCGGCCAAACACTACGACGAAGACTACGTTCTGGCCCTGCTGCTGGGCAAAGAGCCCAGCCCGGCAACCAAACCTTCCACCGATGCCCGCTCCGAGGGGGATTGGGAGAATGCGCGCCTGGCAGTCGATGCCTGGTACAAAATTGCCACCAACGAAAAGCTTTGGTGGAACCATGGTGATTCGTCGAAGATTGCGCTGGGTGGCGTGGTCTACCAGGAAGCCTACAAGAAAACCTGGGTATCCTACAGCCTCGCGGCGCGGAGCCAGGGCATCACCGGCTACCAATTCCGTGCCCCCGGCGAGTGGTTTGCAGAGCTCTATGCCTCTTACCACTCCAAGAAGCTGAAGGAAGGTCACCCCGCCGTTCAGTGGCTCAAAACCCTCTAATCAGGAATACCGATGTCACTCTTCATTACGACGGATGTCCCCTGCCCTTCCTGCGGCACCATTGTTCCTTTTGAGATGGTCCACTCCGTCAACGGGGATCGTCGGCCCGATCTGAAAGACGCCATCATCGCACGGAGCTTTCAGAAGCAGGCCTGTCCGGGCTGCGATTTTGAATTCCGGGTAGAGCCCGAGTTCAACTATATCCACATCAAAGGTCGGCAGTGGATCGCTGCTTGGTCCGGGGAAAAGCTCCGGCAATGGCAGGAGTACGAGGTCCATGCCCGAAAGGCATTCGACCTCTCCTTCGGCCCGGCGGCCCCCAAAGCCGCCCGCGAGCTGGGTTCCGAGCTGGCCATGCGGGTCACCTTCGGCTGGCCCGGACTGCGGGAGAAGCTGGTGGCCGCCGCTGCGGGCATCAACGACGGGTTGCTGGAGCTGGCGAAGATGGCGATCATCCGGAACTCCGGGGAATCGCCGATCACCGGGCCGGTGGAGTTCCGACTGTTAGGTGCGGACGAAAACGAGCTGGTGTTGGGCTGGATCCGTCGGGACAGCGAGGAGCTTCTGGAGACCTCTTTTGTTCCAAGAAGCCTGCTTGCGGAGATCGAGGCGGACACCGAAGCCTGGGGTCCGCTCTTGGCGGAGATCACCAGCAGCCCCTACGTGGATCTGCAGCGGCTGATCACCGCACCGCCGCCCGGCGAGGAGCCGGTGGACGAGTTGACGGCGGACTCCGGCGCCATCCAGCGGCAGGCCATCGCCGAAAATCGGGCGCTTAACAAGGATGAAGCGCGTTCGATCGTCGGGACCGCCAAGGCCTACCCGGGGGCCAACCCCGTCGCAAGGCCGCCGCGCTTCTGCCTCGTGGCGGGCCACCCGGTGAAGCTGACCGGGGTGGAGGGCGGCGGGATGGACATCACCGTATTGTCCCTGGAGACCGGCCGTTTTGGGCGAGACATGCGCTTTTTGGAGCGGACGGTCTTTGCCCCGGCTGGAGTGGAAATTCTGACGGAGGAGGCTTTTAACGCGAAAGTGTTGGAAGTGCGGGCTGGGTTGGCGGCGAAGTGGAAGGGGAAGGTGTAGGTTCGGGGGGAGGGCCGATGCCCCCAAAAAGGCGCCTGCGGCGCTCTGGCCGCACGCGCCTTGTTTGATCTGGAGGATCGTCCTCTAATTTCCACCTGCCGGATCCCCTTCTTTCCACTCCTACCGACTACTCAAAACCTCCTCCAGACTCAGATCCCAGGTCCGCTCCGCCTGGATGCGTAGCTGTTCGGTGTCGCCCTCCAGAACGGACAGATCCCAGCGTCGAACGGTACTATCCCAGCCTGCACTGGCAAGCTCCGGGCGGCTGGGGTGGAAGTCTACGGACGCGACGCGGTCGCGATGGCCGAAGAGCACGGCCCGGACCACCCCGTTTTCGGCATTCACCAACCAGATGCGATGATCGGAAAGTCCGGCCGCCACCCACCGATTGTCGGGAGATAAGGCCACATCCAACGGCAGGGCTCCCTCGGTGGACAGGCTCCACGTTGCCGGCCCTGCGGCCGGATAGAGCCCGAATCCCTGCCGGGTTGCCACCACATAGCGGCTTCCATCCTCGGAAACATCGGCGCCTATCGCCCCGTTTATGTCCAGCGGCGCCAGACAATGTGGGCCGGGCAGCAGCGGGTACACCCGCCCCTCCTGGCTCACCACCACCCCCCGGTTTCCACCCGGCGCGCCAGCAAGGTCCATATAGACACTTCGTGGGCAGTCCTCCACCATCCGCCCATTCCCCCCGCCAATCGGGGCGACACCCAGATAATCTTGTAGTGATGAATACACGATCTGATCCCCTATCGGCACTGCCCGCCGCGCCGCCCCCACCAGCAGGACCGGAAAGGGCAGCGCGTGGTACTGCGACTCCCCCACCTCATTTTTGTTATTGAGCCGGATCATCGCCCCCACCGGCAGATCTCCCGCCCAAACCACCTGCTTCATCATGTACTCGCCATTTTCCTGGCGTACACCCTGCCCATCCACCATCGACCACAGGGTCATCGCCCCCCTCCCGGCCGAGGTGGCCAACTTCTGCCCGTCCGGCGACCAGGCTACCGACGTAAGCCCTGAAGGAGCAGGAAAAACCGCGGGAATCATCCGATCCGGCAGGGTCAGACGCAGCAGCTTCTCGCCCACCACCACCACCAGCTCGCCGCCCCTCCCAAAACCCAGCGCCCGGACCTCCTGCCGGGGAAGCCGGAGGAGGAAGGCAAGACTGTGGGCGTCACGCAGCTCGATGCCCCCACTATCCAGGTGCATGGCCAGGACTTTCCCGTCCGGTGACCACCGCAGCGCCCGCACCCCCACCCGATCCGGCAGATCGATCCTCAGCGTAGCCCCGGTGCTCAGATCATAGCGCGCCAGCCAGCCCTTTGTGCCGCAGACCAGCAGTGCATCCTCCCCGGGAATCAGGCTGGTAAGTCCGATATTGCTGCGCTCCTCCGCCAGTCCCTCCGTCTGTACCCATCGGGAAGGTGCCTCTGGAAATGAACCACTCCCCACCCGCCCGTCGACACAGATCACGGCATAGTCCACCCCCGTTCCCCGGAGCGCCACACCCACCTGATCTATCCCTCCGCAGGGGTACATCTCCCGCCGTATTTCCTCCTCCATGGACCAGTAGGACACAAATGCCGCGGTAGAGCGTGTGCCGGTCACCCAGTCCCCGACCAACCCGTCCTCGTTGCTGAGCATATCGGGAATGCTGCGCCGCAGCGAGCCATCGACCAGCCGCCGCACCTCCGAGCCCTTCTCCCCGCGGAGGAGTAGGTGCTTCCGATCACTGAAAAAGTAGCTGTAGTGGCCGGGAACTTCCCAACGAATCTTCCCGCTCTGCACCCGACGTACCGAAGCCTCGTTGCCGCAGATCAGGTCGTCTTCATCCAGAATGTTCACCTGCTCGCAGCCCGAGGGCAACGGGAAAGTGGTGGTTTGAAGTGGACGAGGCCCCGGCAGTACTCCCGCCAGCACCCCACGCGCGGAGGCGGACTCCACATAGCGCAGCGCATTGCCCGCGAGTACCTCCGCGGCGGCCAGCTCCCCCCGCTCGGCGGCGGCGGTGGCCTGGGCAGCAAGCGCCTGGCCCAGGTGGATGTTTCCATCTTGCAAGGCAGTTTTTGCCGCACCCTCTGCCTGCTGAGCACGGTCGCGCGCCTGTCCGAGCTGCACTACATAGAGGATTGAGCCCAGCCCCAACAGGCCAAACGCTACCAGTCCTACGGTCAAAGGTGCCCGCCAGGCAAGGATAAAACGCAGCAGCGCGTCGCGAGGCCGATAGTGGTAGGCGCGTACCGGAAGACCATCCAGGTAGCGCTCCAGATCCTCAGCCAGCGCCCGTGCGTCGGGATAGCGTGCCGACGGATCCGTCGTTAGTGCCTTCTGTACGATGGCTAGCAATTCCGGCGGGACTTTTCCGGGAGCCTCCACCATCGGCCGCAGCTTCCCGGCTGCCGCCCGCCGCAGGCTCTCCTCCCGCCCCACATCTCCCCAGGGGCTTTCTCCCTCCAATACTTCGTAGAGCACCGCCCCAAGTCCGAAGACATCGCCTGTATAGCCGACGACCATTCCACGCGCCTGCTCGGGCGCCATGTAGGCAGGCGTCCCGACGATCGTGGACTCCGCGGTTGGCCGCTCCTCCCCCATCCGAAGGGCCAGCCCCCAGTCCACCACGGCGGTCTCTCCAAAGGGGCCCACCATGATGTTTTCGGGCTTCAGATCCCGGTGGATCACCCCCTGGCTGTGGGCATAGGCCATCGCCTCGCAGGCATCCAGGATGTTTCGGAGCTTTGCCAGCCGGGCAGGCAGATCCGGGGCCGCCTCCAACAACTCGGATAGCGGGCGGCCCGCAATCAGGCGCATGGTGTAAAAAGGCTGGCCCTCGGCGGTGATACCCGCATCATGGACAGAAACGATACCAGGATGGTTCAACGCGGCCGTGATCTGTGCTTCCCGCGCCAGTCGTCGGGAGGCACTTTCATTGTTACGTGCCTCTTTTAAGGCCACCGGTCGCGACAGAAGCAGATCCCATGCGGAATAGACCCGCCCCATCCCACCGGAACCCAGCAAGCCACGACGCTCGTAGCGCCTCTCCCCCGCCAGAGGGACTTCCGGCGTTGGGGGTGCGGAATCGGCACCAGAGGCCGGCGCCTCACTCCAGCCTGGCTCGGAGCTGCTCAGACGACCTCCTCCACCCGATCGTCGGGACGCAGGACCAGCTCCACCCGCCCTTGCCCGTCGGCCCGGAGCAGGTCTGAGCGCAGCTGCGCATCCTTCAGCTTCATCTTCAGCCGCTTCAGGCTTACATCCCATCGCCGTCGTAAGGCCGGTATATGGGGCTCGTCCTTCCAGATCTCCCCGGCCACCACTTCCCAGGGCGCCGAGCCCCCCATCGCCACAAGCTCCGAGAGCAGCCGCCCCGAAACGCCGTTGAACAGAACGGGGGTTTCTTCGCCCCGATAGATACGCACCATGTCAAAGTCGGTCACAATCCGCAGCGGTGGATCAAAGCCGCCGGTGACCCGCGTGGCCTTCTGGCCCGCCCCCGCAAGCTTCAACATCACCAAGCGGATTTGCTGGCCATGTACCACAAAGCTATCCCCGGCCTGCACGGTGGTGATCTGTCCGTCCAGATCGAGCTTCCAGTCGTCCCCGGTGGTCCACAGCTTGGCGGGCGCATTCGGATCAAAGCCAAAAATCAGCTGTAGTGTCGGATACACTTTTAGGGAGACAACACTGGCCAGAGCCACCCGCCCCAATCCCGGCGCCTCCAGGGCCAGCACCTCCTCCGGCAGCTCCACCTCCCGCACCCACAGGCTGTAGCCTTCGGCCAGCTCCAGCCGCTGCCCGGCCTCCAGTCGCAGCTCCCCACGGGCCTGGCCATCGCAAAGGATCCGTCTTCGGAGGGCCAGCAACCACAGCTCTCCTCCTCGCAGACTCACCATCGCATGCGCCTCGGAAATCCTGGGATCATGCAACACCAGAGCAGCGGACCAGATACGACCGATCAGATCGCCTGAGCCCAGCTCCACCAGGGACTGATCGGGAAGCTGAAAGCGGACGAGGGCACGCACCCTCTCCGCGTAACACGGCAACACCTGCGCAGCTTGAGGGGTGCCGATGTTCAGGAAGGGAGTTAGCGTAGGCAGCCCGAGGTGCGGATGTTTGCGCTGCTTTTTGTACTGGCCTGTGGCGGGGAGGAAGGAAAGCTCGAGGAGGAGGAGCCCAAGGTCCAGGTTGATCCCCGAAGTCTGGTGGACGTTGTCGCGGCGGGCAAGGGCGATGTGGGCCAGCACCTCGTCGCTTCGGGGGTGGTGGAGTCCGAGGGGCAGGCCACCCTGGTCCCCGAGACGGCCGGGCGGGTCACCGGCATCTATGTGGAAGAAGGAGAGCAGGTCAAAGCTGGGCAATTGCTGGCGGTCATCGCCTCGCCCACCCTGGACGCCGCCTACGAGCGTGCAGGCGCCGAGTTGCAGCGCACCGATACCGAACTATCCACGGCACAGCGCCTTTTTGAGCAGGGGGCCCTCTCCAAAGCCGAGCTGGAGCTGGCCATACGCGCCCGCGCCAACGCCCGCACTGCCCACGAAGAAGCCAGTAAGACCCGTGGTTTTACCCGCATCGTGGCGCCCATCGCCGGAACGGTGGCCACCCGCAGCCTGCGCTACGGCGAGATGGCGGGAGGCACCCCCGCCTTCGTGATTGTACAGCTTGAAGGCCTGAAGGTGGCGGTACACCTGCCCGAGCGCGAGCTGCGCCGGATCCGCGTCGACCAGCCCGCCACCCTGGTCAGCGCCTGGGACGAAAGTATAAAGGTTCCCGGCCATGTTTCCCTGATTGCGCCCATCGTGGATGCCAGCTCGGGCACCTTCAAGGTTACCGTGGCGGTGGACCCCGGACAGACCCAGCTTCGCCCTGGACAATATGCCTCGGTCCGCATCGAAGTGGACCGGCACCAGGGGGTCCTGACTGTACCTCGCCGGGCACTGATCTGGGAAGAGGGGAAGCCACTGGTCTACAAGCTGGTGGAGGGGCCTCCCGAAGACGAAAAAGGGAAGAAAGAAGAGGAGAAAGAGGAGGCAAAGTCCGAGGAGATGCCGCCGTGGCTGGCCAAGATGATGGGCCAGGACCCCAAGAAGGAAGACGAGGAGCTTCCCGGTCCCTACCGCCGCGCCGTTCGGACGCCCGTGGAGATCGGCTATGAGGACGGAGATCAGGTGGAAATTGTAGGAGGACTTACGGATGGAGAGACGGTGATTGTGGTGGGCAACGAGGCCCTGCGTGACGACGCCCGTGTCCGCCTTCCCGGTGATCCGACGGTGGCTACCGCGAAGGAAGAGGAAGAGAAAAAGCCGGAAGAGACAAAGCAATGAGTGGCCCCGGCGAGCCCTCAGGCATCGAAAAAGACTATACACCTACCGCAAGCCACCATTTTTACCGATGGGTGGTGGAGCATCCCGTGGCGGTCTTTATGGTGACCATCGCGGCGATGGTATTTGGGCTGGTGTCCTATGCGCGCCTGCCCCTGGATCTGATGCCGGATCTCTCCTACCCCACGCTCACCGTGCGCACCAGCTATCCGGGCGCCGCACCGGAGGAAGTGGAGCAGCAGGTGAGCCGCCCGATCGAGGAGGCACTTGCGACGGTGGAGGGTCTGGTCAGCATCGAGTCCCGCTCCCGTGCGGGCAGCTCAGATGTGGTCCTGGAGTTCAACTGGAACAGCTCCATGGGCCGGGCCTCCCAGAGTGTCCGCGAACAACTGCAGGGAGTCTGGCTGGGCGACGGCGTAGAACGCCCGCTCTTGCTTCGCTACGATCCCTCCCTGGATCCCATTCTGCGGATCTCTGTTTCTTCGGAGGGTGCGCTTTCTGAGCCGGAATTACGTCGCTATGCCGAAGAGCAGCTGCGGCGCCAGCTGGAGACGGTAGATGGCGTGGCGGCGGTGCTGGTCCGCGGCGGTCTGGAGCGCCGGGTGTTGGTGGAGCCACGCGAGGACTGGTTAGAGGCGCGCGGCCTGGGCCTCAGTGCGCTGATCGGTGCGTTACAGGCAGGGAATGTGAACCTCGCCGGTGGTGTAGTGCGCGAGGGCGAGAATGAGTACCTGATCCGCACCCTGAACGAGGTGCGCAGCATCGACGAGGTGAAGCTCCTCCAAATTCCCAGGTTTAACCAGCCTTCTGTAGCCGTAGGCGAGGTGGCCACGGTGCGCGAGGGGACCGCCGATCGGCAGGTGGTGGTGCGCCTGGACGGAAAAGACGCCGTCGAGTTGCAGGTTTTTAAGGAGGCCGACGCAAACCTGGTGACGGTGGCGGGCCAGGTGAAGACGGCACTCAATTCCTGGTCTTACCCCAAGGATTTGAGCTGGCGGGTCCTGGATGACCAGGCACGTTTTGTGGAGCTTGCCCTTGCCAACCTCGTGGACGATGCGGTACTCGGGGGCCTGCTCTGTATCCTGATCACCTTTTTGTTTCTGCGTGACTGGCTGACGACGCTGGTGATCTCCACCGCCATTCCCATCTGCCTGATCGTGACTTTTGCGGTGATGAATATCGGCGGGATCTCCCTCAATTTGATGTCGCTGGGGGGCCTGGCCCTAGGCGTCTCCATGGTGGTGGACAGCGGCACGGTGGTCCTGGAGAGTGTGCAGCGCTACCTGGATGCGGGAATCCCGAGGAAGGAGGCGGTGATCCGGGGTACCGCCGAGGTGGCGACGGCGGTTTTTGCCTCAGTATTGACGTCTATTGCCGTGTTTTTCCCCATCGTCTTCGTCGAGGGTGTGGCGGGGCAGATTTTTGGGGATCTGGCCTTGGCGGTGGTCTTTTCGCTGGCCACCTCGCTCGCGGTGGCGTTGATCTTCATCCCCATGCTGGCCGCCCGCGAGCTGAGCCTCGCCGAGCCCCCGCCTATCGGCCAGATCAGCAGCTTTTCCCTTAAAACGCCTTGGACCGAGTTCCGGGAGACGCTGAGCTGGCGTGGCTCTTTGTGGTTCTTGACCCTGCCCTTCCGCCTGCCCTGGGCTCTGGTACGGCTGCTTTTGGTGGTTTTGGGGGGAGGGAGCCTGTGGTTGATGGTCGTCATCAGCGCCGCCCTGCTGCGGCCCGGTCTACGGCTGGTCTGGTGGGTCCTGCGTAGCTTCGATCGTATTTCCATCCGCTTTGCCGATGTTTTTCTGCGTGGCTACGGATGGAGTGAGGGTTGGTTTGCCCGGGGCCTGTTGAGCGCTTTGCGCCGACCGGGTCGGGTTCTGGTGGGCGGGGTAGCGCTCCTGGTGCTATCGGGGTTGATCTTTGAAAAGGTGGGCGCAGAGCTGATTCCCACCGTACACCAAGGCCGCTTTACGGCGGAATTGGCGCTTCCGGTGGGGACACCCTTGGATGTGACCGACGCCACCCTGCGGCAGGTGGAGGAGGCGATCACCGAACTCCCAGGGATTACCTCGGTCTATTCGGTGGTCGGATCGGAGGGGGGGGCCGATGCCCGCTCGGATGAGGGCCAGAATACGGCGCGGGTGCTGGTGGAGCTGGCCCCCGGTGGGGATCTGGAGCAACGCGAGCAGGAGGCGATGGAGCAGATCCGGGAGCGCCTTCAGGCCTGGCCCCGGATGCAGGTCCACTTCCGCCTCCCCTCCCTGTTCTCCTTCCACACCCCCATCGAGGTGCTGCTCTACGACAACGAGCTATCGCGACTGAAGGATGGCTCGGAGCAGGTGATGACCCTTCTTTCCAGCCAGGAAGGACTCACCGATCTCCGCAGCTCCCTGGGGCGCGGCTACCCGGAATTGCGCGTCCACTACGACCGCGATCGTCTATCGCGCCTGGGGCTGTCGGCGGGAGAGGTGGCACGCACGGTACGCGACAAGGTGCAGGGCAGTGTTCCCACCCGGATCCATCAGGAAGAACGCCGGGTAGACCTGTTGGTGCGCCTGGACGAGCAGGACCGCGCCTCCCGCGAGGCTTTGGGAGCGATCAACATCAACCCGCAGCTGGTTCCCGCCATCCGGCTGGACAGCATCGCCCGCATCGAGGAGGGCGAAGGGCCGTCCGAGATCCGCCGGGTGGACCAGCGCCGTGCCGTGGTAATCTCGGCCTCCCTCGACGGTTTTGACCTTTCAGGAGCCGCCGAGCGTATCCAGAAATCTCTTGACAAGTCAAGACTTGGGCTGGAATACGACGTGGCCGGGCAGAGCCGGGAACTACGCGGCTCTCTAGCGTCGCTGCAACTGGCCCTGGGCCTCGCGATTTTTCTGGTCTATGTGATCATGGCCTCCACCTTTGAAAGCCTCCGCGACCCCCTGGTGATCCTCTTTTCGGTGCCCCTGGCCCTGGTCGGGGTGTCGGGCGGGCTGTGGCTGACCGGCAACCCGGTGAGTGTGATGGTCTTTTTGGGGCTGATCGTCCTGGCCGGAGTTGTGGTCGCCAATGCGATCGTGTTGGTGGACGCGATCCAGCGGCTTCGACAGGAGGGAAATGGCCTGGGTGCCGCCATCCAGGGAGCGGCGGCCGAGCGGCTGCGGCCAATTCTGATCACGGCTCTGAACTCGGTGCTGGGATTGTTGCCGCTGGCCCTGGGTTTTGGCGAAGGGGCTGAGATCCAGCGTCCGATGGCGGCCACCATCATCTTCGGGCTTGCTTCCTCGACCTTTTTGACCCTGGTGGTGGTACCCGTGGTCTACCAGATCGCCGTGCGCCTCACCGAGCGGGGGGCACGCGCATGATCGACTGGATTCCCCGCTTTTCCGTCACCCGTCCGGTCACCGTGGTCACTGCCTTCCTGGTGATCCTGGTGGTGGGGGTGGTGGCGACGGCGCGGATTCCGCTGCAGATGATGCCTTCGGGCTGGTCGATTCCTTCCTTGTGGGTGTGGATCCCCTGGCGCGACAGTACCCCGGTGGAGTCCGAGGCGAAGGTGCTGCGGCCCCTGGAGCAGCAGCTGGCCACCGTGCCGGGCATCAAGCACCTCTCCGGCACCGCATCTTCCGATTGGTCCAATATGGAGCTGGAGTTTCACGGCTCCACCGACATGGACGAAGCCTACAACGCGGTGCTCGACCGCCTGGAGCGCGCCGCCTCCGAGCTGCCTGCCGACATCCGCCAGACCTATCTGTGGCGCTTCAACCCGGACGAGGAGCCGGTGATGTGGGCGGGGGTCTCCATCCCTCCCGGCGACGAAGATGCCTGGTTTAAGCTGAATCGCTACATGCAGCGGCCCGTGGAGCGGATTCCCGGCGTGGGGCGCGTGGAAATCTGGGGGGTGGAGGAGCCCATGGTCTGGGTGGACTTCCGTCGCGACGCCCTCGGCGAACATGCCGTCGATCTGGCGGCGCTGATGGGGCGGTTGGCCTCCGACAATTTCCAGCTTGCTTCCGGTAGTCTGGAGGACCGCGGCAGCATCCGTCTGGTGCGGTCACTCTCCCGTTTTGACCAATTGGAAGAGCTGAAAAACTACCCGGTACAAGAAGGCTTGCGGCTTTCGGACGTAGCCGACATCCGCTACGAAGCGGCTGCGCGTGCCGACATCAACCGTATCGAAGGGCAGACCGGAGCTGCCTTTACCGTGAACAAGGAGTCCTCCGCCAATACGGTAGAGCTGTGTGCGGAGCTGGTGCAGACCCTGGCGGCCCTGGAAAAGGAGCCCGAGCTGGCCGGCTACCAGTTCCCCATCTTCTTCAACCAGGGAGCAATGGTGGAGGAGGCGGTGGACAACCTGGTAGAGTCCGCTTTGGAAGGCGGGATTCTTGCGGTGTTGGTACTGGTGCTCTTTTTGCGGGAGTGGCGGATCACCGCCCTGATCGTCGCCACCATTCCAGCTTCGCTGCTGCTCACGGTGATCGTCCTCTACTTCCAAGGACGCTCGTTGAACCTGCTCTCCATGCTGGGCCTGATGTTGGCGGTGGGCATGGTCGTGGACAACGCTGTGGTGGTGGTGGAGACCATCTACCGAAGGCGGCAGGGCGGCCAGGACCCGGTCTCCGCCGCCATTGAGGGCACCGCAGAGGTGCTTCTGCCGATCACCCTCTCCACCCTTACGTCGATTGTGGTGTTTCTTCCCATCATCCTGATGAGTGACTCCACCTCGTCGATGTTTCTGTCCGAGATCGGCATGCCGGTGGTGTACATCCAGGTGGGCAGCCTGCTGATTACACTCTTATTCACGCCCCTTTCTACGGTCTGGCTGGGCAACCGCACCATCCATGAAGATCCGCGCTGGGTGCGCTGGCTGGCGGCCAAGGTGGACGCCGGGGTGGGTCGTATTTTGAAGCGCCCCATGGACAGCCTCGTGGGGGTGCTGGCGATGCTGGTGCTGACCATCGCCCTGCCCATGCAGGCGGTGGACTGCTCGGGGGAGGCGGAGGGCGGAATGTCCGACTTCCAGCTTCGTTTTTCGGTTCCCACTTCCTTCACCTACAGCGAGCGCCTGGAGGTGGTGAAGGCTTTTGAGCAGATGGTGGAGAAACACCGCGAAGAATGGGGCGTCCGGGTTTCCTTTTCGCGGATGCGCAGCAGCGGACGGAACGGGTCGGTCTCTGTCTATCTGAACGAGGATACACCACTTCCCAAGGAGATAATCCTGGATCAGGCACGGGCAGAGCTGCCCGACCTGCCCGGCGTGACCGCCAGTGTGGGTCGCCCGGACCAGAGTGGCCGGGAAAGCCACGATGTACGTATCGATCTCTATGGAGACAGCACGGAAGTGCTCGGAAGGCTGGCCGGAGAGGTCGAGCGGCGGATGCGTACGGTGGAGGGAGTGCTCGGGGTACGCTCGGATGTGGAGACCACCGGGGCGGAAGAGGTGCGCCTCGTGGTGGACCGCGAACAGGCCGCCCGCCAGGGTCTTGACGCGTCAACTATCGGGCAGTCGGTGGCCTTTGCGATGCGTGGCGCGCCCCTGCCCTCCTGGTACCGTTCTGACCGGGAAGTGCAGGTCTATGCCCGCTTCCGACTGGATGATCGCAGCTCGGTGTCCAAGGTGATGGAGCTGGGGCTGCTCTCCCCCGTGGCCCAGCGCTTGGTGCCGCTGGCCGGGATGGTGAATTCTTCGGTGGGGCGCGGCTGGGGCAATATCTACCGCGAAGATGGCCGCACTTCGCTCGGGGTCACCGCCGAATTTGAGGCAGAAGTGAACACCGAGGAAGCCTACGAACGGGTGGAAGCCTCGCTGGAAGGGATGGAATTCCCGGTCGGGTACGGGCGGGATCGCGGCAGCGACTGGAAGGAGCTCTTGGAGGATCAGGCCAGCCAACAATTGGCGCTGCTGCTCTCGGTGGTTTTTGTCTTCCTGATCATGGGTGTGCTCTTTGAGAGTTTTTTGTTGCCGATGGCGGTGATCACCACCGTGCCCATGGCGATGTTGGGGGTCTGGTGGGGCCTGTGGGCCACCGGGACGGACTTCGACGCGATGGCGGTGGTGGGCGCGGTGATCCTCGTCGGGATTGTGGTCAACAACGGCATCGTGTTGGTGGACGTGATCACCGAGCTTCGGGCCGGGGGAATGGAGAGGGACGAGGCGCTGAAACGGGCGGTAGGCCTGCGACTGCGCCCGATCCTGATGACCGCACTCTCCGCCGTGGTGGGGGTGATCCCGATGGCCATGGGCGACGCCACTTTTGTGGGGATCCCCTATGCTCCCCTGGGGAGGGTGGTTGCCAGCGGCATGATTGTCGCCACCTTCCTCACCCTCTTTTTTGTCCCTTTCCTCTACGCCACCCTGGACGACATGCGCAGTTCGGCCGGGCGGTGGCTGGACTACATCTGGCCGCGGAGTTCGCGATGATCCTCCTCTTCTCCACTGCCTGGGCGCTGGAGCTATCCTATACCGATGCTTTAGAGCAGGCCTCCGAGCGGAATGCCTCGGTGGCCGAGGCAAACACCAACATCGACGCCGCCGAAGCCACCCTGCTCTCTGCCCGTGGCCCCTTTGATCCCACCCTTTCGGCCAGCACCGGCTGGTACGGCTCCAACCAGGAGCAGACCTTTTTTGGCTTCTCCACCTCGGACGCCACCCGATCCTGGGATTTTAACGTCGCCCTAAGCCAGTTTATGGTCACCGGCACCCGGGTCAGCCTGTCCATGGGCGCCAGCTCGCTGCGCTACCTCTCCTTCGAGACCGCTCTCTCCGACGATCTCCCGCCTCCCTCCTGGTCTACCGACCTGCGCATCGAGCTGTCCCAGTCGCTGCTGGAGGGGCTCCGTCCCTCCTCCAACTCTCTCGGCATCCGCACCGCAAAACGTGGCCTGTCCATCGCCGAGGCACGGAAGCTGGCCCTGCGGCAGCAGGCCCTGAGCGATACCGCCAATGCCTATTGGGAGCTTTGGTATCAACGTCAGCTCGTCCGCATCGCGGAGAGCTCTCTTAAGGTCGTGCAGGAACAGAAGCGGGTGGTCCAAGCGCTGGTCGAGGATGGTCGCCTAGCGACGGTGGAGCAGACCCGGGTAGAGGCGGCCGAAGCCGACGCCCAGCGTAGCCTGTTGGAGGCGCAGCTTGCCGAGGCCACCACCGCGGACGGCCTACTGCTGCTCCTGGGCGAGCGCCCCGGCCAACCGGTTGAGCTGACCAGTGAGCCGCCGCCCTTGCCCGAAAGTCCTCCCGAACTGGCATCCCTGACCGAAAGTGTTCGCCAAGGAAGCCCAGATCTGCTGGTCCTTCGTATCCAGTTAGAGGATGCACGCTTCCGACTTTCCGATGCGCGGCACCGGCTGCTGCCCAACCTGGATGGCACCGCCTCCTACGGGATCTCCGGCTACGAAGAAGGCCTGGGGAAGTCTTTTGAGGAGCTTGGAACTGCTGATCTCGGCTCATGGACGGTGGGGGCGGCGCTGAATGTACCGCTGCTGAACCGCGCCGATCGGGGGGCGCTGGGCCAGGGGGAGGCGGAAGTGGCCAGGCTGGAGATCCAGGTGCAGAGCCTGGAAGACAGCCTGGACCAGCAGGTGCGCAGCCTTGTGGGGCGTATCCGGTCGGCGCGGCAGCGGGTGGAGCTGTCCGAGCTGGACCTGCGGCTGCGCCGGGAGACCCTGCGGGCCGAGCAGGCCAGGCTGGCGGAGGGCCGGGCGCTTCAGAAGGACGTGCTCGCCGCCATCGCCGACCTGGAGCGGGCCGAGATCCAGGCCCAACGTGCCCGGATCGACCACCTCCAGGCCTGGCAGAACCTGCAGCGCCTCCGCGGCGCCCTGGACACGCAGTAGCGCCGCTTCCTCCTCCCCCCGGCCTTTGGCCTGCGGATTCGGTGGAGAAGCTGTGAACAAAAGACCGGTCGGCTTTGACAGGGGCCTGAGAATCTTCTATCCTTGCGGGTCGGAATGGGAGGACTCACCTCCCCTGAGGGGCAAATGCGGGTCATCTGCGACAAGTGTGGCGCTTCCTATAAGATTTCGGACGATCGGCTCACGCGGGACGTGAACAAGGCCACCTGCCGCAAGTGCGGGGAGCCCATCTACATCCGTCGCCCCTCGGGTGAGTCGGCACCGGCCGCCCCTCCCAAGCAGCAGACCGACGAGGTGACCAAGATCACCTCCGCGGCCGAGCTGGAGCGCCAGGCCCGTGCCAAGGCCGAGGATAGCCGCCCGCCCGAGCCCGAAGCCACCATCCCAAGGGGCGAGGACCCCTCGCGCGTCACCATCGCGCCGGGCCCCATGGACATGGACGGTGCCACCATCGCCAGCGGGCCACGGGTGGAGCCGCCTCCGGCCGCGCCGGTCACTCCGCCCGCCCCCTTCAACAGCCGGCCTGCGGCTGCACCGAGCATTCCGCCGCAATCCCCACCCGCCCCCTTCAACCGGCAGCCTACCACCCCGGCCCCCGCGGCACCGCCGGTCGCGGCGGCTCCTCCCACCCCCGCGGCGCCGGCCCCGGCCAGCCCCGCGATCAAGGTGGCCCCGCCGCCCCCGCCCGCTCCCGCCATCCGTCCGGCGCCTCCTCCTCCTACTCCGGCCCCCGTGGCCGCCAAGGGCAAAGGCGGCGGCTACGACCCCAGCGGGGACCTGACCCTGGCGATGGTCGGCGTGGTGGTCTCGCTGTTCGGGATCCTGATCCTGGCTGGAAACGGCCTGATCGGCTGGCTGGCCCTGGGCGTCTTCGGTGTCTTCCTCGCCACTTTTGGCGCGGTGGCCGCACTGTTGGTGCTGTTCACCGGCGACCGGGGCACCAAGGCGGCCTCGGGCATCGGCTCGGTGGTCGGCGGCGGAATTCTGGCTCTGATCAGCGCCGGAACGGTTGGTGCCGTCACCCTGTGGCAACAGGGCGGCAACGAAAGCACCGGCATGCTCACGCTGACCGCACCCTCGGAAGTTGCACCGGCCCCGGCTCCCACACCGGCTCCGGCCCCCGCGCCCGCTCCGGTAGAGGCCCCCGCACCCGCTCCGGCACCTGCGCCAACCCCTGCACCGGAGCCAGCCCCTGCACCCGCGCCGGTGGCCGCCCCC
>CAITDR010000207.1 GCA_903891165.1 uncultured Pseudomonadota bacterium
GGCCAGTGGAGCAGCTCCGGCGCCCAGACGGGCACACCCGCCGCGCCGCCACACAGGGGGGTGGCCCCAGAGCGCGGGTGGGTGGCCGCACGCTACCCGCCCGCCTGCCCGATGGTCACCGCGAAGCGACGTTCAACACGCCGGCCAATCGCTTTGTGGCCCGCGCCCTCCGCAGCCTCTCCGCGCTCCTGGCCGCCGTCCGTACCGCCCGGGGCCCACATTGGAAAGACCCTGTCCTACGTAGCCAAATCGAATCCCGGAACCGATCCCTCCACAGGTGGCTGGAGCGGGACTTCCTTCGGGAGCTGCCGGATCGGATGGAGGCGCCCGACCTGGTGGTCCAGCGCAGCCCGGGCTACCGAGACGTGCTCCGGTGGTATCGGCGAACGCTACTAGCTTTTTCGGTGGTCGCCGGGGACGTTCGATTGGGCCTCGCCGATCTCTGGTACCTCTACCAGCTCTGGTGCGCAGTGCGAGTGGAACAGGAAGTAGCTGCAATTCTGGGGCCAGGACAGGGAACGCTGGTACCCGCATCGCCCCGCAAGCCCGCCCTGACCGGGGAAGTCCGCTTCGCCGATGGCACGGTCTTGGCGGCGCAACAGCGCAGTGCGGAAGCCCACGGTGTGCAGCAGCCAGATTTATTGTTAACGCTGCGCCGCGCTGCCCCTCGGGGAATGGAGGAGCTCAGGTTCCAGATGGTGCTGGACGCCAAGTATCGCCTGCAATGGAAGGACAGGCGGGCGCAGCCGCCGGTCGATGCGTTGAACGCCATCCATCGCTACCGGGATGCGATGCTCAGCTACGAAACCCCTCGTACAAACAGGACGGTTTATGGAGGGGTGATACTCTTTCCCCACCCCAACGAGGAGGTCTACCGCGCCGATCCCGGCTCGGCATGGCATGGCTTCGAGCGAATGGGGATTGGGGCGATTCCGCTTGTTCCCGGGCAGGGAAAGCTGCTGAGAGAGTGGCTCCAAGGACTGCTACACGCGAGCATCGTCCGCCTGGACAGCCTGGGGCCCGGCTACCCCGCCCTGCCGCCACGGCCCCGGGCGGGGCGGGTGATGGTCGCCCCCCTGCCCTACCAGCAGGCCCAGCTGGACCAGATGCTCAGCGAAAACTGGTATCACCTGCCGGGCGACGCAAAAATAGAGAACCACAATCCTACACATCTGGCCGCCTACGAAGGGAGCTGGGCGGAGGCGGGCGCGCGTATCCAGTGGCTGTGGCGGATTGTGGGGTGGAAGCGGGTGGAGGGCCAGCTTATAGCACAAAAAGCACAGTTTGGTGGGGGCAGTGCGGGGAGAAAAGCGAACTACTGGCTGCTGAGGCTGGCTGATCCAGAGAGGATAGAGCCCGCGATGGGAGGCTACAACTGGGGCCCTTGCGGACCCATGTATGTCTCCCTCGAAGTATTTGATCTGGCGGAATCTGTATTTCTACTTCGTGGGGAGCTGCGCCATGCTGATCTGCTACGGATCCTCCACCACCTGCGAAAGGGGGTAGCGGACTGGGCGGATGGCTGGACCGTCCGCGAGCCGCTGATCCTGGACGGGCGCCAGCTGGGGCTGCTGGAGGGAAACGCGGCGGGGATCAAGTGGCGGATCGGCAGGGAGGAGGGGGAGTTTTCGGTAGAGGGCATTCGGCGCCGGACTATCGAGGATGTCTTTGAAACGCTGAAAGTAGCCTTGGAGGCGGAGGATCTGCGGAAGGGGTGACAGAGCGCGTTGCCCCCCAAAAGGCGCCTGCGGCGCTCGGGCCGCACGCGCCTTGTATGGTGTGGAGGATCGCAGGCTTATTTCCACCCGTTCTTCTGAATGAGGCTTCATTCATTCTCGCCGAGCCAACGCAGCCTGATACAAATGTCCGGGCCCCTCACCCCGACAA
>CAITDR010000208.1 GCA_903891165.1 uncultured Pseudomonadota bacterium
ACCGCCACCAGAAGCAGCAGAATGGGAGCGAGCTTTTCAAGCCAGAGCAGCATCGGAACTCCTAGGCCTTTCGGGATAGCACGCCCACCCCTCCCTGTACAAGCTGAGCCCACCGCTTTGCGGAAAAGGTCACAGGACACCCGCTGGCTCGCCGGTTGGCCAACCGCCCCGACCCGCAGGGAAGCTCAGTCCCGGCGCGGCGGTGGCCCCTGGGGTAGGTCCCGGAGCTTCACCACGCCCGGCTCGTAGATGATCGAGGTGAACTGGCGATGAACCACCTTTTCATTGCGTGCATCGGGGTCGTCACCCGGGTAGCGCTGCTCCCAGGCCAGACCCAGCGCGTCGCGAAGGGGGGTGAGGGGGAGGCCGAAGCGGGCATACAGCGCCGGTCCATCCACCGCCGAGTCGTGCGAAAACCAGGCTTCCAGGCTCTGCATCCGATGCTGCCAGCGCCTTCCCAGGGGTCGCAGCAGTCCCGACGCTACCCTCAGGGCGGCGGGCGGCATCGGCCAGGAGTGAGGCTCCAAGCCCGCCACAGAACAGGCAAGGTCAAAAGCCTCTTTGACCGTTACTGTCTCGGCACCTCCCACCTCGAGAATCTGGTTGCGGGCATCGGGGTGCTCCAGGCAGGCCAGGGCCAGAAGCGCCAGATCCCGGCCATGAACGGGAGAAACCCGCACATCCGGCCGCCCGGGGAGGAAGGTGGAGCCATTGTGCTCCACCCGTCGCGCCAGATCGGCGAAATTCGCGGCGTACAAGCCCGGACGAAGGATAGTATAGGGCAGGCCGGAGGCGATCAGGTGATCCTCGGCCGCCTTCAGGTGCCGCATTCCGGTGGCTTCCGGATGCGCCACCCCCATACAGGAGATGAAGACCACCTTGGCCACTCCTCGCGCTTTTGCAGCGTCAAAGAGTGCGATATGACCATCCTGCGTGACGTTGCCATGGTGGTTGTCGGTGCTCTCCAAACGCACACCAGATGCGACGATCAGGTGCTTGACATCGCGGAGCGCACGATTCAGCGAAACCGGATCGCGGAGGTCACCAAAAAAGTAGGATGCGCCTGTATCATTGAGCCAGTAGTACTCGCTGCCCTTGCGCACGAGGCAGCGGGTATCGAGGCCCGCCGAGCGTAGGACCCGTACGATCTGGTTGCCCGTTCGACCGGTAGCGCCGGTTACAAGTATCATCCTCACCTCTCCCCGCGCCTGTGTACCCGCTCCAACAAGAATCCGCTACCAGTGGAGCGCTGCGCCAGCCTTGGGTCCGAAGACCTGAAGCTCGGGGACACCCTCGCCGCAGTCGCGCGCAAAAGACACTTCCCAGATATTAAGCCAAGACGAAATCCAGGGATAGAGGGCCACATCCAGCTCGGTGGGCTCGCGCTCTTTCAGGGAGACCAGCGTGCAGGGATGCTCGTCCACCTGGAGGCGGATCATCCAGGGCGGGCTGTCCCCGGAAAGGGTGGGCCGACGATCGCTGTCCGTCGTCACCGCCAATGTAAAATTCCAGCTTTTCTCTGCGTCCTCTTCCGCCCGAAGTTGCGCCTCCCGCGCCACATCTTCGGGAAGCTGGAGCAGCCAGGCCCGCTGCGCCTCTCGGCTGCGCACCCAATTGGGACTATCCAGCGTGGCCCGCATCAAAAGCACCGTTTCCACCCCGTTGTAGCGGCGCTCTTCGCGGGTCCAGGTTGCGAGCTCCTGCGCATAGCCACGCACCGACTCCCCGTCCATAGGCTGGTGCGCCGCACAGGCAAGTAGCCAGATCATCCCTCCAATTCCGCACGACGAACAAGAGATTCCAAGCGACGCCCCTGTCCGGCCAGCCACTCGGCCGCCCCCTCCTCCCGATCCACAATGGTCAGACACTGCACCACCCGCAGCCCCTCGGCTTCGGCACGTTCTACCGCCTTCATCAAGGATGCGCCGGTGGTCGTCGTGTCCTCCACGATGCAGACGGCGGCTCCTTCGGGTACATTCCGACGACCTTCGATCCACATGCCGGTGCCATGTCCCTTCGGCTCTTTCCGCACGATAAAGGCGTGGACTGGCCGACCACGATGGAAGGAAACCGTCGCCACTGCTGCCGCGATTGGATCCGCCCCGAGGGTGAGCCCCCCCACCGCCACCACCTCGGGCAACAGCCGCTCCCAGATCAGGTTCCCGATCAGCCAGGCGCCCTCGGCATGGAGGCTGGTCTGCTTTCCATCAACATAAAAGTCGCTTTCCCGTCCGGAAGCGAGGGTCACTTTCCGGCGCTGGTAGGATCGCTCCTTCAGGATCTGGATCAGGCGCTCACGCATTCAAAAAAGCCAGCATATCCGCCATCACCTGCTCCTTGCCGATCTCGTTGAGGATCTCGTGCAACATGCCGGGGTATTCGGTCACCTGGCCACCGGCACGGACCACCACCTCCTTGGCCGAGGTGGCATTGGTGATTGGATCCGTATCCGAGCAGAAGAGGCCGATCTTCGCCGTATAGGTGGCCGCACGCACCCGCTCAATCGCGGAGCGCATCTCGGTGTACCAGCGGGGGGTCAGGGTGTTGTAGACCAGCGGATCATTATTGTAGGAATCCACAATGGCCTGGTCGCGGGAGAGGCCCTTGGCGTCCAGCTCGTTGGAGAGGGACAGGGTCGGCCACAGCTTGGAGAGCATGCCCGCCGCCGCGATCTTGATCCGCGGCGCACGCACCTTCACCCCCAGGAGAGGATTGGAAAGAATCACCTTGGAAGGCGCAAGACCCTCGCGAAGGCTGTCCATGGTCACCAGGCCGCCCATCGAGTGTGCAAGCAAAACGTAGCCTGGCTTACACATGGCCGCGGCAGCCTGAAGATCGGCGCGGTAGTCCCCCCAGCTATTGACGTGTCCACGCCTGCCTCCGGAGTGACCGTGGCCTCGAAGCTCCACAATGGTCACTCGGTAGCCATGTTTCGCAAGAAAGTCGGCCACGTGGCTGTAGCGTTCGGCATGTTCAGCCAAACCGTGGACAAGGAGCAGCTCCTTCTCACCGCTGCCAACCCGTCCGAGTCGAAGACGGGTTCCATCTGCACTGGTCGTAAAGAGAAAATCCATGATGGAACCCCGATCGTTCAGTTGGCGAAGAAGCTGTCCATATCCGCAAGGAGCGCCTTGGCTGCACGCTGTGCTGCCTCAGCTTCGGGACGGACTTCCGGGATGACCCCCGCGTCCTGCTCCAGAACCCAGTTCAGCTCTTTCTGGAATACTTCCTTGTTCTGGGTCTTGGTGGCCCAGTTTTCCGCCAACAGCACGCGGGTGCCCAGGAAGTTGGGCTGGGCGGCGATGGCCTTGTCGAAGTACTCCTTGGACTTGACCAGGTCCTGGCCGGCAAAGGAGGGAATGGCGGCGTAGTAGGCACCCCAATAGCGGTCGTGACCGGCGTAGTAGTAGGTCAGGTCCAGCTCGCCCAGCTTGGTCATAAAGGCTTTAACCGTGGGCAGGTGCTTCAGGGTGATGGTGATACCGGAGAGCTTGCCCCACTTGCCCAGGGCCGAGGCGTACCAGTAGACGCAGGGGACGTCGTCTTTGGTGAAGACACGGCTGGCGGAGGCGGGATCCTCGTCGCCCTTGGCCAGAAGCTCGGCATACTGCGGGTTCTGGGCCAGACATTTGTCGCCCCACTGAATGGCCACAGCCCAGGCGGCGAGCTTGGCCTCCTTTTCGGTTTCATGGCCATCACCCTTGAAATACCAGCCACGAAGCAGGTGATAGAGGGCATCCTTGTTGTTGGGCTCAGCCGCCGCGATGGCCGCGTAGCGCTCCAGCGACTGCTCCAGCTTCGCCTTGTCGCCGCGCTCGTTCCAGAGAGCTTCTGCCTCGGTTTTGACGGTGGCGATGTCGCCCACGGGTGCGGAAGGGGTGGCGACGGGGGTGGTCACGGTCTTGGGGCCGCAGGCCACCAGAGCAAGAAGAAGAAGGCTGCGCATGGTCGTTCTCCGGTTCGGCGGCGACTATATAGAGAGGAAGCGGAATGTCAAGCCTACCACTCCCGATTCCGGCCGGAGCGGCGGAAAAGGGGATGCAGGGGAACGGGAATCCGGATAGCCGTCGCCATGCTGCTGCCTGAACCTCCGCTCGCACTCACCTTCGACGACGTCCTCCTCCTGCCCGCCCACTCGACGGTGCTGCCCAAAGAAACCAGCACCCGAAGCCGGCTTGCACGGGATCTCTACCTGAACGTGCCGCTGCTTTCCTCGGC
>CAITDR010000209.1 GCA_903891165.1 uncultured Pseudomonadota bacterium
GGAATGGCATTCACCAGGTCACGCAGGGTGATGCCGGGCTGCAGGTCGCCTTTGAAGCGCACCAGCACCGACTCGGGCATGTCCAGCGGCATCACGCCGGTCGCCGCCGCAAAGGCCACCAATCCCGATCCCGCCGGGAAGGAGATGCCGATGGGGAACCGGGTGTGCGAGTCGCCACCGGTGCCGACGGTGTCGGGCAGGAGCAGGCGGTTGAGCCAGGAGTGGATCACGCCGTCGCCCGGACGGAGCGACACGCCTCCGCGGGTGGTGATGAACGCAGGAAGCGTACGGTGAAGTTTGACATCCACCTGCTTGGGATAGGCAGCGGTGTGACAGAAGGACTGCATCACCATGTCCGCCGAGAAGCCCAGGCATGCCAGATCCTTCAGCTCGTCCCGGGTCATGGGGCCCGTGGTATCCTGGGAGCCTACCGACGTGATGCGGGGTTCACAGTAGGTGCCCGGACGTACACCTTTGCCCTCGGGAAGTCCGCAGGCGCGGCCCACCATCTTCTGGGCCAGCGTGTAGCCACCCTTGTGGCCGACGGGCACGGTGGGAAGACGGAAGACCTCGCTGGGCCCCAGGCCCAGGCTTTCCCGCGCCCGCGCGGTCAAGGCGCGGCCGATGATCAGGTTGATACGGCCTCCGGCGCGCACTTCGTCGAGGAGTACATCGGATTTATGGGCGAAGTTGGCGACGATCTGGCCGTTCTTTTCCACCTTGCCGGCGTAGGGATAGACGTCGATCACATCGCCCATCTGGAGCTGGCTGACATCACACTCAATGGCCAAGGCCCCGGCATCTTCCTGGGTATTGAAGAAGATCGGTGCAATCTTGCCGCCGAGGCAGTAGCCTCCAAAGCGCTTGTTGGGCACATGGGGGATGTCCTCGCCGGTCCACCAGAGCACCGAGTTGGTAGCGGACTTCCGGGACGATCCGGTACCCACCACATCGCCGACGTAGGCAACGGGGTGGCCCTTGGCGGCAAGGTCCTGGATGGCCTTGATCGGGCCACGAACACCCGCTTCTTCAGGGACAATCCCTTCCCGTGCATTCTTGAGCATCGCCAGCGCGTGCAGCGGGATGTCCGGGCGGCTCCAGGCATCGGGCGCCGGGGAGAGGTCGTCGGTATTGGTCTCTCCAGTAACCTTGAATACCGTAACCGTGGCTTTTTCGGGCAGAGCGGGTCGGGAAGTGAACCACTCGGCATCCGCCCAGGAGCGGAGGACCGCCTGTGCGCGGGCATTGCCGGCCTTGGCTTTGACATCCACATCATGGAAATAGTCAAACATCAGCAGCGTGAACTTCAGACCTTCCGCCGCGGTATCTCCCACCTCGGCATCGTCCAAAAGCTCAATCAGCGGCTGAACATTGTAGCCACCGACCATGGTGCCCAAGAGCCGGGTGGCCTCTACACGGCTCACCAGCCCACAGGCACGCTCACCTTTGGCCACTTCTGATAGGAAGGAAGCCTTGATATGGGCGGCATCATCCACCCCTGCAGGCACACGGTGGGTCAGCAGGTCTACCAGAAAAGCCTCTTCCCCCTTTGGAGGATCCTGAAGCAGCGCAACCAGATCCACTAATTGCGCTTTGGAGAGGGGAAGGGGAGGAATCCCCAGAGCAGCACGTTCGGCAACATGGGCGCGGTAGGCTTCAAGCATCAGACCCTCAGGAAAGGGGCCGCCTTTAACCCATATGGAGCCTAGCCGCACCGTCGCAAAATCGGAAAAGACGCGGACGCTGAGCCCGCAATCGGATAGCCTGCCCACTTTCTGGAGTATATCCCCGATGGCCGCCTCTGGACTCATCGCCCTGCTTGACGACATCGCCACCATCGCCGACGATGTTGCGACGCTCACCGCGATGGCCGCAAAAAAGACCAGCGGCATCGTGACCGACGACATGGCCGTGACCGCCGAGCAGGCCATCGGAATCCGCCGCGAACGAGAGATTCCGGTGGTGGTGGCGGTTGCGAAAGGCTCCATGTTCAACAAGGCGGTGATCCTGGCCCCCGGCGCCCTGCTGCTCAATGCGGTGGCCCCCTGGGTGATCATGCCACTGCTGATGGCGGGTGGCACTTTTCTGGCCTTTGAAGGCGTAGAAAAGGTCATCCACAAGCTGCGCCCTCACCCAGAGGACGAAGACGGCGACGGCAAGGCAGATCCCATTCCGGATCCCGTAGCCTTCGAAAAGATGCGGGTGGACGGTGCTATCCGCACCGATCTGATCCTATCGGCGGAGATCATCGCCCTGACCTTGGGCGAGGTGGCCAGCGCGCCCTTTGTCACCCAGGCGGCCACCCTCTACACCATCTCGATCATCATGACCATCGGTGTGTACGGTCTGGTAGGTGTGCTCGTCAAATTAGACGACTTCGGCGAATATCTGGCCACCCATGGGGGGCCACGGGAGAGCCTCGGGAAGATTATCGTGGCCGGAGCGCCCAAGCTCCTGCACGCCATCTCCATCATCGGCACCGTCGCGATGTTGATGGTGGGCGGGCATATCATCCTAGAGGGCATACATCCTCTGGAAGAGGCGGTCCATCACCTGCTGGAGTCGGTGCCCGCCTGGAGTGCCGGCGTGCTTGGGATGGTGCTCGACGTGCTCATCGGCGCGGTGGTAGGCCTGATTGTGGTGGCGGTACTCGCAACCGGGATCCCCGGAAAACTTTGGGCGATGCTACCGAAGAAGAAAAAAGCCTGAGAGCCGAGGAAGGAGGAGGAGAGGCCGTAGCGCCTCACCCTCCTCCCCCACCGGCTCCCGTTGTATGGCCGAAAAATCTGCCTGAAATCAGGCGGAAACTTCGATCCGGCGCTGAAGCAACCGCTCGATGTCGCGGAGCAGGGTCTTCTCTTCCGGGCC
>CAITDR010000210.1 GCA_903891165.1 uncultured Pseudomonadota bacterium
CGGCGCCATCGACATGAAGAACATGGTGGCGATGGAGTTTTTTGTGATGGCGCTCCTGAAGAGGCTGGGGCGGCCCCTTCGGAGAGATGTGATTTTTGCGGGTGTTGCCGACGAAGAAGCCGGCTGCACCTGGGGCTCTCTCTACCTTGCCGACCACCACCCCGAAAAACTGCGCGCCGAATACGCCATCTCAGAGATCGGTGGCTTTACAATGTACTCCAGCGGACGCCGCTATTATCCGGTGCAGGTGGCCGAAAAGGGCATGTGCTGGATGACGGTGCGGATGCGCGGCACGCCCGGCCATGGCTCGCTGCCCAACCGCGACAACCCCATCCCCAAGCTGGCAAAAGTCGCCCAGAAGCTGGGAAGCTGCCGCCTCCCCCACCACCGCACCCCGGTGATGGAGCGCTTTATCGGCAGCCTCGCACGCAGCCAACCCCTGGCCAACCGGCTGGTCCTGCATGGCCTCCTCCACGCGCCGCTTTGTGGACCGCTGCTGGATCATGTCTTCCCCGATCCTTCGCTGGCAACCACCTTTGATGCCAACCTGCACAACACCGCCAACCCGACGATGTTGCGGGCAGGTGAGAAGGTGAACCAGGTGCCGAGCGAGGCGACCATGCGCATCGACGGGCGGCTCCTGCCCGGCCAGACCGGAGCGGATCTGATCCGTGAGATCAAAGAACTGCTTGGAAAAGACGGCCAGGATCTTGAGTTTACCATCGATCAGGAGATGCCCGCCTGCAGCACCTCTCCCGACGACTTGTTGGGGGACCGCATCGCCGCACTGCTGCGGCGCCACGACCCCGATGCAGCGGTTTTACATACGATGATCCCTGGCTTTACCGATGCCAAGGCTTGGTCCAAGCTGGGCATGAAGTGCTGGGGCTTCTCGCCAGTGCAGCTCCCCGAGGGCACCAAATTTACGGCGATGTTCCATGGGGATGACGAGCGGATTCCCGAGGCGGGCTACCGCTGGGGCTTGCAGGTGTTGTGCGAGCTGGTGGCGGAGCTGGTGCTGTGAGGAAGCAGCGCTCTTGACAGGTCAAGAGCTTTTCCTCCTCATTCCACCTCAAAAAATACCGAACGCCAGCCCATCCCGCCGCGCCCGTCCAGCACCACCACGTCTACTTCATAGGTGCCCGACTCTTTGGGCGGCGTCCAGGTGAACAGCCCGAGCACCCCGTCTTCCGCATCGGGCAGTCTGGGCACACCCAGATCGGTGCCCAGGTCGCCACCGTTGATGTACCAACGCCAGCTATAGCTTTCTGTACGTTCTTCCACCTTTCCTTCCGAGGTGGTGTACTGGTAGATCTCCCGAGGGGTGGCGGTGGCGATTAGATCGATGGGGCGGCCGCCCTCTACAAGAACGGGAGCGCCACTATGCGGCACATCCCCCACCAGCATGCCCACCACATCGGGGTTGTGGTTGGGGGTGGCGGCCAAGCTCACAGGGATCGACTTCAGGACCAGCTCCTGGTCGGCCTCGGTGCCCAGCGTCACCTGGATGGTGGCGCTCAGGCCCTCCAGGGCTTCCGCCTCCGACAGACCGGCAAGGGCATCTTCGGGCACGGGCCAGACCGGGTCAATTCCAGGTTGAATACCGACCAATCCGGCTGCCTGGAGGTCCGAAACCAGCTGCATCAGCTCCGCGGGGCTCAGCGTGTCGATCGTCTCCAGTCTTTCCAGCAAGGCAGGATCAAAGCTGCATCCCTGCTCGCTGCCCGCCACACAGGCGATCCACAGGGCGGACCACTCCGCGCCATCAGGCACATAGCGGAGGGCCGAAAATTGAACCACCTCTCCGGGCCTGGGCTCGGCAGGTTCGGCACGGACGGCCAGCAGTCTCAGGCGATCCAGCTCCCATTCCTGCGAAAAATCGGGCTGTTGACATGCCAAGAAGAGTGCAATCATAGCTTTACCTCCGCCTGGAAGCCGAAGGAGGGGAAAATGGGCAGACCCTGCACATAGTCTTTCTCCGTGTAGTCGTAGTTGTAGATGGTGAACTCGGGATTTTTCCCATGCACCACGTTCAGCACGTCGGAGAAGATGGACAACTGCCAGTGTTTGAAAGTAAACAGTTTTTCGATACGCAGATCCAACGCATAGTAGGGTGCCATCCGCTCGCTGTTGGTCTCGATACCCGCCAGCGGAATGTAGCCACCGGAGTCCATCAGGAAAAGTCCGCCTTCATAGGGCGTATATGGGTTTCCGGTCACATACTGGAAGCGGGTGGACAGGTCGAAGTCCCAGGGCAGGGTGTAGCCCGCCACCAGGGTCAAAATGTGGGTCTGGTCGTAGTCGAAGGCATACCAACCCTCTGGATCGTCGGGTGTGTCATTACGTTCAGATCGGGAGAGAGTATAGGAGATCCAGCCGAAAAAATTGTTCGCCGGGGCATGCCGCAGCATGACCTCCATTCCGTAGGAGCGGCCGATTCCGGGGTTGTCGCCGCCGCCCAGATCGTCCATTTTACGATAAAATCCTGTTACATCGGCGCTGATCGCCGGGGTGAACTTCTGCTCCCAGCCCAGCTCGGAGGACCAGGCCTGCTCCAAAAACAGATCGCCACCCAGCTTGGAGCCCTGCGGCGCCTGGTGGTAGAGGCCGGTGCCCGCCTTGATAGTGCCGCCCTTGAAGACTTCAAAGCGGGCACCAAAACGGGGATCCAGGCTGATTTTTGAGGGAGTATCGGTGCGGGCGGCGGTGGAGAGTCGCAGCCCACCGACCAGCGACATCCGATCGGGATCCTGAAGGGGCCTCCAGATCACCTCCGCAAAAGGGTCGGGTTGAAACTGCCAAAGTCCCTCGGTGACCGAGAGCGGCTCCTCCTCTGCCAACGGGTTGTCGTTATCCACCGGCACACTGCCTGCGTAGACTTTCAGGTCGTTCCGGCTGATCTCCGTATCCAGCCCGGTGCGGATGGTCAGGTGGGGCGAGGCTTTGTAGGCGAGGTTCCCCCGCAATTCAATCAGCCAGGCCTTCAAACTCAGCTCGACCGCACTGCCGAAACCGAAGCGCACCCCATCCAGACCCACCGCAGGTTGTAGCTCCAAGCTCAACTTGTCGTCGATGGGGTGCTCCCAGTGGAAGACCAGACGGTGGGTGGAATAGTGCAGACCCACCAGCGGCTCGTCCGAGGCGTCCAGCCGCACGATCAGGTCATCCTGAAAACCGAAGAGAAAGCCGGAGATCCGGTCGGGGCCGGCGTCCAGCGCCTCCAGCTTCAGCTGGTAGTCGAACCAGCGCGGGGCGGCGTAGAAACCTGTATCCTTCAATACAAGTCCCAACAACGCATCCAGGTAGGAGCGGCGCACCCCCGCCGAATAGCCCACCTTTTTCCCAAGCTGCCCCGTGGCAAAAACCCCGGTATCCAGAAAATCGGAGCGCCAGACGATCTTGGACTGCTCGGGGTACTCGGTGTGGGTGCGCACGTCGATGACGCCGCCGGTGCTGCGGCCGTAGCGCGCCGAGTAGGTGCCGGGCAGGTAGTCCACCGACTCAATCAAGGAGGCATTGATAATGCTGCGGTAGCCGCCCAGGTGGTAGACCAGGGGCACCTCCACGCCATCCACATAGACGTTGCTGTCTTCGGGATTTGCACCCCGCAGCACCAGCAGGCCGCCACCAAAAGGAGGCCGGGCCACACCGGGCAGGTTCTGGATCACCCGCACCGGATCGCCAAAAGTGCCCGGAATCCGGCGCACCTCTTCCATCGTGATCACCCGGCGGGTCACCTCGGGGGTCTTCTCCTTTTCGTAGATCCCAATGACTCCCGCCTCCCGATAGGTGCCCCGGGTCAGCCAGACGGTGGCGCTGGTCACCTCCCCCGCGACGATCTCGATCTCCACATCGTCGTCTTTGGGGTGATCCACACCATAGGCACGAAGCAGATATTTTCCGGGAGGAAGCTCGCGGAAGGCATAGCGACCCTCCACATCGGTGCTGGTGTTGGCCACGGTCTTGCCTGCCTGGAGCACCTGTACCACCGCGTCGGGAATCGGCTTGCGGGTTGCATTTTCGCGGAGCTGCCCCTCCAAGACGATGGGGGACGGAGCCTGCTCCACCGGCACCGGTGCGGCGGCCAGCTCAAAGCGGTAGTCGAACTCCAGGGCCACCGGCACCGGGCCGCTGGCGTCTTCTGCCGGGGAAAAGCGGAACTTTTTTGCTGCCTCTACCGCCGCCTCGTCAAAACCGTTGCCCGCGGGGATGGACACCTCCACCTTGCTGACCGCGCCGCTCTCGTCCACCTCGATCAGCAGTCGCACCACCGCCGAGAGCCCCTGCGCCTCGGCTTCGGGCGGGTAAGGGGCCTGGACAAATTCAAGGAGCACGGGCTCTTTGAGCAGGGGAGGCAATTCTTCGGCGGGGGGAGGGGGAGCATCCGGCGCAGGAGCGCCGGGATCCTGAGCCAGGGCCAGCGTAAGCAGGGCATACATGCTGCCCACTCTACCGGGGAAAGCTCCCGCTGCCCAACCTGTTTTTCAGCAAGGCCCTTTTCCCCGACTATAGTACAGCCGCCCACCGACGCCGCTGATCCCGGTGCCACAGATACCCAGGGGCTTCCAGCTGCCCTCCAGGCGGAAAAGCTGGCTTCGGGCACGCACATGACGTTGGGCGTAGAGCTGCCCGTCCACCCAGCCGGGAACAGTTGTATCCAGGACTACATAGCTGAGGTCCGGAGTGAATGTCCGGCCATCGGGAGAGAGTGCCCGCCGAATGGACGTGGGCGGGGCTGTATAGTACAGCTCCCAGCTTCCATCTGGCCGGATCTGGGGTGCCGGATCCACCAGCCCAAAGCCCTCTATCAGCACCGCCTCCTCCTCCCACCCCTCCCCCTTCCGCTGGTAGCGCCGGATCCGAGTCGCCGCCCGCGCCGGGTCCACCCGCTCCTCCACACTCTGCACCACGATCAGCCACTCTTTTCCGCTTGGATCCACGATCCGCGCCGGGTCGTAGCCTGCAATACCAAGCCTTCGGGGGGGCTCCCAACTCCGCCCATCCACCGAGTGGCTCTCCCAAATTCCCGGCCTCCCCACTTCATCATGGCGTACAAACCACATCGCCCAGCCCGCGGCCTCCCGCCACACCTCCGCCGAGCTGACCTCCGGCAGCAGCGGACCGACCTCCTGCCCACTCTCCCACATAAACAGCGACTGCTCCCCCGGCTGGTCTGCGGCTCCGGTGTACTGGGGCGCCACCGCCGCCGGACGTGGCGCCAGACTCCATAGGTACAACATCCCAAACAGCAGGAGGCTCCAGCGACCGGAAAGCAACGACAGGGCGGCAAACAGCAGCAGCAGCAGTGGCACGGTTTCCGGCGCCGGAAAGCCTTTTCCAAGGTACAAGGCAATCAATATGGACGCCATCGCCTGTAGCACCCAGGGAAGGCAAGCCTGCGGCCGCCGGAGCAGCGCGATCACGGCGATCACCAGGACCGGGATACCAAAAAAAAGTCCACTCAAGGCTGGAGGATAGAAGGAGGCCGTCGCGAAGAGATCGTGCAAGGTACGGGCGAAGTCGGGCCGGAGGGTCCACGCCAGCCCCGCTATCAAGGTCAGCGCGCCCCAAAGCAGGGACATCCTTGAAAATTGCTGCGACCGCAGCCACCACAACAGCGCCGGCAACGCCACGATCAGCGCGCCCGGCGCAAACATCCATAGCAGAAGCAGAACGCCCAGAAAGGGCTCCACTCTCCGCCGCCCTCCCTCTCCGCTCAAATCGGGGGAGATCACCGCCGCGACCAATGCCGCCGCGGGCAGACCTTCCCCGCCCCCAAACAAAAATAGACCGCAGAGCACCGCACCGAGCCCGCTCCGGCTCAGGGCGCCACCCAACAAAATTTGCGCCAGGATCGCCGCCAGCGAATGATCTTCCCACACAAAGAGGTGGAAGACCAACATCGCAATGCCCACACAGAGCAAGCGCCCCATCAGATCCCCGCCGTACCCCGCACAAACTTCTTGTCCGCGGCCAGCAATTCCTGGACGTTGGCAGTTACATCTTCGCCTTCACAGCCGCCCAAAAGGACCGGATTGCCACACAGCCCCACCTGTGCCGGTCCCCCCTTCTTTTCCAGCCGCCCCAAAGCCTCGGCAATCAAAAGCTGCCAGGCTTCTCCATCTTTGCCCAACTTCGCCCGCCAACCATCCTTCAGCTTCTGAGCTTCGGCGATGGCGGCCGCATCTTTGTTCTCCAGACCCTCGGTGAGCGGCCCCATGGCCTCCTCCAGCTCGGCCTCCCGCTGGGCAAGCTGATCGGCAAAAAGAGCCTTGGCAAGAACGGAAAGCTGTACCGTATGGGCAGAGCCGGTCAGGGGGGTGGCAGCCCAGGAGCGGGTCTCGATGGTGATGGTGGGCCACTCCAGGCTACGGATTTCAGCAAGTGCAGCCTGCAAGGCGGCATCTTTGTCCAGTGCCGCTGCCAGCACCGGGTTGAAGTTCTCGCCCGCACAGCTGCTGCGCTTGAACTGCGCCATAACACCGGTATTTCCACACTCTTTCAGGTCGTAGCCCGCGCTGACCGTCGGCAGTACCCGCGTGAGCGCATCGCCAAATACCCCGGAATAGTCATCCTGCATCCTACCTAAGTGACGCTGCAGGCGCAGATATTGACCCGTCAAGTTCCGGCGGCTTTTTGATGCCCAGTCCGGCATCCCCTCCGGTGCCTTGCTGCCCAGAAGGGACACCCCCAGATCCAGCTGCTCCAGGGCCTGGCTGACCTGGCCCACCCGGCTCTGCGCCTCCTCAAAACGCGGCGCCATCTCCGCCGAAGTTTCGGTAAAAAGTTTGGAGGAAGCCGCTACATCATTGGGGAGGTAGTAGGCAGGCGTAGCCGCGAGAACCAGAGAAATCAGGAGCATAGCGGATCCTATCGTGTTGGTGATTCAAAGCCACCAGCGGCGGCTCTGCCACAGACCGACCACGCAGGCGATCAGCCAGAGACCACCCCAAAGCAGGGCGGGAACGCCGGTAAGCTGCGCCAGCATCACCGCATCGGAAACCCCGACCCCTGCAAAAACATCCGAGCGGATGTCAAACAGCGCGTAGAGCACTGAAAAGAGCCCGATGGCACGGACGGCGCGGTCGGCAACAAAGCCGCTCAGACGACGCGATACCCAGAGAAAAGCGAATCCAGAAAGAACCACATAGAGAAAACCAAAGCTGAAAATCGGTACCCACAGCAGCGCGGTGCCCAAGAGTACCAGCCCCAACAGCGCCGAAAGTAGCTTCCCTCGCCCTTCTTTTCGGGTGGCCACCAAGAGCGCCAGCCCAAAAGCCGCCGAGCCCAGGTAGCCACCGTTGAGGATGAGAAAGTGAAGGCCTCCCTGAGTCAGGGTCAGCCCCCCCTCGTTGAAGCTGACCTGCAGCCCCACGACCGTCCCCCCGGTCAACAGCGCGGTGATCGCATGGCCCAGCTCATGAAAGGTGACCACCAGAAGCCGAAAGGGCCACAGAAACAGGCTGTCCCAGAACATCCACGACAGCAGCGTGACCCCGATAAGAAAAAGCAGGTCCGACCGGCGAGGAGTGGTCTGGAGGGGCGCCGACGTGCGCATCCGCATCCGCTCGCGAAGGCGCTCCAGGGTCGGGTCGGTGCTCACCGTGGCCAGCCACCGGCAAGGACCTTTGCGAGACGACGGTATTGATCCAGGTGGTTGTAGCGCTGGGCCGAAATGCGGATCCACAGGCGGTCATCATAGGCGGTAAAGGGGACATCGATCCGATGTTCCTTGAACAACCGGGCATTCAGCTCCTGCTGAACGCCGGGCAAGGCGCGCCCCGGAAAGGGAACGGCAGCCATTCCCGCGTACAGGCTCCGGTCGTCGGGGTGGGGCAGGTCCACACCCAGGGCCTTGGCCAGAAGCTGGCGTCCTTCCACCACAAGGCCGTGGTTGTAGGCACGGGTCTGCTCCCAGCCCAGGCCCTCCTGGAACTCCAGCGCAGCGGGGATACACAGCCAGGGGCTGGGATCCTGAGTGCCGATCCAGTCAAATTCGGCCTCAAAGCCCTGTCCATAGCCATGGGAGATCACCAGGGGGTGCACCCGCTCCCGCCACGCTGCGGCCACATAGAGGAAGGCCGCTCCCTTGGGCGTACACACCCACTTATGCAGGTTCCCCGTGTAAAAATCAGCACCGAGGCGGTCCAGATTCAGCTCCAGGCTGCCCGGCGCATGGGCACCGTCCACCAGCACTGGAATCCCGCGCTGCCGTCCTAAGGCAATGATCTCCGCCACCGGAAAAACCAAGGCGGTGGCGGAGGTAATGTGATCCACCAGGATCAGGCGCGTGCGGGGTCCGATGGCGCGCTCAAAGGCCTCCACGATCTGGCCCGCCTCCCCGAGCGGAAAGGGCACCGTCGCCAGTGCCTCGCGCACGCCATAGCGATGTCCCAGGTAGGCGATGCTACGACGCACGGCATTGTAGGCGTGATCCGCCAACACCACCTCGTCGCCCTCTCTCCAGTCCAGGCTGGAGAGCACGGTGGCCACGCCGGTGCTGGCATTGGGGATCAGCGCCAATCCGGCAGGATCGGCGCCCAGAAAGAGCCCAAGGCGCCGGCGTACCTGGAGCAGCCGCTCCGGCAGACGGCGGGCCAGAAACTCCACCGGCTCTGCCTCAAGCTCCCTCAAAAAAGAAGCCTGTACCTGGCGAACCTTCAGCGGAGCGGCACCAAAACTGCCATGGTTCAGAAAATCGACGGTGGGGTCCAGACCCCAAAGGTGGCGGAGATCCATCTCCATGCCCTAACCCGGCGCGGCATCCGTCAAGCGTGACTCACAACAGAGTCACGTCGTCATCAAAATTTTGTCGGGTGGGCAGACTTCTACAACTGTACCCGGATCTTCTGGCGAGCTGTACTCGGTCCAGACCCCATCGGCGCGGCGCTGATGTGGATAGTAGTTGGCCTTGTAGCGCAGGTGTGCGCAGTCCTGCACAAAGAAGCCAAAGTAGTACCAGTCCAGGCCCTGCTGGCGGCACCACTCCAGCTCACGAAGAGCAGAATAGACGCCGAGAGATCGACTATCATAGTCGGGATCGAAGTAGTGGTAGACCGAGGATGCGGCCTTGACTCCCAGATCCACAATCGTTACACCGATCAGCTTCCCATCAAAAAGATACTGAAACTCGCGGGTATCTACACAGGTATCCATCAACCATGCACGATAGCTTTCTGCCGAAAGTGGCTCCCCGGAGGAGGACAGGCCACGCTCCAGCTTGTGGCGGTTGTACATCCGCAGGCGGTCGCGGGTCAGTGCGGGTTTTGCTATACGAAGCTCCAAATCCTCGTTCTTCTTCCAGGCTCTTTTCTGGGAACGGGTGGCCTCAAAACGTTGTACGGGCACCCGCAGCGGGTGGCAGGCCGTACATGCGGGACAGGCCGTACGGTACAACATCCGGCCGGTTCTACGGTCCCCTTCCGCCAGCATCTGGTCAAAATCAGCCGGACGCAGCGGGCGCAGGGGAACCCGCAGGGGCAGGCGGGCCACCTCATCCTCCCGGTAGGGACAGCGCTCGGGGGTGGTCCCAGAGGATACGAAATTGCATGGGCACAGGTTATCCCATCTGGATGCGACTTCAAAGCGAGCGGAGCGGGGGGATCCTCCGGTTGGTGCTGGATCGCCCGGATCGGGCCAACGCCTATGATCGGGCGCTCTTGGAGTGCCTGGAGAGGCTTTTGGAGGAGGCCGAGGCGGATCCCCCCCGGGTATTGGTGCTCCAGAGTTCTGGGGAGGGTGCCTTCTGCGCGGGAGCAGATCGGAAAGAGCAGGCAGAGGCTCATTTTTTGGAAGCACTTTCGCTATGTTCGCAGCGGGTATTTACAAAGCTGGCCCGCCTGCCGACGGTCAGTATCGCCGCCATCCAGGGGGCCGCGGTGGGGGGAGGACTGGAGCTGGCCCTGGCCTGTGATCTGCGGGTTACCGGCCCGCAAGCCCGCTTCTGGCTGCCGGAGACGGCGCTGGGGATCCTTCCCGCGGCGGGCGGCTGCAGCCGCCTGGGGCGCCTCATCGGTTTTTCCAGGGCAAAAGAACTTATTTTGGGCGGGAGGGTGCTGGACGCCGCCACGGCGCTGTCCTGGGGTCTGGTGCACCGCATCGCCGAAGATCCACGCGCCGAGGCCCAAAAATGGGCGGAGGAGTTGCTGAAGCGGGATCCCGTGGCCCAGCGCTTGGCGAAGGAGCTGCTGGACCGGGAGGAGGCTCAGGCCACCCTGTCGGCCGAGCGAACGGTTGCAGCCATGCTCTATGAACGTCGGAAGGGGAGCCCTCCAGCCAATGAATGAGGCCTCATTCATTTTTTCTCCGCCTTCCCCCTCCTCTTAGGGCTTCCCTCCCCAGCCCCGCCACCGGTGGCCCGGCAACCCCAGCCGGAACAACACCACTCCCTGGGCGGTCTCCAAGGGCATCGGTCCCCACCAGCGGCTGTCTATACCCGCTTCGCGATTGTCCGCCGATAAAAACATTGTTCCTTCCGGGATGATCAACTCTTCCATGTCCCAGCGCACCGCGGTGGGGAGATGCCAGAGCAGGTGCTCGCCCTCCTGCGCGTAGACCATCCCCCCGTCCCGACCCAGCTCCAGCACCTCCTCGCGCAGCGGTCCCATCAGGATCCCGCCTTCATAGCGCACCTTCCCCTCCACCGCCTCCACCCGACGCAGCGTCCAGCGGCCCGCATCCAGGGGGTCCACCACCGCCACCACCTCCCCGGGTGAGGGCGGGCGCCGCCACAGGAAAACCCAGTCCCCCGGCAGCAAAGACGGCGCCATGTCGTCATCCGGTACCACCGCCCAAAAGGGCAGCTGCCCCAGAAAGGCCACCGTCAGCAGGACAGCAAAAACCAGCCTCCGGGGCATTCAGGACCTCCCAAACTCGGAGCCGCCTAGTCCCGACAAAAAGGGCCGTCCTTCCAGAACTCGTTGTCGGTCTCCACACACTCGGAGATCAGCCCCGTGCCGGTACCGTCGTCGTCCACCTTCAGGAGCAGCCCCTCGCTGTCTTTGGCCAGGCTGGTTGGCAGAGAAAAGACCAGTCCTTCCGAGGTCATCCCGGAGGGGATCACCGCCTCGGTCATCAGCGTGCCTACCTTCACGTCGCCATCGGCGGTGCGCGCATAGAGGGTCAGGTAGACCCCGGCCGGCAGCTCGCGGTTGGACTTGTTGAGGACACGTACCACCGCCCGCAGCCAGCCCGCACCACAGTCCGCTTCGCAGATCGAGACGATCTCGGCCTGCAGATCATCACCCAGCGTCGCACCAGGCTCCAGCGCCAGCGCCGAGTGATAGTTGTTGTAGAGCGTAAAGTTCGGCACCGCCGTTTGCGGAACACTCAGATCGTCGTTGATGTTGGTGATGCTATAGCCGTGCTGGTTCCACAGCTTCCGGGCCGGGGCCCAGGAGTTGGTCACGTCGCCGTAGATGGAGACGCCGGAGGACCAGCCATCGTGTGCCACCAGGATCTCGGCATGGCCGTCGTTGTCCACGTCCGCGATCACCGGGTAGTCGTACATGGTGCGCGAGCCGTGCTCGGAGGAGTGGAACTTGACCACCCCATCCGCACCGTTGAAGGCGAACATCTGGGTCTCGTCGATGTAGACCACCTCCGGCACCCCGTCGGCATCAAAATCGAAGATCGAGGCGCCCGTAGCTCCACTTTCGTCGTGGACGCGGGCCTCCCAGAGCAGCGATCCGTCGGCCCGCAGCACCCACAACAGGTTCCCACCGGCCACCACCGTCTCCGGCAGGCCATCGCCGTCGAGGTCGCCCACCGCAGGACTGGAGAGGATGTTCGCCGAAGGTACCGTGGTCGGCCCCCAGATCAGCGAGCCATCGGTGTCGTGAAGACGGACGGTATTTCCAAAGGAAACCACATATTCGCCCTCGGGGTCGCTATCGAAATTTCCGATAGAGGGAGAGCCATCCCCGACAAAAGCATCTTTGAAGATGGGGTTCCCGTCTGCATCATACTGGGCATCCCCAACAATAACCTCCTCCTGGCCATCCAGATCCAGGTCCACCACGGCGGGGTGCGCACCTTCCTGGATACCCTGGCCGCCGGTGCCCATCCCCGCACCACGCCCGTAGCGGCCGACCCCGCGTGTGGTCAAATCCGCATTCAGGATGGCGCGCCCGGCGATAATCTCGGGGGAACCATCGTGATCCATGTCCGAAATCAGGATTCCGGTCGCATAGTCCAGCTCGCGCTGGGTGAAATGTTCGGACTCTCCCAGAAAGTCCCCGTCCCAGGACCACATTCCCACAGTATAGTCGCCCGCGGTGAACAGGCTGTCTACATACTTGATCGGGAAGAAAATCTCGGGGAAACCGTCATGATCCACATCGGCAACGGCGGCGTGGCTGCCGTAGCCGATCTTCTGGCTGGCATTACTCCACACCATCCCCGATCCGTCGCCACGCCAGACCTGAATTTCGCCTGCACCTGCGAAAATATTGGTCTGGATATTGGCAATCACCTCGGGCATTCCGTCGCCGTCCAAATCGGCCACCGTCGGCAGCGCATCGGAAATTCCCGGGATCTCCCACTCCACCACCGGCTCAAAACCACCGATGGCAAAATCGCAGGCATCCGAAACCCCGCAGCTCACCGCCGGCGCTTTAAGCTCCTCACAGGCGGATCCATTCAGCCCGGTGTCGTCGATGATGCTGCCTTCAGAGTCATCAACGCCACCCGGATTTTTGTCTTTTCCGGGGAGAGTGTACTCGGAACAGGCGGTAAGGAGGAAGAAGGTGACCATAGAACCCTCGGCGCCCCATCATACCGCAGCCGGACCCCGGGCGGGATAGAATCTGGTAGGATTTGGGAATGCAGTCAGGCGAACATCCGTCCCTCCTTCGTGGCTGGTTATCCGAGCAATCGGGTAGTTGGGTTCTTACCGGTCCGAGCGGCCTGAGCAGCCCCGTGCAGGATTGGGTAGCTCCCGAGTCTCTTCCTGATTTTTTGGATGCAGTAAGACTGCCAATTGCCACCCTGGAAGCGCGCTGCCAACACGACGGGCTCTGGCGCTGGTACCGGCTCCACCTCATCCAGGGCGCCCAAGGGGTGGAGCTGGTGGGCATGGACACGGAGTCCGATCACGCGCTGGCCGCTCAGAATGCGATGATCCATGCCGCTACCCGGGTGGGAGCGTGGGAGTTCCACCTGGACCCGCCCGAGCTTCGCTGGAGTGACGAGGTCTGGCGCCTGCACGATATGGAGCCTCAGAAGGGTCCCGCGCCCCTGGACGAGGTGCGCGCGATGTACGCGGCCCACAGCCGGGAGCTGATGGCCGAAGCCCTCCGGCGCAGCCTGCTGAGCGGGCAGAGCTACACCCTGGATGTGGAGGCACGGACCCCCGCCGACCGGAGGGTCTTCCTCCACATTACCGCCGAGGTGGTGCACGAGGGTGGAGTGCCCGTGCGGCTGCGCGGCTCCATGCAGGACGTGACCTCGCGGCAGGAGGTGGAGGCGGCCCTGCGGGAGAGCGAAGAGCGCCTTCAGATGGCACTCTCCGCTTCAGACCTGTCTTTCTGGGAGTGGAACATCCCCACCGACCAGGCCATGCAGGATCTGAGCTGGCTGCGGAAGGTAGGCTGGGAGGGAGATACTCCGGTTCAAGGCATCATCCACGAGATTCTGACGCGTACCTTTCCCGAAGATCGCCCCCGCTTCAGCCGGGCACTCTCCGAACATCTGGAGGGCAGAAGTCCCAACTTTGACGTCGAATATCGTCTGATGATCGACGAGGAAGCGGGCGAGTGGGTCTGGCTGCAGTCACGCGGCAAGGTGGTGGACTGGGACCAGGAAGGACGTCCCTTGCGGATGACCGGGACCGTCCAGGATATCTCTCTGCTCAAAAAAGTGAGAGATGCCCTGGAAGATATGGAAGGGCGCTGGCGTACGCTGGTCATGACCTCGCCCGACTCCATCCTGCTGACCGACACGCGTGGCATCATCGCCTTCGTGAACCGCCAGGATCTGTTGTCTCAGACCGTGGGCCGGCATGTGGCAGATTTTGTGGCACCTGCAAACCGCAGCACGGTCCACAAAGCGATTCAGCGTGTCCTCACAGGTGAGCCCTTCGTTGAATATGAGATTGAAAGCACAATTTCTGGTGGAAACAGCTATTGGCTGGTGAGGCTGGTCCGCATCGGCGAGCAGCTGATGTTTGTGTCCCGTGACATCACCGAGCGCCTGGAGGTGGACCGCGCCCTCCGGGAAAGTGAAGCACGGCACCGCACCGTGCTGGAAGCTGCTCCCGACGGCATCATCACTGCAGACGGAAAAGGGAGGATCCTCTCCTTTAACCAGGCCGCAGAGCGTATGTTCGGCTTCCGACGGGAGCAGGCGGTGTCCATGACATTGTCGCACCTGCTCCCCGACGTTCCCGCGGGCGTGCTGCTCTCCGGCGCCGGGCCGCTGTTTGGGCGTCGCGCGGACGGTACACGCTTCCCCGTGGAATTGTCCGCCGCCGAAGCACGGGTAGACCAGAACCTGCTGCACACAGTCGTGGTCAAGGATGCCACCGAACGTCAGCACGAAAAAGCGCGCCTGATGCTGACAGATCGTCTTGCATCCCTGGGAATGCTCTCCGCCTCGGTGGTACATGAGCTGTCCAGTCCGCTCACCGCCATCCTGACCAACATCGGCTTCCTGCAGGGGCAGGCGCTCCTGAATCGACTCGGGGTGGACCCCCGCGGCGAGGAGCAGGCACTAGAGGAATGTGCGACCGCAGGTGGGCAAATCCGCGCGCTACTTCAGGATCTTCGTCTCTTCTCGCGCATGGATGCGCCGGAGGGTGCCACCTCGGACCTGGCACGGGTGGTGAACTGGGTCAGCCGGATTCTGCGATTGGAAGTCCAGAGAAAAGGCCGACTGATCGTCAAAGTGGAGCCGGTTCCCGCCGTGGTGGGCGCCGACCTTCGGCTGGGTCAGGTCTTCACCAACCTCGTGGTGAATGCGGTGCAGGCATTGCCGGTCGATCGTCGGGAGCAGAACGAGATTCGGATCCGGGTCCACCGTCGGGATGCAGATCAGGTCTGTGTGGAGGTTTCGGATAACGGACAAGGTATTCCCAAGGAGATGTTGAACCGCATCTTCGAGCCCTTTTTTACCACCAAACCTGTTGGTGAGGGGACGGGACTGGGCCTGTCCATCTGCCAGGATCTGGTACGGGCCTGTGGCGGGAGCATCGAGGTCGAGTCGGAGGTGGGCAAAGGCTCCACCTTCCGGGTGCTGCTGCCGGTGGCCCTGGGGAACCTGCCGGTGGAACTACCGGTGTTGCTGGTGGTGGATCCCGATCCGGGTATCTCCAAGGCCCTGCAGCGCGGCCTGGAAGGGCGCCTGCGGGTGGTGGCCGAGCACGACGGCCGCGAGGCCCTGCGAAAGATCAAGGGAGGTACTCACTTTGCCGGGGTGCTTTACGATCTGGGAACCCCGGGGCTGGGCGCCCAGGTCTTCTTGGAGGCGCTAAGCCACCTTGCCCCCAACCTTGCCGCCCGCTGCCTGTTCTCGGCCTCCGCCTGGGACGCCGAGGCCCGCCTCCTCGCGGATCGGGTGGGCGCCGAGCGTATCCTCGAAAAACCCTACGACGTGCAGAACCTGCCGAACAGGCTGCAATAAAAAAGGAGGGCCGAAGCCCCCCCTTTCCCCGAAGGGTAGCGCTTCAGCTAAGCTCGGTGGACGCGAAGAAGTAGGCGATCTCGCGGGCGGCCGAAGCCGGGGAGTCCGAGCCATGCACCGCATTTTCCCCGACGGAGGCGGCATAGAGCTTGCGCAGGGTACCTTCGGCGGCGTTTGCGGGATTGGTGGCGCCCATGATCTCGCGGTTGCGGAGGATGGCGTTGTCCCCTTCCAACACCATCACCACCACCGGGCCCGAGGTCATGAAGTCCACCAGCTCGCCAAAGAAGCCGCGGCCCTTGTGCTCGGCGTAGAAGCCTTCGGCCACGGCGCGACTCAAGAGCACCTTGCGGGCGGCGGCGATCCGCAGGCCTTCTTTCTCAAAACGGCCGATGATCGCGCCGATGTGGTTGTTCTTGACTGCGTCGGGCTTGATGA
>CAITDR010000211.1 GCA_903891165.1 uncultured Pseudomonadota bacterium
GTATTGGAGATACACATGGAGCTGACTTCGGTATCGTCCGACGCCTGAAGAGTCAGCGTGACCGTCTTGGACTTGGTCCAGGTATCTCCACCATTAATCAACACCGACCCACCTGTAGGCTCATTATGCTCGGGGGCCGGGCGTGCCTCCACCTTGATCCCGGCGGAGATGTTCCCGGCCTCATCCGTGGTGCAGATACGGTAGCGGTAGGTGGTTCCGTCGGTCAGGCCGGTATGGGTGTAGGTGCTGTCCGGGCCGCTATAGGCGACGGTCCCGGTCGTACATTTCGCAGGTGCGGTAGTGCCGGTGGAATAGACCACGGTGTAGGCAGTAATACCCGAACCTGCATCCTGGAAACCAGTCCAGTTCAGCTCCACCTCTCCGGTGGAGGGGCTGGCGGTGGCCGCACCATCGGTGGGCTTGACGCTGTCCAGTCCGATACTATCGCTGGCCATCGCCGAGACATTTTCGGAGGCATCGCGAAACCACACATTCAGGGTATTGTTCCCCTGGGTACTTCCCAGACTGTAGACCTTACTGGTGGCGTAGGGAACCCAGGCCGTGCAGGTGGAGGTCTTGGAGATACACATACTATCGACGGCATGGTCGTCCACAGCGGAAAGGCTGAGGGTGACCGAGGCAGTCCGCGTCCAGTCGCTCCCGCCGGCAATTTCGATGGACGGATCGGTGGGGGCAAAGATGTCTACCACCGGAGGGGGCGGCACCACCCGAAGCTGATCTACCGCCGCAACGAGGATCTGCAGGTCGGCCGGGCTGCCCAGCCGAAGGCGGCGCCACCCGGCCGCACTCGGGTCGGGTCCCAAATCGAGGGCTCCAGGCAGGACGGGGAGGCGGCTCCGGCTGAAAACAGAGACCTCCACCGTCCCCTGATCGGCGAGCTGCTGCTCCGCTGCCGCCAGACCGGTATCTGCAGAGTCCAAGGCCTCCTCTGGTGCACAAGCAGTCCAGAAGACAACCGGAAGGAGAATCAGAAAAGTGGATCGCAGCGACATCATGTACCCGTTGAGGACATTGTATTGCACTGGGTCGGCAACTGGAACAGGTCATGTAGGGATTCAACCCCAAACGCGAATTATTTTCGCTATTTGGACTATGCGGGAATTTCGGCCGCCAGACACCCGTGGCGCGTGTCCGTCGCCTGGGGACACATCGTCGCAACACTACCCTTGCTTGTAGCGAAAAACCGGTGCTGCATGTGGGCTCCCGCCGCGTCTCAAAAGCAAGACAGGGCGCGACATTTCGCGACATCACATCTGAGCCTGCGACACAAGTCCTTGACGTCAAGCCGATGCAAAGAGTTTCAAGGGACTTCATTTTGGAGAGCGACCTTCCGTAGTGGTCAGTAGAGTGATTCAGAGCCCGTCACCAACCCTCATCCCCGGAGCGCCCATGTCACGTTTCACCATCTTCTTCCTTGCCTTCTCGGTCGCCTGCGGGGATGCCGCTTCCTCCTCCCCCTGCGAGGTGGCCCTGGACGCACGCATCTCCTGTATGGAGCAGGCCGGGGTTACTGTAGACAGCCAGCAGCTGGAGCAGGCCAAAGCAGCTTGCGTGGCGTTGGTGCTCACCAAACCCGGCTTCGGTGGTTGGTTGGACTGCCAGACCGCGGCCTTTGACGGCGCCGATTGCCCCTCTGCCGAGGCGGTGGCGCTCGCAGAAAACGAAGCCAACGCCTGCGGAAATCCTCTGGAAGACTAGCACCCGCGGGCACCGCCCTCGTCAGCGCCGCGCGACGATGCAGTGGACGAAGCGCACTTCGTAGCATCGGTCATAGTGCCGGATCACCGATGGGATCCGGTCCTTCTGATCGATGACCTTCAGGCCGACCTCGCCGATCACCGCCAGGAAGTCGTCCTCGGGCGGGTGGGCACCCTCCTCTGCACCATGTGCGTAGGAGTGCTGCGTTGAGAAGGTAAGGAGACCGCCAGGCATCAACAGCTCGGCACAGGCCACCAGCACCTCCGCGATGCTGTCGCCCAATTCGTCCACCCGTGAATTCACGTTCACCCAGGCAAAAACACCTTGCGCAAAGGGTGGTTTTGCGGCTTCGGCGATGCAGAACTCCAGGTTCTGGGTGATGGGCCGGATCGGCACCTTCACCTTCTTCAAGCCCCCTTTGTGGGTAGGCAACAGCACCCCGGGCAGCGCCCCGGTGAGTAGCCGCTTGGCGAGCACCACCGCATCGGGATTCCAGTCAAAAGCCCAGGTGGCACGCCCGCTGGTGGCCATCCGCCGGGTCATCGCGCCCACCCCGCAGCCCACGTCCAAGGCCGGCCCGGGTGGCGCATAGCGCACCCCGAAGGCCGATGCCACCGAATCCGGGGTGCCATCCCCCAGCTCCCGAAACCAGGCGCCCAGACCATCGGGTGCACCCAACATCGCCGGCTGCAGGTGAGGGGTGATGGCATCGGGCACGTCCGCCCGCCGCACATCGGGGAAGGGCGCATTCCGAGGAATATGAGCCAGCACCGAGCGCGGCTCCAGGGTCAGAACCGGGATCCCGTCGATGGTGGGATAGGGCACATTGCCGTCCCCCGGCTTGAAGGGCGGAAAGGGTCTACCGTTTCGGGGATCGATATACTCGACCACGCTCTGACTCCAGACCTGCTCTTCTTAGTCGGAATTTCGCTGTGTGCCAAGCACAGAGGCGTCAGGAACTTCTGCTTCCTTCCATGAGCCGGGTGCCAGCCGGTCCTCCCACCCCAAACGACGAAGTTCTTGAAGGAGCACCGGGTCGTCCCGACGCACCGGTCGCAGCCAGCTCCCCAGCCGCTCCCGTTCCCACCCCTCCGTTCCAGCCGAGGCAAAACGATAGCGATAGCGACTTATCCGGATCGACGTTGGCGGCTGATCCGGAAAGGGATTTTCTTCCATCAACGATAACAATCCGGGATCGTTGTGGAGCAGCTTCCAGACCATATGGACCACAAAGGGGCTGCGGTCCACGCTGCCCATTGCCGCAAACCAGAGCTGCCAGTCCAGGCGCAGGTGATAGGGTGTGACCCAGCAGGGGCGGCGCGCGACCGGCCCGGGTTTGCAGGGAAACACATACTCTTTCCATAATTTTGGCTCCTCCTCCTCGGCGCTGCCCTCGATCACCAGCTCCAGGCGCTCCTTCCCCACACTTCCAAAAGCGCCGTAGCTGTTGACGAGGTGCAGAGCGTCGTAAGACTGATTCATTCGCTGGTCCTCAGACAGCAGATTTTTGACCGGCTCCACACTTTTGATGGCCACCAGGATCGCCAGGACCACGGTGGTCCATCGGCGAAAGGGGAGGGGATCCGCCGATATTTCTAGAGGGTGGGGGCGGAGCGGCCAGCGCCCCGGTTCCAGACAGCCCAGGGCCACGGCGATGGTCAGCCAGTTGAAAAAGGCTAGGTTACCAGAAAGAATGAGGAAGATCTGGAAAAGGATGGTACCTGCAACCGCGAGGTTGCGTGTCTGAGAAAAGAGAAGAAAAAAGGGAAGAATCAGCTCGACGAGATGGTTGAAGAGCAGGCCGCCCTGCAGGAGCAAGGGAGGGAGTTGGTGGAAAAGAGGAGAGAGGGGATGTGGGTTGGGTTGCGTCTCAAAATGTGTCTGGAGACAACTGAGCTCACGCCAGCAGGGATCCCCGCGCCACTTGATCATTCCTGACCCAAACATCAATCTGAATAGTAACCAACAGCGTAACCAACGCAATAACCGATCCGACGATGGCCACCGCTCCTCGGCGGAAGCGACCGGACGCAGGCCCAATACCGGCGCACAGAAGATGCAGAGAAAGCCTGTTTCCAGCAGCATGGTCTCCCAGCCAAAGCCGTGCCAGAGCTGGCCCGCATGGCAGAAAGACAGGTAGAACAACCACATCAGCGCGTAGCCGAGCCCGTGGTGGCGACCTGCGAGTCCCGCCAGCGCCAGACCCATGCCACCGGCGGCCACCCATCGGAAGGCGTCATCACCTGTCCAGAGCCAGAATAAGCCGGGAACCCTATCAAAAGCAGCCATCCCCGAGCCCATCTGCGCCACCAAGAGCCGCTCGAACTGGTCCCACGGTGTCAGTCCATAGGCACCATAGAGCGCGGGCGCCTGCTTCCACGCAATGGCAAAGGCGACGAAATACACAAAACATACCGCACGCAGAAACAGATCCTGCAGGCGGGCTTCGCCGTCTTCAGAGACGGGCATTAACCGGCAC
>CAITDR010000212.1 GCA_903891165.1 uncultured Pseudomonadota bacterium
GTTCAGGTCGGTGATCTCGAGCTCACCCCGCGCGCTCGGCGTGAGCGCCGCGGCGAAGTCGGTCACCTGCTCGTCGTAGAAATACAGCCCCGTCACGGCGTAGTTCGACTTGGGGTGCGAGGGCTTCTCCTCAATTTCCAGGATCTTCACCTCGTCCAGCGCCGCCACCCCGTAGCGTTCGGGGTCTCCCATCTGCTTCAGCAGCACTCTGGCCCCGGTCCCCTGGGCACGGAAGGCCGCCGCGTAGGGCGCGATACTGTATTCAAAAATATTGTCCCCAAGAATAACACACAAGGGGCCACCACTGGAGAAAGCCTCGGCAAGAGAGAGGGCGTGGGCAATCCCTGCGGGCTGCTCCTGCACGCGGTAGGTCAGCCGTACCCCGAAGTCCTCCCCGCTCCCCAGGCAGCGCACCACATCGCCCATGTGGTCGGTGGAGGTGACCACCAGGACTTCCTCGATTCCCGCCTCCAGAAGCTGCCGAATCGGGTGGTAGAGCATCGGCTCCCGCCCGACCGGCAGGAGGTGTTTGTTGGTGGCCTTGGTCAGGGGGTAGAGGCGGGTTCCGCGTCCACCGGCAAGGATGACACCTTTCATCAGCTCCCTCTCCGGCGTGATAATCCACTCTCGGGGAGAGGGCTTTCAATTGGGGCAGTTTCCAGGCTTTTTGGGTATTGACCTGTCAATAGAGTGGGGAGGCGGATGAAGATCGTCATCACCGGAGGTGCAGGCTTCATCGGGAGTAATTTCATCCGCCTGCTGGCGCGGGAGCGCCCGGCCTGGGAGCTGGTCAACCTGGATCTTTTGACCTATGCCGCTGCACCGCAGACCCTTCGCGAGCTGGAGCGGCTGCCCCGCTACCGCTTGGTGCGTGCCGACGTGGCGGATGTGGCGGCGGTCTCGGCCGAGCTGTCGAAAGGTTGCGACGCGCTGGTCCATTTTGCGGCGGAGTCCCATGTGGATCGTTCCCTGGCGGCGCCGTCTGCCTTTGTCCGCACCAATGTTCTGGGTACGCAGGTGCTCTTGGAGGCGGCCCTTCACAACCGCGTGGGCCGCTACGTGCAGGTCTCCACCGATGAGGTCTATGGATCTCTAGGACCAACCGGATTTTTTTCGGAGGAGAGCCCGATTGTTCCCTCCAGTCCCTATGCGGCGTCCAAGGCTTCTGCGGATCTGCTGGTGGCCGCCTGGTTCCACAGTTTTGGGCTGCCTGCGGTGATCACCCGCTGCTCGAATAACTATGGTCCCTACCAGCACCCGGAAAAGCTGATTCCCAGGTTGATTGTACGGGCTTTGGCTGATCGAACGCTGCCCGTTTTTGGCGATGGCCGCAATATCCGCGACTGGATTCATGTTGAGGATCACTGCCTGGGGTTGCTCTGTGCGCTGGAGCAGGGCCAGCCGGGGCGGGTCTACAATTTCGGCGGTGGGGAGGAGCGGGAGAACCTGCAGGTGGCCCACGAGATCCTGGCTCAGCTCCAGAAGCCGACTTCGCTCCTCTCTTTTGTTCCCGACCGCCTGGGACACGATCGTCGCTACGCTGTGGACGCCAGCCGGGCGCGTCGCGAGTTGGGCTGGGCACCCCAGCGGAGTTTTGCCGAGGGTCTAGGCCAGACCGTGGCCTGGTATCAGCAACGGCGGGACTGGTGGGAGGGGTTGTTTCCGGATCCATAGTTCTACATTTGCCGAAAAGACGCCGGGATTGTGTCGATCTTCGGGCGGATTTGGGCCGACCGATCGGGGAAGGAGGAGCCATGGGGGGGCTCACGGTGGGTCATCATGCTATTCTCCGCAAATTTGCGGAGAATAGCATGCCCTTTGTCTATGAGCTGCCCCAATGGCCTGCCTTCCGGTGGGATCCTGTTCGGTTGACCTCGCAGATCGCGGAGGTCCGGCTACGGCAGGGACGGCTGCTTGGAAGGGTACAAGTCCTTGGTCAGGCGGGGCTTGGGCTGGTCCGGGAGGAGGAACTGTGCCTGGATTCTCGTGTGGAGGAGGTGATCAGTAGCAGTGAGATCGAGGGAGCGGTCTTTTCTCCCGTGCTGGTACGTTCTGTAATGGGCTCCCGTTTGGGCATGGCGGCCACCAAGCCGCCAAAAGTCTCCGGATTTCTGCTGGGAGAAGTCGAGGGCGTGGTGGAGATTTTGATAGATGCCACTCAGGGGTATGAGCAGGTGGTAGATGCGGAGCGTCTCTGGTCCTGGCAAAGTTCCCTCTTTCCCCTTGGTCGGAGTAGTTGGGGAAAAATCAAGGTAGACGGATGGAGAGATGGGCCTGTGCGGGTGGTGTCCAGGTTGCTGGACACGCCGGTTGTACACTTTGAAGCACCTCCGGCGAACCGGGTGCCAGCCGAGATGGACAAATTTTTAGCATGGTTTAACACTGATGTTGGTATAGATCCGCTTCTAAAGGCAGGGCTGGCGCAGCTCTGGTTTCTCACCATTCACCCCTTTGACGACGGCAATGGTCGTATTGCGCGGGCACTCACTCAACTGCTCTTGGCCCGATCCGAGGGCAGTCCCCAGCGATTCTACAGTCTGTCCAGGCAGATTGGGTCCGAGCGCGCTGCCTACTATCAACAGCTTGAAGCTGCACAACGTGGAACACTGGATGTGACCGACTGGCTGAGCTGGTTTCTCGGACGGCTGGACCTGGCGCTCGGGGCCGGAGAGGCGGCGCTCACGCGAGGCCTGGAACGAGGACAATTCTGGACGAAGGTCGGGGATCTCCCTCTCCAAGACCGGCACCGACGGGTGCTCAACCGGCTCTGGGAGGGTTTTGAGGGGCCGCTCACCTCCACCAAAGTCGCCGCCATGAACCACATCTCTCCCGATACCGCCCTTCGGGACTTGGAGCAGATGGTCGCCTGGGGGCTTCTGGAGCGGTGTGGCGGCGGGCGTAGTACACACTACATTTTGAGGCGGGAAGTGCGCAGCTAGGCCCGCTGAATCAGCTCCACCTTGTAGCCATCCGGGTCCACCACAAAGGCGATCACCGAGCCGCCATGTTTCATCGGACCTGGAGGTCTGCTGACATTTCCGCCTTTTTCCTGGATCTCCTTGCACAGCCCGTAGATGTCCTCCACGCCGATGGCCACATGCCCGAAGGCATCCCCCACCTGGTAGGCTTCGGTGTCCCAGTTGTGGGTCAGCTCCAGCACCGCCGTCTCCGATTCGGGTCCATAGCCAACAAAAGCGAGGGTGAAGCGACCTCCTGGGAAGTCGCTGCGTCGCAACAGGCTCATGCCCATCACCCGGCAATAAAAGTCCAACGAACGTTCCAGGTTGCCGACACGGAGCATGGTGTGAAGAATGCGCATGTTTGGAAGCTATCCTGTTTAAGGGGATGGTGGTGGTAGCCAGCGGGGGAGCCAGTCCGCTCCGGCATGTTGGCTGAGCTGTCGCAGCTCCCTTCCGTCGGGACGCACGATCCACAGCTCCATATCACCGCTGCGTGCCGATTCAAAGGCTATCCACTGACCATCAGGAGAAAATGTGGGATGTTCATCGGCTCCTTCTCCATCAAGCTTGCACAATAGCCGATGATCTGCCAAGTCGATCACCTCGATGTCTACCCGATTGGGGGGCCGCTGCACCGTGATCGCTGCCAGGCTCCGGTCGGGAGACAGCAGCAGATCCAGCTCTTCGCCGTCGTCTGGGCTGCGACGTAGTGGCTCCAATTCCGGGGTTTTTGATAGGTTCATCGCCCAGAAGTGTGCCGCTCCACTGCGCCTGCTCAGCCAGTACAGCTTCCCCGCCGACCCCCACCGGGGCGACATGTCGTCCCCCGGATCGTCGGTGAGGCGCTGAGCAGGGCCACCTCCGCTGGGCATGACATAAATTTCTGCGTTGCCATCACGGCTGCTGCCAAAGGCAAGCTGGCTTCCGTCGGGGGAAAGGGCAGGCTCAAAGCTGCCTCCAGGCTCGGCGGTCAGCCGCGCGGGCTCCCCTCCCTCGCGGGGAACCCGGTACAGATCCCCAAAGCTCTTCCAGCTTGCCTCGATGTACAGCCACTTCCCATCCGGGGACCACACCGGGCTCCGCAGGCGCTCGGCCGGGGGAGCCAGCAGCCGGGCGGGGCCGCCCTCCGCAGGCAGAAGATAGAGCCGCTGAAGGCCCCCCTCCAGCGCGATCACCAGGATAGATCCTTGGGGATCCACGGGTCCGGGGAAGAGTTTTCCGGGCGGGCCGTCCAGCCGCTTCGATTTTTGCGTGGAGAAGTCATACTCCCATAAATCCTGCGCTTCTCCCTCTTCGTGGATATAGAGGATTTTCCCCCGCAGGCTGGGGTCCGGCGCCCACACTTCGGCGGGCTGGTGGCCGGCCTCCGTCGGTACTGCCGCGGGCACTTCTGTCAGCTCTGAGGCCCCCTCCGTCGGCGCAGCACCTTGTCCACAACCCAGGCAAAAAAACCAGAGAAGGTAATTTTTATCCATGGCTCCGCGCTTGCCTTGCCGGATCACAGTCCCTCCCATTCGGCCGGATCCCTCGACCGATCCTCCGCTTTGCCGGGATTCCCCCGGCGGACCCCACGGTCCGCCCTCCTCAATTACAAGGTGTCAACCGCACCGCATCGGCGATGGCATAGGCGCCCGGTGTGGTCCACCGCGACAGAATGATCCGGTTCCAACCGGCAGGGAAGGTCCAGTCGCCCAGCTCGTTCCACTTGCCACCATTGGTCTGCTGGCTCACCGTCTTCCGGCCCACTTCCCGATCCGCCTCATCCCAGCCCATAAAGCTGATGGCGGCGGGGCGGTTGCTGCCCGCGGTCCACCAGGCATCTACGGTGTAGCAGCCTGCGGCCTCGGTCAGAAACCAGAACGAGGCCGGATCCGAGGTACTTTCGGTAGGGGCAACCCAGTAGCCGGTGTTGTAAAAATCGCTGGCCGAGCTGCTGCTCCACCAGTTGCTGGAGACTTCGGTCAGGTACCAATTGCTGTCGTTGGCGGCGTTGTTGCTGTCGATGATGAAGCTGGTAGCGGTGGGGGCGCTGCTGCCGGAGCCGCTCCCGGATCCACTCCCTGAACCACTGCCGGAGCCGGATCCGGAGCCCGACCCGCTGCCAGAGCCTGAGCCCGAACCGCTCCCCCCCGATCCGCTGCCGGAACCGCCACCCGAACCGCTCCCGGAACCACTTCCCGACCCTGCCCCGCAGGCGGTGTTCACCGCGCTCAGATAGCTGCTCCACGGCCAAGCCGCCCCCGGATCCGACCGGTTCCAGGGCTGCAACTGCCCATGGCCAACAATGTGGTAGGCGTCGCGCGAGATTCCATGCCGGTCGGTGATCCCGCAGGTCAATGCCGCCGAACGATCCAGCAGTCCGCTGCTCCAGGAGCTCTGGGAGCCGTAGCCCGCGTGCTCGATGCCCACCGACATCGAGTTCATATTCTTCCCGTTCAACGAGCAGTCTTTGTTGCTGTTGTTCGCGCAGTCATAGGTGGCGGAGATGTGCCAGGCCTTGTTGTCCTCGTCCACCAGCTGCCGCACTTCCGAGCCGGAGTCGTTCACCACGTAGTGGGCGCTCACGCCGGCGGAGGCGTTGGTCAGCCAGCCCCAGCAGCCCGAGTAGCTGCCCTCGCAGGTGTGAATGATGACATAATCCACCGAAGCGCCACTTCTGCTGCTATAGTTGGGAGAGGCGCTCCACACCGCGTCGCTGGCACCGGTGCGCGCCCGCGACTGGCTGGGCTTCCGAAACTTCGGCGTCGCCATCTGCGGGTCGGAGCTGTAGCCCCCGGCATCCACACCATCCTGTAGTGCAGCATACACTTCGTACCAGACGTACTCGGCAGCGGCCTCGGGATCCTCGATGCCGGAATAGCGCGCCACAATCGGGGCCCAGGCAGAAAGATCACTGGGATCAATGCCTGCTTCGGTGCCCCACTCCGCCAAGAGGGTGGCGGCGGCGAGGCTATTGGCGGAAACGTCGGTCCGCACCAGCGCCTCGTCCAGACCGGCCAGCCGCGCTGCCCGCACCAGGTTCTCTCCGCGCAGACCCATCACCCCAAAAGCAGGCTCCTGACCTGGGAATTCCACCGCCCCCTCTACCGACTGCACCCCGGTTTCCACCCGTGCGATGGCCAACAGCAGCTCCATCGGCACTTCGGTACGCGCGGCGGCATCCTCAAAAGCCAGCTCGGCTGGGGGCAAAGAGCTTTCTTCAAGGCCGTTGAGGCCACCTTCACCGCAGGCAAGGACAAGGAGGAGCGAGGTCATGAGGGAACTCCGGCGCAGAATCGTACACCCTACGGTCATCCGGATTCAACTTTTGAGGCCACAAAAGATCTCGTCGTCACCCATGGCGTAATTCTTTAGATTCCGGGAATGAAAAGAGATAGGAAGAAGGCTAAAAATGCCGAGAGCCCCACGAAGCGAACCATCGGCAGAATTTTTTCCTCCCGCCCCCAGACCTGCGGAATACCAAAGAGGCCCCCGGCCAATGCGCCGCCGATGGCGAAGGCGAAGGGCAGCGGCATCAAGCGATCGCCGGCTTCGGCCATACCCAGCACCACCGTCACCGGCAGCGCCCAAAAGGCCAGCGCCAGCCCCAGAAGGGGCCGCAGCCACCGCCCGATTCTCTCCTCCTCCTTCAATTCCCGCCCCGGCTCCCCCTACTCGTAGCAGAACTCCGCCGTGCAGTCGAGCAGCTCGACTGAGTAGGAGAGGGGTGCCGGAATACTGTCCACGATCTCGAAATCTCCGAAGGGATCGCGCACCCGCAGCAGCTCCACCGCATCCACCACGATCATGTCGCCGTTGGCCAGGAGCACCGCGTCTCGCGGGAAAGCCAGGATGGTCCTATCATCACTGGGAGCCCGACGCAGCTCCAGGCCTGTGGCCGGGTCCAGCTCCACGATGTTGCCGAGCCCCGCCACGCTGACCAGCAGCGAGCCGTCCCTTTGAAAATGGGCTCCGTGCATCCAGGAGGCGATCCGAAGGTCCATGCTGTCGGGCCACTTCCAGGCCAGCTCCAGGCCGTCCTCCTTCAGCCACCAGGCGTAGACCTGATCGTCGGTATCGATACTCGTGGTGGACTCATCCAACAGGGTGGCGATCAGCATGGGTTTGCCGTCTACGGTGCCGATATCGAAGCCGGAAGGGCCCTTTTCGTCGGCAGCGGTGTACTGGATCCAGTCCACTTTTCCATCCTGTCCCACCGCCATAATCCGGGCGGTCACCGCGTCTGCCACCAGATATTGGCCCCAGGGGGTCACCCCGACGCCATGCGGAAAGACCAGGGCGCCGGCTTCTGCGGCGTCGTAGCTCCACACCACATCCCCGTCCTGGTTGACCAGATCGAAGTCGGTGTTGGGATCGGGCGGCGGCCCCGAGCGGCTCAACAGGGTGTCCTGCCCGACCCGCTGTGCGCCAAAGCCACCTTGATCCTCCGAAAGGGTCTGACGCCACAGCTCGTTGAAGTCCAGGTCGGTCTCCCACACCCCTGCATACTCCTGGTCCTTGTAGGGGGCTTGACCCGTCAAGAGCAGGTGCTCCACTTCGAGCGGCGCGACCTCGGTGGGGTTGCAGGCAAGAAAGAGGAAGAACATGATTATTCCTTGTCCGGAGAAGGACGCGAGATAAAGGACCAGGGAGCGGAGGTGCCCGGAGGGACACTTTCTCCCGAGCCGTTGGGCACCGAGCTGCCGCAGCTACCCGGCCCAAGGGCGCCTTTGGCGGCTGCGATGCACAAATCAGGCTGGGGGGTGCTGCTACAGTCGCCCGCAGTGCCGCAGCGGATGGCCTCGCCCACCCACTCGGAGATCTCTCTACCGAAGGGACCGGCCCGGAGGCTCACCCGACGCAGCTCCTCCGCCGTTGGTTTGGCTAAAAACCAGCGCTGGCGGGCGTGTCCCATGCAGTCGGCGCTGTAGCGTCCAGCCAGCTCGCAGTCCTCAAGCTGGCGAAGAAGGTCGTCTGCAGGCTGGAGATCCAGGACCAGCATACGGCAGTCATCGCTCCGGCAGAATTGCAGGAGGTCGGCCCGACTATCCCCGGTGCGCCCTACATGGATGTCCATCCACGCCGAACGGCACTCGGCCTCCGACGCTGCACTCGGCATAGAGCAGGCTTCCCCGGCCTTGCTCATAGTAGGCATATTTACGGAAATGGATCGTACGCAATAACCGTAGAGCCCGTCGGAGAAGCGATAGCTGTCGCAGGGACCTTCTTCGCCGCTGCAGGCGATGGTCAGCGCTGCAAGTGTGATGCCGATACGCGACGTGCGCATGGATGGCGCTCCTCATTGGGAAGAATTCCACAAAGGAGCGAGGCCTGGGCAGGGTCTACACGTCCACGATTTTGTTTCATCCACAGCTCCACGGCAAAGCCGCGCTCGATGGGATCGGGAAGGGTCATGATCAGGTTCAGCGCCCCGTACACGTCGGTGGCGGGAAGGGCCAGCAGCTGCTGGGTGGTCTGGGAGAAGCGCTCGTGTGGTGCCATGGTCTCTTGGTACCACTGATAGGCTGCACCGAGGCCGATGGCGGCGAAGAGAACGGCGGCTACCACCGTCGCAGCCCCACGCAGCTTTCGCAGCTTTCTCCTTGGGGGAAGGGCAGGAATCATGGCTGAGTTTCCCGTACACAGCGCAGCCCCAGCACCGAGGCGCGCACCATCTGCGGGGCGGCGATGCGGGTACTGGCGCTGGGAAGCTGCAGGTCAAAGCTGTTGGGACTACGCAGGGAGATCAGGTTCGAATTGGTGGGGCCGGTGGGATTTTCGCCCGGGCTCTGGCTGTAGTAGTCGCTCCGGTAGAAATCGCTGACAAATTCCCAGGCATTTCCGACCATATCCATCACCCCGTAGGGGCTCGCTCCCTTCGGGAAAGAAGCCACCGGTCCCAGAAGCTCCCCGCAGCCGCGCAGGCGCGCCAGCTCGCAGGTGGCGTCGCCATCGCCCCAGGGGTTGGACCGGCCATCCGGCCCCCGGGCCGCCAGCTCCCACTCCGCCTCGGTGGGAAGGCGCCCGCCGACCCAGGTGCAGTAGGCCTCGGCCTCCAGGCGGTTCATTCCGGTGACTGGCCAGTTGCCCAGTTTTTCGGGATCCCAGTGGTACGGAGTCACTACGCACACGCCCGCCTCTACGCAGGCCAACCACTCGGCTTGAGTGACCTCAGTACGCTGGACATCGTAGGCACGCAACTTTGTTTTGTGGAGCGGAAGCTCATCCTGACTACAGTTCGATTTTTTCGATGGATCGCAGCCCATGCTGAACTCCACCGAATCGATGGATATCCAGTCGTTTGCCCAGGATGTCCCGATCAACAGCATGGTGGCTCCGTTCGTCTACGTTAGCGGAAGCCTTCCCCTGATCGTGCCAAGAGAATGTCAAGGACGCTGAGATCCGGGGGGACGGTGGTTCAGGAATTGATTCGAGGGGGGCGGCTGGCTCCAGCTATTTCCAATTGGAAATACCGCCCCTCAAAAATGCTCCGCCCGGTGCTCCTTGCCGTGGCAAGTGCCGTTGCAACTGCCATTGTAGGTGATCGCGGCGTTGGTGGCGATATCTACCCGCCCGTTGACATGGAGACTCAGATCTTGAAGCTGCTCCTGCGCATCCACGGTGTCCCCATGACATTCCGAACATGCAAAGCCCGCTTCGAGGTGTTTTTTGTGCTCTCCGCTCATCCGATCCCAGGGATCCTGGCCGCTGCTGGTGATGGCGTGGCAGCTTCCGCAGGGTGCACTTCCGCCCACCTGGATGCTCCCGTTGTTTCCTTGCCCGTTCCCGTGGCAATACAGGTTGGAACAGCCACTTCCGCTCCAATTTGCGGCAGGCGAAAGGCCCGCGGTAAACAGCACCTCGGAGAGGGCGGGGCTGCTGTCGCCCACCAAAAAGTGCCCGCTGGAGAGCACGTCCACGGGCTTTTTGTGGCACTGAACGCAGTCAAAAGGTGCGTGGATGGTGCCTTCCACGTGCGCCGTGTGTGCGGCGCTCATCACGTTGCTGTTGCCGTTGCGGATGTCCACGGGCGGGGCACCGGTGCTGTTGTCCTCGCCGCCGTGGCAAAAGGTGCAGTTGCTACGCCAGCCTTCCTCGTGGCAGTCGTCGCAGGAGACCCCTGTGCCGCCCCCACCCAGATCACTTCCATGGCAGGCCACACAGTTGTCCTCGCTCAGCTTGGCGGCCATCCCGTGGTTGGCGGGGTCCTCCCAGCCTTCCGGGTGGTAGGGGTTGCCCCCGCCGGAGTCCGGCGTGTCGCAGGCCTCGGAAGCGCCGTCCGCGATCCAGCTTCGGATCACCTCGGTTTTTGTCGTATCCAGCATGCCGGAAGGCGGCATGACGCCGCCCCAGGTACCGCTGCCGTCGGTGATCTTCAGGTACAGCAGCGAGCTATCGGGTTCCCCAGGAACCACGAGGGTTTGTCCAGCATAGCCAGCACTTGCCACCCCCACCGTCGCCGCGTAGGGGTCGGTGGCCAGATCCAGCGTGCTGGAGGAGGAATGGCAGGCCGTACAGTTGTCGTCGAGGACGGTCAGCACGGCACAGTAGCCCTGCTCCGTGACCACGGGGGGGCTGTCGCTGTCCTTTCCGGGACCATTGTTGCAGGCGAGAAGCAGAACCAGCATGGAAATCCTGAACGTTGACGTCACCCGAGGGTCCGGGTGAGGGTGTAGGAGGTGGCGGCGAGGACGGGAAGCTGATCCATGGGGGCTGCTCTTTCTGGAGCGATCTCCCTATACGATCTTCCAGTGCTGCACCCGCAATACCGCGTCGTTGTGCAGCACACCTAAGCCAAAGCTGTCCTCGATCACCCCTACGACCCTTCCCTGCAGTCCGTTGACCCGCTCGGGCAGGGTCACGCCAGCCAGCTGGTAGACCTTTCCCGTGGCGATATCTCGAATCGTCCAGGTTCCCGCCACACAGCTCAGCCATCCGGTGATGTTCATGGTACTCCTTCCGCCTCTATAACCGGTGAGCGCCGCCACCACCCCTCCCGCGAGAATCGTGTATACTGCGCCCTTCTCAAGCCCGGAGTCGCCCATGTTCGCCCTTCTCTGCTGCCTTCTCCCCGCCTTCGCCGAAACGAACGACATCGGTGGCGAGGATGTGTACAACAATAACGGCGACATGATGAAGATGGTCATCTTGGACGTGGCTGACGCCGCCGTGGTGACCCAGGCGGAGTTTGCGGTCTATAACTATGGCTCCAACAGCGCCATCCAGTTTGCCCTCTATCTGGCGGACGAGGCCGATCCCACCCAGTACAGTCTTGTGGATGCGCGGGAGGCCGATGTCAACGTGCAGGACAACAGCCAGGGCTGGGCGGACTCCGGGGACGTGGCCTGGGTACTGGAGCCGGGGCGTAGCTACGCGGTGGGGGTCTATATCCCTTCCGACTGGTATTATTTCTACACCGAGCAGGGCAGCGACAATCCCTGGTTTGGCGAGGTGGCCGGAACCCTGCGGGTGGAGGACGAGGTGCCCCAGCGCTTCACCGCCGAGCCTGAGGGCTACTACTATCGGATGCGCATCACCTCCGAAGATGCTGACCTGGACGACGACGGTGTGGTGGCCGAACAGTGGGGCGGTGCCGACTGCGATGACACCGACGCCTCGGTCGGGGAGGCCGCTGAGGAGGTGCCCTACGATGGTATCGATCAGGACTGCAACGGCGCCGATCTGGACGATGTGGATGGCGACGGCGCGGTGGGCGAGGCGGCCGGGGGAGGGGACTGCAACGACGACAACGCGGCGATCGGTCCCGAAGTCGCGGAGATCTGCGGCAATGGCGTGGACGAAGACTGTGTAGATGGCGACGGGAACTGCGCCGACGACATCGGTGGTAAGGATGGTATCGCCGCTCCAGGAAGCTGCAGCTGCTCCTCCTCCTCGGCCCAGCCGCTGGGCTTTTTGGGGCTCTTGATGGTGGGCGGTCTTTGGCGCCGCCGTCGGACCTGAGCAACTGGTCAGTCGGCGTGGAGGTGGATAGCGGGAGGGTGGAGAGTGCATGCCCACTGCCACCGGCACTTTTGTAGTCCAGGCTACACGTCAACCGCCCTATGACAGCGCCCCCGGGGCCACCCTCGGAAGGACCAGCTTCGTCAAACATTTTGAGGGAGATCTGGTCGCCGACAGCACGGTGGAGATGCTGGCCGCCATGACCGAGGTCAAGGGGTCGGCCGCCTATGTGGCCCTGGAGCGGATCGTGGGCACCCTGCACGGTCGGTCGGGCTCCTTTGTGGTCCATCACCGGGGGCTCATGGACCGGGGTGCGCAGAGCCTGGAGATCGGCATCGTTCCCGACGCGGCGACCGGGGATCTGGTGGGGCTTCGTGGGAGTATGAGCATCCAGATCGAGGATGGGAAACACTTCTATCGTTGCGACTACAGCCTGCCGGAATGAGGCGACCTAGCCGTCGCTGCAGGCCAGCCGCTCCGCGCCCAGCTCCCAGGTCTTGATCAGGGTGGAGAGGGGGCCGGCCTGCGGACAGCGCGCGGCGGCCAGTGCCTCGGCATCTGCCCAGTCCTCTACATATTCGATCTGAAAAACCGATTTCTGTTGGACGAAGCGGTCGTAGGCACCACATTCGTCGTAAGCCAGGCACTCTTCGTTGACGGCAAAGTCGAACCAGTCGGCAAGCCGGTCCAGCTGGAGTTGGTCGTTTTTCAAGCCGATGGCCAGGCCGCGCTGGTGGGCGGCGTCGGCAAGGAAGCGGTTGTAGTCCACCTGCTCGTCCTCGGTAATCTGCAGTCCACTTGGGTTTTCCCAGGCATTGATGTTGTCGGGGTCTACCGCGTCGCAGCCGCTCTGCACCGCGAGGTCCAGCCGCGCCTCCATGATCGCCCGGACCTCGCTGCGGTTGATGTCCAGCCACCACTCTCCCGGCCATCCTTCAAGGGCTTTTCCCAGCATGGAAGGGTCGAACTGGTCGGCGTCCGGTCGCCAGTCTTCGTAGCTGCCTGCCGAAAAATAGCAGACCTGTACCCGTCCGGCCAGCTCCTGCCAGGCCGTCGTTGGGGTGTCGAAGAGGTCCAGGTCGTACATCTCCACATCGAGGCTGGTGTCCAGCCGCCCGCTGTACTGGATCTGCCAGGTGGTGCCGGGCTCGGCCTTCCAGAGTCCTTCGGCAGGAACCGGGTCCTTTTCTTCAAAGGCGACACAGCTATCGTCCCGACGGATCTCGCCGGAAGGGCAGGGGAGGCTGCAGGCGAGGAGGAGGAAGAGCATGGTGGGGCTCTATCCTGTTTCCAACCGCCCTCCTCCGGCGGAGGGCCAGACCGGTCAGGCCACCCGCCGCAGGGCCAGCCCGATGCCCACCACACCCATGGTCGCCAGGGTGGCGCCCAGCCAGCGGGGCAGGGGATCGGGGGGAGCCGCAGCATCGGCCCGGACGATGGGCCGGTTTCGCACACACATCTGGTCGCCGCCGATCTCCCGGCAGGTGCCGAGGTGTTGGTCGTGGGTGTCGTTCTCCCAGCTGCAGCTGTCCCCCAGCTTGTGATCGTCGCAGGCCTCCCAGGGGGCCCGGTCGGTGTGCCCGGCGTGGGCGGCGGCGTTACCCGACCAGCCCGTCGATAGCAGCAGGACCACAAAAAGGCCGCGGCTCATCGGCAGTCTTCCGGACAGTTGTCGGCAGTCTCCGGGCCGTCGCAGGTGCCGTCCCCACAACACATCGAGGTCTGCCCCTCTTCGCAGGGGGGCGGCTCGCCGCCGCCACCTCCGCCACCGCCGTCTGACGTGGCGACAATGTCGCCGTGAAAGCAGCCGACAAAGCTGTTTTCACCGGGCCCGGCCACGTGGTAGTGGTAGCCCCGGCTGCTGTCTTCGTGGCCCCGGCATTCGTCCAGATCGGCAGGTTCGGCGCCATCTTCGTTGACCATCTCGTAGATGCCATAGCCGTCGAGTGCGTAGCCGATCCTTCCGGCGTGCCCGTCGTCACTGGGAACCACTTTGGAGCAGCCGGTGGCGGCGTGGTAGTGGTAGCCGGCGGCGAGGTTGACGTGTCCACCGCAGTCGTCGAAGGCGGCGATGGTGTGGGCGCCAAGGATGGCTTGGACGGGGGCGGGCGGGTCGAAGGCCACCCCATTGAAGGCCACGCCCACCTGGCCCTGGTTCCCAATCTCCAGGGGCGTGCTCAGCGCCTGCGGTGCGACGGGAATGAGCACGGTGGTCACGATGCCGCCATCGACATAGTCCAGTGAACACTCTACGCAGTAGTTATTGTAAGCAGGGTCCACGTCTGGGCGGGCGGCGGCGGTGCAGGCGGCCTCGGTGTCGGTGACGTAGACTTCGCCGGTGCTCTCGTCGTAGAGCTGCCAGTCGGGGTCGCTGTAGAAGTCAGCCAGACCCACGATAAAGTCGCCATCGACGTCGTAGACTTCGCCGGACTCCAGCCAGATGCCCGCCGCGTCGGCGCTGTCGGAGATGTTGCGCGGGCAGAAGGGGCCTACGTCGTGATCGACGGGTGCTCCGACCAGCTGGATCTCCCAGCAGGTGGTCTCGGTGCCGCTGGAGAGGGTGCAGGCGACCTCGGTGATGGCGGTGGCCAGGCCATCGGCCTCGAAGTCTGCGGCGAAGGTTGTCGGATCGGTGTTGTTCTCCGTGGAGTCGGTGCTTTTGTTGCTGTCGGTCGCGGCCCCATCGCAAGCGGTGAGGAGCGGGAGGAGGAGGAGGGAGCGGAGGCTGTGGTTCATGGAGACAAGGTACTGCACCGCGCGGGGGGCGGCATGGGGGACTCCGTATCACTTCGTATCCGCGCCGAAGCGGGTGCTGGGGGCGCCGATCTGGCCAGACCGATGGGGCCGCCGGGGGTAGAAGTGCCCGGGCCGCCGGGCGGGTGATTGTGGGCTTTGTATGTGCAGGCGGCCACCCCGCTTCGCCTCCTCCTCCCAAAAAAAAATCACCTCTGATCCCCGCATCCGCCCGAAATCGTGGCATCCTTGGGGGCGATGGAACGACTGCTTTTGGTGGAGGACGATGCAGACTTGGCCCGCTTGACGGCGGACTATTTGCGTGCGTCGGGTTTCGGGGTGGACGTCGTGAGTGATGGGTTGTTGGCCTTGGAGCGCGTGCGCAGGGACAGTCCCGATGGGGTGCTTCTGGATGTGATGCTGCCGGGAATGGATGGATTTTCGGTTTGTCGTGCTCTCCGGCCGGACTATCGCGGGGTGATTGTGATGTTGACGGCGCGCGGGGAGGAGGCCGACGAGGTGCGCGGTCTGGAGCAGGGGGCCGATGACTATATGGCCAAACCCTTGCGGCCTCGGGCACTTCTTGCGCGACTTCAGGCGCTATTTCAGGGTCGCCGACGCCCTGGTGAGACGACGGTTCTGAGTCTGGGGCGCTTGCAGCTGGATCCGGGGGCTCGTCGGGTGAGCCTGGACGGGGGGCCTCTGGATTTGACCACGGCGGAGTTTGATCTTCTCTGGGTGCTGGCGCAGCGTGCCGGTCGGATTGTGGAGCGCGATGAGCTCTTTTCCTGCCTTCATGGGCGGACCTGGGATGGGGTGGACCGCTCCATCGACCTTCGGGTGTCCCGCCTCCGCCGGAAGTTGGGGGAGGATGGGATAGATCTGCTCAAAAGTGTGCGAGGGACGTGCTATCTTTTGGTGGGGTCTTGACGGAGGTATTGACAGGTCAAGGGTTTTTGGGGAGGGGAAAAAGGAACCCGACCTGCTTGGGGGGCGGGTCGGTTTTTTTGAGAATGCCGAGTATATTACAAAAAATAGGAGCTGGGAAGAGTCGGGATGGCCGCGGCCAGCTTTACCAGGTCGGGCATCACGCCGATCTGCTGTGGGCCGGCAGGGGTACTATCGTCGCTGCTGGTGCCGTTGGCGGGATCGCTCAGCAGCTTGCGTAGGGCCTCCGGGGTCAGAGGCCCACCTCTTAGGGAGCGGGCCATTCCCTGCACCGATGCCGCAACCCCAGCGATGATTGCGGCGGCGGCGGAGGTGCCGGAGAAGCCCGTGGTGACCTTGTAGCGGTCGGGGCCGGTTTCCAGCAGGTCGATGGCGGTGGTTGGCACGTTCTGGCCTTCGGCGAAGCAGTTGATGCGAGGCCCGTAGTTGGTCAGATCGATCCGGCTCCATTTGACCGTCGCCTCCGCTTCCGTACACTTGCCTCCTGCCACCAGGACGGAGCCGGGATCGGCGCGGCTGGCAAGGAGCTGTCCGCCGTTCCCCGCGGCGGCCACCACAGTAATCCCCGCGGCGATGCAGGCCTGGATACCGGCGAAGACGGTGGCTCGTGCCTCGGCAGGTACCAATTTCCCGGTCGTGACCGACAGTGTCTGGGCTTCCACCAGCACGACATCACCTTCGCTCAAGACGCTCAGCGCGGCACCCAATTGTGTGTCGGTGGTCTGGATGTCGTGGCCGTTGCGGCGCTTCAGGTTCCCCAGGAGCACCAGGGGTGTGGCACTGGGTACCAGGCCTTCCACATCCATTTTTGGCCAACTGCGCAGCGCGGCCAAGATTCCCAACACCCGAGTGCCGTGGTCCGCGTACAGCGGGGCACTGGGCTCTCCGCCCAACATCATGGTGAAGTTCGGCAGGTCCGGGTGCTGCAGCCGGCTGCCTGACAGGTCCCAGCCGTGCTCGATGTCGGCTATCAGGCCGCCCGTACCCGCGGCGCCCGGCTGTTCGGCGACAAGATCCGCGCCGACTCCTCGTGGGGCAGCCGCCCGAAAGGGTTGCTCCCACACCCCACCACTTGGGAATTCCGTAGGATCCGAGGGCGGGGCCACGCTGACCGGAACCCGATGCACCTCCTTGAACAGATTGGGCATATTCTGTAATTTTCGATACAGAAATTCTGTTGCTGTAGGGTCATAGAGGTAGATGCGATGCCAGTCCAGGAGTCGGACCAAGGCTTGAAGTAAGCCACGCTTTCGGCCTACTCCTGCAAGGTCCACATCGGGGAAGATGGGGGAGACCTCTGCCGAAAATGTGTTTCGGAGCCAGCGCCGCAGGGGGAGCGCCTGCAGGCGCTCCCCGAAGCTTCCACCCGTGGGGGCGAGGCGCACCTCCAGGTAGGGAGCAAAGAGGGGAGGGGCTTCGTCGGTCTCGATCATAGGGCGGTCCAGTTGGATGCGTACTCAGCCTTCACATAGGACCCGCCGCCGTTGGCATGGGTGGTACGGAAGTATGCAAGTGTTCCCGTGGGATAGGCGGGAACAAGAATCATGGAGCTACCGACGGCCCCACCCGTTGCCTTGGGGAACACATAGTTGCGGTGCAGGCGCCAGTGATCATTGTAGCCTGCGTTGTTGGGGAGGATCTCCCGGAACATACCGCCGCTGACTTCTGGCAGGTCGCCGGCGCCGCTGAGCACCACAAAGCGCTGTGTACTTTGTACGTTGTTCGCCGGAGTGAACTGTGCGGGCGGGGGGGTCTGGTAGTTCAATGGTGCACGGGCCCAGACGCCGTTCGGATAGTCGTTTTTCAGTCCCGCTTTGTTGGTGGCAAAGGTACCACTGGTGGTGTCGGCGCAGCGGACGAAGAATGCGCCGGTTTTGATGATGCCGAGTGCATCCGTGTCCTTCGCCACCCAGTATTCTACGGGGATTCCGGTATTCTCTGGTTCCAAAAATACCAGTACCTTTCCGAGTTCCTTGTTGGCGAGTCCCCAGATGATGTTGGTGGTACCGGGGTCCAGTTGAGGGGCGGGGACGACAACGTCTTCCGTTTCGCCCTGCTCGTCGCCCGGGCGCAACGTCGGCGCCGTGGCGGGCGTGGTGGGAAAGGAATTCTCACAGCCGATGTGGATGTGGACAGCACCCACCGTGCCGACATTCCCGCCGGGAGGAGAGCCGCCGATGTAGATGGTAGTTGAGGGAGGGGTGGACATGGTCGCTCCTGGTTGCCAGCTTTGGATAGCATGGGGGCGTACCGTCGTTGCCAACAAACCCTAACAGCGTGCCTCGCACTCCTGAAAGCTGAGCAGGTCCTGGCGCTCCCCTCGGCGATCGCTTGGTATCGTATGAAGAAGCTCCCGAATTTCCTGTAACCACCGTCCGGGCCAGCGATCCGACAGCAGCGCCAGCCCCTGGATCAGGATGCCTGGCATCGCCCCGGCCCGCAATGTGGCCGCGAGGTGTTCCGCCTCCTCCTCCTCCCCTCCCTGCAGGGAAACCCGCAGACAGGCGGCCAGGGCGGCGCCCATCTTTTGCTTCTCGGCCAACAGCTCTTCTGCACGCCCGGCCAAAAGCAGCGCCGGGGTGGCTTGTCCGGCCACCCGCGCGACCGCTGCATCATTCAGAGCCAGCAAACCACCGAACACCGGGCTCACCTCCACCGCTGCTTCGATACGCTCCCAGTCCACGGGAAAGGGGGCCCCCCGCCGCCAGGCTGCCGAACGCTCCAGCCACTCCGAACGGGCCTCCAGCATCGGCTGGCCGATCCGGGCTGCTTCTTCCCGGACCTTTTCCGCGAGCTTCTGCGCCCGCTCCAACTCTCCCAGCTCCAGTAATGCCCCGGCCGCGGCGGAGGTGGCCGCCAGCTGGGAGTCCAGCGTCCGCCGTGCAGGGACCGACGACTCATGGAGCTGGGCCGCCTCCCGATAAAGTTGCTGACGATAACAAAAATTACCCATCCATCCCTGCCAGCGGGCGCGGCGCTCCGGGGTGGTTGCCCAGCCCTCGGTTGCCGCTATCGCTTCTGCTTCCCCCCCTTTGCCCTTGAGCGCATGAAGTTGTTCTCCCGCCCTCCAAATTTCGAGGGCTTCTGGCAGTGGATCCCCCTCCCACGCCAGCTTTGGTAGGGCTTCTGTGCCCCGCCCGTCCCGAATCTGTTCACTCGCCCGCAGGATCCGGTCCACCCCCTCCAGAAGAGGCGAGGAACCACAGCGCCGGATCAAGCAGATCGCACGGCTGAACGCGGGTATTGACTCCAGGCGGGTTGCCGCCTCCGCCGCCAACAGGCCCAGCTCTTCGGTACCCGGACCCAGCTCCAAGGCCCGCTCACACAGGCGCAGGGCCCGCTCCGCCTGCGCCTCGTCCAACAGCTTCCGTGCGGTCGCAAGACTGTCCTGGTAGAGCTTTTTATGTCTTTCTCCTTCCAGAAGACGCCGGGCCAGCTCCTCCTCCTCCCGCCCTCCCCACTCCGCCACCGCCACCCGGTCCAGCTTCATCCGGTCGCCCACCCAGTGCCCCACGGCGCGCTGCTCCCATGCGTGAAGAATGTCGGGCACACGGGAGAGATCTCCACCCGAAAGCTGGCGAAGGCGCTCTGCACCCCGCTGGGGCAGGTGCAGGTAGTGACTCGGCCCGTGAAAAAGATCCTCCAAGGGCTCGGCCACCTGCAGCCGTCGGGGAGGGCCTCCCAGCGCAAGCGCGGCCTGCTCGGCAGTCTGGGGACGTTGGCGTCGATCGGGAGAGATCATCCGATCCAGCATGTCGGCCACGGCCGCAGGGAGCTCCGGAGGCAGTGGGGCGGTCTCCTCCCATGCCCCGGTCAGCACCTGCCGAAACATGATACCGGCAGCGTAGAGGTCGGTGGATCGTCCGGGCGGAGCGCCGAATTTACACTCGGGCGCGAGGTAGATCTGCGTGCCCTCCCGTGGATCCCGCCGCTCTCCAGACAGCGCATCCCCCCAGGCAATGCCAAAGTCCAGCAGGGTCACCCGGCCGGTGGGGCTTACAAAAACATTACCGGGTTTGAGGTCTCGATGTAAAACTCCGGCGTGGTGGACTTGGGCAAGGATCTGGAGCAATTGCAGTGCCATCGGCGCCAGCCTCTCCCAGGAGACCGTCTCCCGGGTGCCGGGAAAGGGGCTGCCCTCCACCAGCTCCATGGCGATCCAGAAGCAGTCCGCCTCCTCCCCCTCGTCCAGAAAACGTACCACCCCTGGGATCTGCAGCCACCGCAGGGCGGCGACCTCTGTTCCCGCCCGCTGGCGATCTGTACTTAAATAGCGCGAGAGGATTTTTAAGGCGACCGGGTTGCCGGTGCGGTCTCGCGCCTCCCATACCGCGCCGCCGCCCCCACGCCCGAGCTGCCGCACGAGGCTGTAGCCCCCGGGTCCGGGCAGCAATGGGGGGGCGCCGTTCAGGGGCAGGGTCTCGTCGGCACTCATGACTCGGGTTGTATGTGAATCTGGGAGGGGTCCAAGCGGATTCTGCGCATCTTATGTGCGGACTCGATCAGACTACGTCCGTCGCTCACACCGGTCTTGGTCAGCAGGCTGCCGATCCGGCTGAGGTAGGCCTCCACGGTGGGCCAGGAGTAGTCCCGCACTTGTTTCGTCAGGACCTCCGTTTCCAGCCAACCATTCGGGCCTTTGAGGCGGGCCTGCGCCAGGATGAACAGCGGGTAGAATTCCGCACGGTGCCCAAGGTCTACCTCCCAATTGTCGCTGCGCAGGATGAGCCGGACGGACTCCAGGTTGTGCAGGGGCAAAAGCACCAGATGTAGCTGCTCCAGGCTGGGAGAGTGCACTTTGGTGATCAGCCCGAAGTTGGCGATGCCGATGTCCCACTCCCCCAAGCGGATACACTCTTCGGGGCTTTGCAGCGAAGAAAGATCGAGTTTTTCCACACTCTCCGGGCGCTCGATCTGCCAACCTTCCTCTGGGGTCTGGCGCAGGATCAGGCCGGGCAGCTGCAGGCCCTGGGCGCCGGACAACCGACGCTCGCCGCTGCCACGGTGAGCCGCCCCTAGCTCGGGAGGCTCCACGTTGTGGACCACCAGATCCACTTCGGGATCCCCCATGGCCAGCCGGTCATCCGCCTGCAGCAGGATCAGGTCGGTGTGTTTCAGCCTCCGCCCGTTAAGCCAGGTGGAGGAGCGATGGCTGAGGAGCTGGATCTTCCATCCCTCATATTCCCAGCGGATCAGGAACTGCTGGCGGGATACAGCAGTATTGCCAGGATCACTGCGGATCGTTGCATCTTCGGCCCTGCCGATGATGGTGGTGGGAAGGAGGAGGTGGTGGCTTTTGTCGGACCGTCGGTAGAGGCTGCCCATGTCTCAGAATGTAACCGGTTGCTTCGATTTCCAGCTATGTAAAAACGTCGGCTGGCAGGTGTGGAAGGGTGGCGGCCAGTCTCTTCAGGTCGGGCATGGTCCCGATTTCCTGACCGGAAGCTGCGGAAGTACCCAAATTTGGTCGGGGTGAAGAAGTTGCCCGTTGTCCAGTCCCCAGCCGTGCTCGATGTCGGCCAGCCTCACCCCTTCTCCCCGTGCTCCTGGATGTTCCCCGCCTCCTTCCTGCACCTCATCCGCGCCGACGCCGCGTGGTGCGGGATCCCGGAAGGGCTGCTCCCGGGCTTCGCCCGAGGGAAAGAACCAGGGAAGAGCAGGGCTGGGGGGCCCGGGACTTCGGGGTGCAAGGTGGACCTCCTCCACCCACTCCCGCTGAAACTGTAGTCGAAAATACATGACGAGGGCGGTGGTGGGATCCTCGAAGGTCAGGCGGTACCAGCGCGTCAAGCGCTCCAAGGTCAGACGCAAAATCCCGGCGGATCCAGTCGGATCGACGCCGGGGAAAATAGGATCCAGGCCGCTGGAGCAGTGGTCGTCAGCCCACCGTCCCAGCAGCCGGATAGAGGAGTTTTTTCGGGAAGGACGCAGGCGCACATTCAAAAATGGCGCCAGCGTCGGGAGAAGCGGGTCTGCCAGGCACCCGCTCCGATCGGGGAGGGGGTGCCTGACGTACCCGGAAAGTGAAATCAGAGAGTATCCCAGGTATACTGGGTTTTTACGTAGGTTCCGCCCCCGCCGCTGTGGGTGGAGAGGAA
>CAITDR010000213.1 GCA_903891165.1 uncultured Pseudomonadota bacterium
CACCCGTCCCCGGTCCGCCACCACCGTCAGCTGACCCTCCACCGAGGACAGCGCCCAGATCCACCCGCTGTCTGCGGGGACCACCACGGGCGGGTTCATCCCAGGCATCCACAATGCCAGCCCCTCTCGGGCACCCACCGCCACCCCTCCTTCTGGAAGCCAGGTGACCACATTCACAAAGAGACCGGAGCCCTCCAGGCGCCCGGCGGAGCTCAGGCGGGGCACCCACCCACTGCTGGCGGCCAGCAGCACGCCTCGGGCCTCTGCCGTCGGCGCCAGACGCAGCGACTCCAGCGTCAGCGCCAAGGTGGTCGCCAGATCTTCCGCCCCCAAAGCCACCATCGCCCGTTCGGTATAGCCACGTGCCAGATTTTCCGTCGCAAGACGATCCCGACTCCATACCCCCCACGTACCCATCAAAGACACAACCACCAACAGCAAAAAAGCAATCACTCCCACCTGCACCGCCCCCTTGTTGCGGCGTGCGAAATGCCGCAAAAGGTCGGTGAGAGAGTACTGGTAGACCCCCACCAGCCCCCCACTACGCCAGCTCTCTACCTGGCCGGCCAAATCCTGGGCGTTCGCAAAACGTTTGCTTCGATCCTGCTCCATCGCCCGGCGGACGATGGCCACCAGCTCGCGGGGAGCCTCCGGGCAGATCTTGGCCAGATCCGGCACCTGCTCGAAAGCTACCATCTCCAAAAGGCGCTCGGTGGTGGGGGCCATAAAGGGAGGATGTCCCGCCAGGATCCGATAAAGCACCGCCCCAAGCGCCCAGATGTCCGTGCGATGGTCCAGGGTGGAGTTCTCTCCGCGAGCCTGCTCCGGGCTCATATAGTGCACCGTACCCTTCACGATGCCGTCGCGGGTAGCTGTAATATTATCCCCTGGAAGATCCGGGGAGGGATCCTCATCCAGCTGCTGTCCATGGTCCCCGCAGGCCAGCCCCCAGTCCCCCACCACCGTCTCCCCAAAGGCCCCGACCATCACATTTTCAGGCTTGATATCCCGATGAATCACTCCTCGGCTGTGCGCGTAGGCGATGGCATTGCAGACGTCCACAAAATGTCCGAGGAGCATCAACCGTTCGGAGAGGTGGGCGCAGCCCTGCAGAGCCTCCTCCAGCGTGCGGCCCTTCATCAATTTCATGGTGTAAAAAGGCGCGTTGACCTTATCTCTTCCCAAATCATGGATGGGCATGATGTTGGGGTGTTCAAGCTGGGCGGTGATTCGTGCTTCCCGAAGGAAGCTGGGAACATGAGGCCGGCGATCAACCCGAAGCTCTTTCCGTGCAATCGAGCGGTTGAGGAGGCGATCTTTGTACTCGCTCACCACCCCCAGACCACCCACCGCGATCTTGCGTACAAAAACATAGCGCCCCGACACCTCGCGGGGGGGCTCCGCCCAAGAGCTGGCGCCGGCAGCTACGGGATCGGGTTCCAGGGTATTGAAATCCCCTTCCGGCCTTGTCGCTTCCGCTGTCGGCTCGTCGGCATGGGTGGACTGCGCCCAGGCCCCGACGGGCAGGGTGACCACGCCCGCTGCGACGGGACTTTCCCCGGCAGCGGCGGAATCATCGGGCGGGGTGGACGACATAATCCTCAGAGTAGCTGGGGCCTGAACCGGAAGGCGTCAAGAGGCTGTCACTGTATCACTTCGGATCGACTGGTCCATTCTGGATCGGTGCTCCCTTTTGAAGCGGGCCAGCCAGAGGCAGCCCAACACTGATACATCCATAATATTATCGTATAACCAAACTGTTTCACGACATCAACACACAAATATATATTTGGCACGGTTCTTGCTTGCATCAGGGGAGAGGGCGAGCCGATGGAAGTCAAATTCTGGGGCGTTCGGGGCAGTATTCCGGTGAGCGGCGAAACTTTTGTGCGCACCGGCGGAAATACCTCCTGTCTGGAGCTGCGGCACGCGGGCGAGCGCCTGATCCTGGACGGCGGCACCGGTCTGCGGGCCCTCGGCGACAGCCTCGGTTCCCCCGCACGGGTCGCCATTCTTTTCTCTCACGTCCACTGGGATCATATCCAAGGGGTTCCTTTTTTTGCCCCGGCTTTTCATCCCGATTCACAGCTTACCTTCATGGGCACCCGGCGCAGCAGCGGCAGCCTCCGGGACGCCCTCGCCGCGCAGATGCGCCCCCCAACTTTTCCGATCACCCTGGAGGCCCTGCGCGCCCAGACCTGTTTTCTGGACCTGCCTTCCCAGCAGCCCTGGGAGCATGGTCCATTTCGGATCACCCCCCTGGATCTCCCCCACCCCGACGGCGTGACTGGCTTCCGCATCGAAGCCGGGGGCCGCTCCCTGGTCTACGCCACCGACGTGGAACACGGCGAAGGCCTGCGTCCCGAGTTGATCCGGCTGGCCGAAGGTGCGGATCTGCTGATCCACGATGCTCAATTCTACCGCGATGAATACCTCGGGAAGACCGGTTTTTCCCGTGTTGGCTGGGGACATTCTCCGTGGGAGGACGCGGTGGAGGTGGCCCGACTCGCCGGGGTAGACCAGCTCCGCCTCTTCCACCATGATCCACGCCGTCACGACGCGGGTGTGGACGAGATCGAAGCCAAAGCTGCACAGATTTTCCCACGGCTTCGCGCCGCACGGGAGGGGGAAGTGGTACGGCTTTGACAGCCCATTGGACCCCGGGGCGCTCCCAAGCTACATCCTCCCAGTGGTTCACCGCGCTGCTGCGGAAAGGGGTGACGGTGAAGGGCCTGGAGGAACTTAGCCGAAAGCTGGCGGAGAAGCAGGTGGAGGTGGACGAGGTGCTCAAGCTCCTGGTCGACGAGATCACCCAACGTTTTTCCGCTGATCGGGGCACCCTGTATCTGGTGGACGGCGCACGCGGCGAGCTGGTCAGCCGGGTCGCCCACCTGCCGGAGATCCAGGAAATCCGCCTGCGACTCGGCGAAGGCATCGCGGGCTGGGTGGCCGTTCAAGGGGAGCCGGTGAACATGGGGAGCAGCCGGCCCGATCCCAGGTTCAACGCGGCGATCGATAGTCGTACCGGCTACCGTACCCGCTCGCTGGTGGCGGCACCGGTGGTGGACCCCAGCGGAGGGGTGATCGGGGTCCTCCAGCTGCTGAACCGGCAGGGGCGGGATTTTGACGCGGAGGATCTGGCCGCGCTGGGCACCGTCTGTACCCAGGTGGCCGCCCTGCTCTCCCGCACATCTCTGGGCGGGCAGCTCCAGCGAGAGCAGATAGAACCTCTATTTTTTGGCTTCAACGGCATCGTGGGCCACAGCCCGGTGATGTTGGAGGTCTACGACCGGACCCGGCGGGCCGCCCGGACCGAGGCCACGGTGATCATCCAAGGGGAGAGTGGAACCGGAAAAGAACTGATCGCCAGGGCCATCCACTGTAATTCCCTGAGGAAAGATGGCCCCTTTGTAAAGGTGGACTGTGCCGCCCTGCCGGAGACCCTGGTGGAGAACGAGCTGTTCGGACACGAGCGCGGGGCCTACACCGGTGCCGATCGGACGCGACCGGGGAAGGTGCAGGCGGCCGAAAAAGGGACTCTCTTTCTGGATGAAATCGGGGAATTGCCCCTGTTGGTGCAGGGAAAGCTACTGAGGCTGTTGCAGGACCGCAGTTTTCTGCAGGTAGGCGGCACCCGTCCCATCCCGGCCGACATCCGCTTTGTCTGCGCCACCCATCGGCAGCTCTCTCAGTTGGTTTCCGAAGGGAAGTTCAGGGCAGACCTTTACTATCGCCTACGTGTGGTGGAGATCGCGGTGCCCGCCCTGCGCGAGCGGGGTGCACCGGACATCGACCGGATTACCGACCATTTTTTGCATCAGCTCGGGAAAAAACACGGTCGAAAGGTGAGTCTGACCCCCGATGCCCGCAAGCGACTACGCGTCTGGCCTTGGCCGGGCAATGTGCGCGAGCTGGAGCACTGCCTGGAGTCGGCAGTGGTGTTGAGCAATGGGCCGATCCTTGGGGTGGAGCAACTGGATCTGGGACCGGGTCGGCTTAGCACGCTGCCCCCCGACGCCGGACGTGTCACGACGCTACCCCCCACCGAGAGCCCGAGCGTTGCACGAGCGGCTCCCCTCCCCCCCTTCGACCCGCGCAGCACACTGCCGCCCTTCGAGCCCAGTGAAACACTGGTGCTTCCTATGTTTTCTTCGCCCGTCCTCCCACTGGAAGAGCTGGAGCTGGCCTACATCCGCCATGTACTGGCCGCCTGCGGTGGCAACCGCTCCGCCGCGGCACGGCTGCTGGGCATCGGCCGCAACACGCTGCTCCGCAAGCTGGAGGGCCAGCGGGACGGTTGATACTTTTTTGGATGTATCTCAAAAATACTGATGGTACATAGCATTTCGTGATACATCCCCCAATGTATCAATTCGAGAAGGACACCAGCTCCGATGTATCGGTTTGCACCGAGCCTACACCTTTGGCGAGCCAGGAAATAAACTTCGTGCCGTCCGGAGACGTGCAGACCTGCTTCAGCGTGCTGTAGCTGCCCGCCTCCACCACCACATCTTCCTTCAGCTTGATCTCACAGTCGTAGGAGAAGTCGAAGTCGGTATCCCCTTGATCGGTGGTGGTGGTGCCTGTACCTTCCGCGGTCCAGGTTGAACCTACTTTCAGACCGTCGGGAACGATGAAGTAGGCGTCGTTGTATTCGACGGACGACTCGACGGTTTGCGCCTGGCCACTATAGCTGTACTCCGTCGTGGAAGTGACGGTGTTCAGATACAGCCCATCCGAGGCACAATTGTAGTAAGACTTGCTGGTGCTGGTGTAATAGTCAAAGTCGGGAATATCATACTCCGCCACCGACTTGATCACCAACTGGCCTCCGGACTGTTCGGTGATGGTCGAGGTCAAGGTACCGGTCTGAGTCTGCACATCTACAAAATAGACCCACTCCGTACCCTTCCCGAAGGCCATGCCATAGTCCGCACAGGGACCAAACAGGCCACCGCCCCCTCCGCCGCCGCCACCCCCGCCAGAGTCATCCCCCGCTGCTGCGCTGTCGTCCGCCGGATCTTCCCCTTTTTCCTTGATTCCTCCCGCACAGGCCAACATCGAGAGGACAGAAATTCCGAGAAAAATACGCATAAAAACTCCTGGTCCGCGGTTCTACATCGGGTTTTGCAAAGTGGCAAGTCAACTTTGCTATTGACCTTCCAAGACTCTTCCTGAGGCGATAGATGAAGAAAAGAGGTGTGGATGTTCCTGCTGCTGCTCGGAGAAGTGCTGGCGAAGAAGACCGAGGTGGACTGGGGTGCAGCGCTGGATGTGCAGGCTGCCGCCTTTATCCCCGATAGTGGGCCGGTGCAGAGTGCCGCGGGCTGGCAGGCCGAAGGAGACCTGGCGCTCTATCCGGATAGCTTCCGCCTGATGGCGGAGCTGGATTTTGGCGGAGGAATCGGCAGTCTCTTCCCCTCCACCCTTACTTATCTGTCGCCTGAGCGCCTCTCGGTGCGGGTAGGTATCAAAAAATTCTGGTTTGAAGGCGGAGTACTTCCACCTCCTTGGGGTATGGAGTCGGTGGATCCCTGGCGGAACGCCCTGGTTTCCTGGTCGGCGCTGCGGCGGCCGGGGGCGGGGTCGATCCAGGGGGCCTACGGGCCAGATGGGATGGTGCCCTTGGGCTCGATCATCGGCGGGGGACTGGGGATCGGGGACCGGAGCTGGGGAGTTATGGGCATGGCAGGTCTGGATCTACCGACCGGTATCAACCTGATCGGCCACCCCTTGGAGGACCTGCGTGGCAGCGAGCTGTTGGTGGGGGGCCATGCCTGGTACCAGGAGCGCCGGGTCACGGTGAGCGGGGGGCTCTACGCACACCCCATCGACCAGACCCCTCTGACCTTCGATCTCGGCGCGCAGGTACGCCCCAAGGACTTCTGGATCACCGGGGAGGGATCCGCCTCCATCGCGGGAGATCTGGGCTTTATGCTCCTGGGCGAGCTGCTTCCGGAGGGGCGTGTGAGCCCGGCGCTGCGCCTGGAGCTGACCCGGGCCGAGGGCCTGGGCGCGGCTCTGGGGGTGACCGGAAACGTCGCCGAGTTTTTCAGGTTAAAGGCGGAGGTACGCTATGCCCAACGCACGCCGTCTTTGTGGGCAGAGGCCACCGTCTTTCTGCCCGAGACCGGCGCCCGGGCGGCCCAGCCGGGGTGGTGACACATCCGATACATCACCTTAATACATCTTCTACGCCCACTCTCGTGATACATTGCACCCCGATGGGGCAGGATTTGCGGTAGCAGGGCTGGCACCAGAGGGGCTCGGCCTCGATCCCCTCCCCCACCCCGGTGAGCCCCGCTGTGGTACTGCCGTGGATCATCCTTACCCGCACCCCGCAGGCGGCCGCGAAGTGGGCGGCGCCCGAGTCGTTGGAGACCAAAAGGCGACAGCCCTGGAGAGTGGCGGCAAAATCGGGCAGCTTCAACCCGGCCAACAAAGGGAAACCTTCGGCAATAGGCGCGACCACCTCTTCCTCCCCCGGTCCGCAGAAAAACACCACCCCCTCTCCCTGATCCCGCAGACGCTGTGCAAGCTGCCGGAAGTGCGGCCAGCGCACGGTGCGACTGGGACTCCAGGGATTCAAACCCACATAGTTGCTTGGAAGATCCTGCGACTGACCACGGGGAAGGTAGTGCGGCAACCCCTCCACCCGCGCCCCCAGCACCCCGGCCACCGCCGCAAACCCCTCCCGCCGATGTCCCAGCGGAGCAGGCACCGGATCGGTCAGCAGCCAGCCCCGGTGGTTCACGGATAGACCCACCAGACGCCGCAGATGCCGCCAGCGCCAGGCCGCCCCCCAGGAGGGCTTCAGCAGCACCCCCACCTCCCCAAGGGGCGGCTCCTCCACGGGAACCACAGAAAATCCCTGATAAAGCTCCACTCCCCAGCGAGGTGCGTGGATTTGCACCTCATAGGCCCGGGCGAGCGCAGCAACGGCAGGCAGGGCCATCACCCCGTCGCCCAGATGGTCAGGAGCGCGGATCGAGAGGTACACAGCGGCTCCTATCGCAGCGCCGCCTCACGTCCACCGAACGGAGGCATTTTCGTACGATAGATTCTGACCAGTCAGAATAGATGGAGCTTGCGGAATGCTTATTTCCATGACAACCCGGTGACGGTGGCGGATTAGACTCGCGCGCCCGCAAGGACCACCCTTGTCTCCATCCCGCACTACCGAAGCCCCCGTCTTTGATCCCCTCTCCCTGCCTGCGGCCATCGCCCGGGTCCGGGAGCAGGTCCACGTCCTGCGTGCGCCCAACCAGGGTCCGGTGGGAATTTCCTACGGCACCACCCCACAGGCTCCCTATGAGTGGCTGGGTACGCTGCCTGCCCTCTACCCAGAGTGGCTGGGAGATCGCAGCTTTTCCGAGGTGCACGGCACCCGCTTCCCCTATGTGACCGGTGCCATGGCCAACGGCATCGCCAGTACCGACGTGGTGAAGGCGATGGCGCGCGCCGGGATGTTGGGCTTTTTCGGCTCCGCCGGCCTGACATTACCCCGCATCGAAGCCGCAGTGCAGGAGCTGATCCGGGAGATCCCCGAGCTGCCCTTTGGCTGCAACCTGATCCACGCCCCCCACGAGCCGAATGTGGAGGCGGGTACGGTGGAGCTCTACCTGCGCTACGGGGTACGTCGCGCCGAGGCCGCCGCCTTTATGGCACTGACCCTGCCGGTGGTGCGCTACGCTTATACCGGCATCCGCCGTCTGCCGGATGGCAGGATCCATCGGGAGAATGCCCTCTTCGCGAAGATCTCCCGCGCAGAGACGGCCCGTCGTTTCCTCTCCCCTGCGCCGATGGAGATGCTCACTGCGCTGCAGCGCCTGGGCCAGCTCACCGCCGAAGAAGTCGCCCTTGCCCGCCAGCTTCCCGTGGCCGAGGATATCATCGTCGAGGCAGACTCCGGCGGCCACACCGACAACCGTCCGCTCACGGCACTGTTCCCGGGTATCACCGCGTTACGTGATACATGTATCACCGAGTTCGGCTATCAACGCCCGGTTCGTGTGGGTGCAGCCGGAGGTATCGGTACTCCTGCGGCGGTGGCTGCGGCTTTTGGGATGGGGGCGGCCTTTGTGGTCACCGGCTCGGTAAACCAGGCATGCCTGGAGGCAGGCACCTCCGCAAAATCCAAGGAGATGCTGTGTAAGGCGGAGATGGTCGATGTGACCATGGCACCTGCCGCCGATATGTTTGAGATGGGCGTGATGGTGCAGGTGTTAAGACGAGGCACCCTGTTCGCCCAACGTGGCCACCGCCTGCGCGAATTGTATCACCGCTACAACAGCCTGGAAGAGATCCCGGCGGCGGAAGCACAAAAAATCGAGCAAGAGATCTTCCGGGCACCGCTATCCGAAATCTGGGCGGGTACGGAGCGCTTCTTCCAGGAACGTAACCCCGAGGAAGTGCAAAAAGCCGCCGCCGACCCCCACCATCGGATGGCCCTGGTCTTCCGCTGGTACCTGGGCATGGCCAGCAAGTGGGCCATCTCCGGGGAGCCCTCGCGCATGATGGACTACCAGATCTGGTGTGGTCCGGCGTTGGGAGCTTTTAATAGCTGGGTGAAAGGGAGTTTTCTGGAACCCGCTACCGCCCGCACCGTGGTGCAGGTGGCACGAAACCTGCTGGAAGGTGCTGCGGTCATCACCCGGGCCGGCCAGCTCCGCAGCTACGGTGTGCCGGTTCCGGCCGCCGCTTTCCGCTTTGATCCCCGACCTTTGGAGTGAGTATGTCCAAGCCCTTCGCACCTATCGCCGTGGTTGGCGCCGGTGCCATCTTCCCCGGGTCCACCGATGTGGCCGGCTACTGGCAGAACATTCTGGCCGGGAAAGACCTGCTGACCGACGTACCGGCGTCACACTGGCTCACTTCGGACTACTACGACGCCGACCCCAAGGCCCCGGACCGTACCTACGCAAAACGTGGCGCCTTCCTGCCTACGGTGGCCTTTGACCCCCTGGCCTACGGCATCCCGCCCTCCCTGCTTCCCGCCACCGACACCTCCCAGCTGTTGGCGCTGATCGTCGCCCAGCAGGTGCTTGATGATGTGGCACGCACCCGGCCAACAGCAGTGGATCGCAGCCGACTTTCCGTGATTCTGGGGGTCACCGGCGGACAGGAGCTGATGGGAAGTATGGCAAGCCGTCTCCAACGGCCTGTCTGGGAAAATGCCC
>CAITDR010000214.1 GCA_903891165.1 uncultured Pseudomonadota bacterium
GACGATGCGGTTAACTGTGTGATGGTCAACTCAGCGCGTCTGGGCATGTGGGGCGACGAGCGTTGTTCGTCTCGATCCAGCTTCATCTGCGAGATGTAGGGATAGCGGATTAGCCCCAGGGAATGATCTTTTTCCCATCCCGTCCCAGAGAGGGATCCAGGTCCAGCCGCACCGGACGGCTCAGGATCTGCTCCAGGCCACTTTGGAGGCTGTCCTGGTCGATGGCCCAGCCCTCCACCGGCCGGATCCTCAATATAAAGCTGCCTTGTTCTTCACGGAACTGAAAGCAGGCCCAGACATGCCGGTTCAGAACCCGCGCCAGGTCTACGGGGGTCACCGGGTAGCCCTGCCCGCTCCGCCAGGAGAGGGGGCGCCGCCCCTCAAAATCCAATAGACATTCACCGAGGCGGATGGCGGTATCTCCGGTTTGATAGCGGATCAGGGGTAGGTATGGGTTGCGACCCCCACTTAAAACAACCTGGCCACGCTGGCCGTCGGGGAGGGGGCGCCCCCGCACGTCGGTGATCTCGACCAGAAGATCCGGGCAGAAAAGGCGTAGTTGGTCCGGTTCCTGAGGATCCGTACAGGCCACCGGTCCCGACTCGGTCAGCGAGTACCAGTCCAGCACCGGGCAGCCATAACGTTCCTGCAGTGCCGATGCGAGTGCCGGACTCAGCTTGGCCGCCGCAGACAGGATAGCACGCGGTTGCAGCGGGATCTCCCACTCCAACAACTCCGCGAAGGCGACGGGATCGCCGGTGAGTAGCTGCGGGTTGAAGTCCATCAGGTAGCGACGGGCCGAGGCGCGGGACCAGAGCTGCTCCTGCAGGTTCAGCTTCACAAAGGCGCCATCCCCCCAGACCGAAAGCAGAGAGAGGAAGGTGTAGGTATGGAATTGGGCGCAGATGTGGGCGGCCATGGGGACGGGGCCCCGCTCCAGTCCTACCCCGTGGAGCGCCAGGGCACGCTCCACCAGCACATGGTTCAAGGCGACACAGCGTGGATGGCTGGGGATTTCCAGCATCGATCCTTCCGTTCCCGAGGTGCCGTACTTGATCAGCCGTCGGAAGTCCGCATCGTCGGGTACAAAATCCGCGAGCCGTTGCCGCAGGTCGTCGCGTGAGCAGAGGGGGCGCTCCACCCAAGACAGGTGTTGATGTTCTTGGAAGAAGGGGATTTTTTCAAAAAGAGAGAGGGGGAGATCTTCCGGGTCTCGGGGGATCCGGGCAGGCTGCTCCCGAAAATCCTGGAGGAAGGCGTGATCTTCGGGCAGGAGCCTGTCACCCACCTCGTAGTTCCAGGGAGGTGCGTCGGGGTGTTGCCGCAGCGCCCGGTACAGGGCCTCCCCCGCAGGCGTGATACATGGCTGCCGATTTTGTAGTTTCAGATACATTCGATAGAGAAGGCCGCCAGGGAGAGCAGCGGTCGTGGTCCTAATGCGTGGATAATTCCACGCCGATAGTAGAGGGAGACAGCCCGATAGAGTGATACATTCCAGAATGTATCAAGCAGCAGGAGCCCGGCGACCCCCGCTTGGAGCTGGGCGGCCGTGGCGACATCTGGAAAGGGAGCAAGGCGGGGAGAGGACTGGAGAGGAAGACCCTCGGGAAGCCACTTTTCGGGCGCACGCCCCTCGGCGATGTAGGCGGCGGCCAGATCGTCCAGGTGGTGGTCGGCCGGCTGCCCCAGCCAGCGGCAGAGAGCTTCCCAGGGAGCAGCTCCATTTTCGCAAGCCATATACAGGTGAGCCCCCGCAAAATTCTCCCGGCCATCTCGCAGGGCGGCGCCCAGCAAAAGCTCAATCCGGTGGGCGTTGTCCAACGTGGGCACCAGCGCCGCCGCCTCCTCTCCTCGACCCTCCGCCAGCAACCTCCTTAAAAGAATTCCGGTCTGGCCGAGTGCGGGGGTCGCTTGTGGAAGGGGCATGATCGGGCTGCTAACCGGTTATGCAGGCGCAATGGAGTCCCTGGAAGCCGTCGTGGAAGAGCTGTTGGCGGGCCTGCGGGAGCAGCTTCCTCCCTCGGGTTTTCGCCTGGACGGCATTGAGGTACACCTGGGGGCAGAGGTGGAGCTGTCGGGAGAGGAGCTGGCGTCGGCACTGGCCAAGGCTTTGCCAGGGGTGGAGATTAAAATTACCCTGATTCCAAGCCTGCTTCACTGCCTGGACTGCGGTGCAGACTATCCTCCGGACGAGTTTCCCTGCCCGGTCTGTGGCTCGGCGGCGGCCGAACATCTGCATGGGCAGGAGCTGCAGATCGCCAGGGCCTGGGGGCAGACTGTATAGGCGGCCGGTGTAGCCCCGGCCTTCCGTTCTTGATAGGCGGCGCTTCCGCCGGAGTTCGGATGAGCCTCAAGCGCGATGCCCTGGAATACCATTCAGAAGGTAGACCCGGAAAGATTGAGATCGTTCCTACCAAGTTGCTGCTCACCCAGCGCGACTTGAGCCTGGCCTACACCCCCGGGGTCGCCGAGCCCTGCCTCGCCATCCACCAGCGCCCCGACGAGGTGTACACCTACACCGCCAAGGGCAATATGGTAGCGGTGGTTACCAACGGCACCGCCGTGTTGGGCCTGGGCAATATCGGGCCATTGGCGGGCAAGCCGGTGATGGAAGGCAAGTCCAACCTCTTCAAAAAGTTCGCCGACATCGACGCGATGGACATTGAGCTGGATGCCGATACCCCGGAAGAGGTGATCGCCGCCGTCAAGGCTATCGCCCCCACTTTTGGTGGGATCAACCTGGAGGATATCCGCTCCCCCGACTGCTTCCACATCGAAAAGAAGCTGCAGGAGATGTTGGACATCCCCGTGTTTCACGATGATCAGCATGGAACGGCGATTATCGCTGCCGCTGGGATGCTGAATGCACTGAAGGTCTCCGGTCGGAAGATCGAGGATGTCAAGACGGTGTTTTCGGGGGCCGGCGCCGCCGCCATCGCCGTGGCCAACCTGTTGGTATCCCTGGGGATGACGCGCGATAATATCTGGATGTGTGACTCGGAGGGCCTTTTGTTTAAGGGTCGGAAGGAGCATAACTTCCCCGAAAAGGCCATCTACGCGCAGGGTGACCGGCCTGCGACCCTCAAAGAAGTGATTGTTGGCGCGGATATTTTTATTGGTCTTTCGGTGGGCGGCATCGTCAGCGGGGAGATGCTGAAGACGATGAATCCCCGGCCAATCATTTTTGCGATGGCCAACCCCGATCCGGAGATCACCTACGAGGCGGCCAGGGCGGCCGTGCCCGAGGCGATCATTGCCACCGGCCGGTCGGACTATCCTAATCAGGTCAACAATGTCCTGGGTTTCCCCTTCGTTTTCCGTGGGGCTCTGGACTGCCGGGCGCGCGCCATCAACGAAGCGATGAAGGTGGCGGCGGTGCGTGCGCTGGCCGAGCTGGCGCAGGAGGATGTGCCGGACTCGGTATTGGCTGCCTATAACGTGGATCATCTGCAGTTCGGTCCCGACTACATTATCCCCAAGCCCTTTGACCCCCGGGTGCTGTTATGGGTGGCCCCCGCGGTTGCAAAGGCGGCGGCGGATTCGGGCGTGGCGCGGCTGCCCATTGCCGATCTGCGCGCCTACCGGGAGCGGCTGGAGCGTATGCTGGAGCGCAGCAAAGAGGTACTTCGGCCGATGATGAACCGGGCGCGGCACCGTCCGCGGCGGATCGTCTTCCCCGACGGCACCAACCCCAAGGTGATTCGCGCCGCTCAGATCCTGGTGGATGAAGGTATCTGCAAGCCGATTCTGTTGGGCGAGGAGTGGAAGATCCTTAAGCGGGCCGAAACCGCAAAGGTGGATCTGAAGGGCATCGAAGTCGTGGAGAATCGCGACGATGAGCGCTTTGAGCGCTATGCGGAGCGACTCTGGGATCAGCGGCAGCGGAAGGGCATGACCCGCGCCGCCGTGCGCTCCTGGCTGCACAAGCCCGTGGCTTTTGCGGCGATGATGGTGCATCAGGGCGATGCGGACGGCATGTTGGGGGGGCTGCAGACCGCCTACCACGAGACCATCCGGCCGGCCCTGCAGATCCTGGGCACCGACCCGAGTGTGAAGGTGGTGAGCGGCGTCTACATGATGCTCTTCAAAAATCGGCGCATGTTTTTTGGGGATTGTACTGTCAATACCCACCCCAATGCGGAGCAGCTTGCGCAGATCGCCATCAACACCGCAAGGCTTGCCCAGTCCTTCGGCTACACACCACGGGTAGCGATGCTCTCCTACTCAGACTTCGGCGAACAACGCGAAGATCCCGATGTCGCGAAGATTCCACAAGCGGTCAAGATCGTGCGGAGTGTGTGGCCCGGGCTGGTGATCGACGGGGAAATGCAGGCGGATACCGCGGTTAATCCCGAGCTGGCCACCGCAGACTTCCCCTTCTCCGCCATCCAGGGAGATGCCAACGTGCTGATCTTCCCGGCGTTGCCCAGCGGAAATATTGCCTACAAGCTGCTGAGAGAGCTGGGTGGAGCCACGGCGGTGGGGCCGATCCTGGTGGGGGCGGCCAAGCCGGTGAATGTCCTGGCCTTGGGGGCCAGCGTTTCCGATATTGTGAATATGGCTGCCATCACCGCAAATCAGGTGCTGGAGATGGAGGCCCGGATGGAAGCCCGGGCGCCTGGCACGGCCGCTCTCTGAACGATTTCATTTTGAGGAGTTTTTATGGCTGAATGGTCCAAAGTCCCATCCGAGAAGATCCAGGCAATTGTTGATGGGAGTGGCGACGCCGCCACGGTGGCCTGGGCGCAGCGGGGGGAGGGGAGCCTGGCGACGCTCAGCGACCCTGCGTTGGCAATTGCCGCGGCGGTTGCGCTGGGAAACGTGGCTGCACTCCAGTCGGTGACCAGCCCCAAAGATCTGAAAAAAGCGGCGGGGACGGCTCTGCATCGGCTGCGCTCCTCGGGTGTGAAGGTGCAGGCGGCCGCCGCGCCGGTGGCCTTCAAGCTGGTGGGCGTAGAGGCACTGCCGCCCAGCCGCGCCTTTGTGTCTTTGCCCATGAAGGAGGGGGAAGTTGAGTTTCTTCTGACTGCCACGGATGAAGAGGGCTCCTGTGCCCTGGCCGTGATCGCCGGTGGGGCCGACGGGGTGGTAGAGGTGAACCACGCCCATATGCAGCGCTCGGACATGCGGAACACCTGGAAGCAGGCGGAGAGCCACGGGCTCAAAGAAGTTCCCTTCACGACGGGTCTGCACTATGTGGAGCGGATCCTGGGGCCTCGGAACGACTCCAACTACCGGCACTTTTTGGGGCATGTGCCCCATGGGGTGCAGATTGCGGCGAAGCTGGTCGATCCTCTATCAAAGCTGGCGGTGGTGGACGAAAATCCCGAAAAGGTGGGGCTGGACTGGTCGGTGCCGCCGGGGCTGTGGGATGCAAGCCTTGTAAACACCGTGATGGAGGAAATGGTTGGGGAAAGTTCGGACAACCTGACTGACAACAATTTCTATGATCGGGTGGTGGAGCGGATCGCCAGCCGGCTGTGGGATCCCAAGCGGAAGCCGGACTGGCTGCGCCACCTGAACCTGCTCCGCGAGGTCTTCCTGCTGCACGGCCGGGTATTGTCGGCGAAGCAGGTGGAGGAATTTGTGGTCGCCCTGGAGAATGGTGCGGATCCGGGGACCTTCCTGCCCGTGGTCAACTCGGTGAAGATGGCACTGTTGGACGAGGTGATGGCCAAGTTCAACCAGGGCGGGGAGTTTGGGAAGGAAGAGGATTTTGGGGACGAGGACTACGACGGGGCGGAGGACCTGGCGAATCTTGAGGCGGCCCAGCAGAGGCTGCAAGACATGGAGGTGCGCCACGCTACAGAGATCGCCGAGCGGGAAGCGCACATCGCTGAGCTGACCGCCCGTCGGGATGCCGTGGAGGCGGAGTTGGCCGAGCTGAATGCCACCGCGGAGATCCCACCGGTAGCCGAAGAAGGGGCTCACTGATACATCTTTGGATGTATCAGTAGAGTGTGGCTGCTACAAGGGTTTTGGCAGGAATGAACCATGCTGATACATTTTGAGATGTATCAGCTCTCGCCAGTGAGCCCCAACCTGGCCAGCAGTTCCCGAAGCTTCGCTTCTGCCTGTTCTTTGCCGGCCAAGGCCTGCTCTTTCGCCGCGCGCTCCTGCTCTTTCGCTGCGCGCTCCTGCTCTTTCGCGGCTACGGCCTGCTCCTTCGCAGCCTCGGCCTGCTCTTTCGCAGCACGCTCCTGCTCTTTCGCAGCACGTTCTTGCTCCAGTATCTCCAGGGCCTGCGCCAGTCGCTCCTCGGCTACCCGTTGGCCCCGCTCCATGATCGACTGCACCCGCAGCCAGTCTTCACGCATGCGGTAGATTTCGTAGTCTTCTTCGTTATTCTTGTATTTTTCGAGTACAGACATGGCACTCTCCACAGCGGGTCGGCGGTAGCGGTCGGGCACCTGCGCCCAGGACTCGCCCTCCGCAAAAAAATGGAGCCATCCGGCGCGGGGGGATGAATCATCATCCTTCAACCGGCGAATTTTATCAAGTTCGAAAGTATGGATCTGCAAATGTTTGCTCAGGCGCAGGCCACTTTCGTTGTCCCGTACCTCAAAGCAGTGGTGTGGTCGATCATCCGCCCACAGCGACCGATCAACCAGCCAGATCGCGATGGCAGGCTGTAAAGCCTCATAGTCCTCCCCCTTGGGAAGCTGGTTCTGATACAGCCTTGCCCAGGAGAACAACATCCGCTCTTCCAAGGCCGGGTGTAGCCAACACTGCATCTCAATCTGGAATTGTCGCCCGCTGCGATCGGTGGCGCGTACATCCAGCACGATGGTCTTCTGGTCCAGCACATCGGGCTTCAGATCGGGGTCGATCACCTCTACGTTCGTGAATTTCTGGGGAGCCAGGACGGCATTCAGGAAATCCAGGAGCCTCTCCTTCTTGGACAGGATGTCCCGGAAGATCAGGTCCACGCGGGGGCAGATACCGACAGGCACCAGCAGCATGTGCGGATCGTAGCCACGGATGGGGGGGATGTCCACTGTGCTCGCGGCTACTGTGGAGCCGGTTAAGCCGAAGGGATGACCGAACGGGAACGTCTCGAAGCCCTGAAGTTATTGACGGACCTGCAGTGGAAGGAGCTGCGTCTGGAGCTGGGGAGGGCGAATGCGGCGCAGCTTCCCGAGGTGGGTGTATCCGCAGATCGGGCGTTGGAGCTTACAAAGCTATTGGCTACCCGGCCCATGTGGATCCCCACCGTGGACGACTATCTGCTTGGTGCCGGTCTGGGCCCCGCTCCCTGGAAGCCCTGGATGGACGGTCTGGCGGAGGAATATGGCCGGATTCCCCTGATCGGTTTTTCGGCCCATCGCGATCTGGTGCAGATGCCCGCAAATGCGCTCTTTTTGGAGCTGAGTCTTCTGAAAGAGAAGGTGGATCCCAAGGGAAGACGACTGGATGTCGAGGATCGTAAGCCACTTTCCATTGAGGATGCCTGCCGACGCCTGGGCGGACAGGACTGGGGGCTGGCCATTGTGGGGCGGCCGGGATCGGGGAAGACCACGCTCTTACGACGGATTTTTACCCGTTGTTGGCGGGAGGGTAGCGAGACGGTGGGGCTGCCCCCGGGTTTGATCCCAGTCTATCTGCGCATCGGGTCGGCAGCACCCGATCTGCTGGTCCGGCCGATCCACCAACGCCGGGGTCGCCTGAAAGAGCTGCTGCTGCGCGAGGTGGGCGCCCACCACCCGGCGGCGGAGGCGCTCTTGCAGCCGACCCGCCCGCTGCTTTTCCTGTTGGATGGCCTGGATGAGGTGGGTACCGATGCCCAACGCCTGGAGATCTGCGCCTGGCTGATCAAGGAGATCCCCGACTGGCGTCCGAATGCGCGGGTGATCCTGAGCTGCCGGCTTGCCGCCTGGGAGCAGGCCGGTCCGGCGCTGCGTAGCCGCCTTCAACCGTTGGAAGTTCGGGATCTGGCCCTGGAGCAGGTCCTGCACTATGTAAGCACCTGGTTTACCGCCGTGACGCCCGAGATCGCGAAGAGGAGGGGAGGCGCCCAGCAGGCCCTGGAGGCCCGGTTAAAGGCCCCGCAGAGCCGTACCGACCACAGTTTGCTGGCTCTGGCGCGTACACCGCTCTTGCTCTCCATCGTCTGTCTGGTGCATCATTTTTATGGTCTGCCGGAGCGCAGGGTGGAGCTGTACCAGCGGGCGGTGGAGATCCTGTTGCGCGACCATGCCCTGCACCAAGAGCGGCCGGAGTGTGCCCTCTCAGAAGGGGAACTTCGTCGCCTATTGCAGGTGTTGGCCTGGGCCATGCAGTGCCAGGAGTCGGCGGAGGCGGTGGTGGAATTGGCGCGGGAGGATGCCTTGGCGCTGATCGCTGAGGCGGAGCCCCCCCTTCCCGCCACCGAAGCCCTGCGCCTGATCGAGGAGGAGACCGGTCTGCTGATTTCTCCCCGCCTGGGCTTTCTCAGCTTTGCCCACCTCTCCTTTCAGGAATATCTCGCCGCCCGTCAGGCAAAATTGCTGCGGCAGGAGACCTGGCTGACCCAGCGTTTTGCCGAGCCCCGCTGGGAGGAGGTGATCGCCCTGGCTCTTGCCGACGAGGAACTTTCCGGCTTTCTGCTCCCAGAATTGCTGAAGCTGGAGCTTGAAGGCCACATCGACCGCGCATGGCGCTGGCTGGAGGAGGCGCACCGTCCGGCGGGTCATCTGCGCAAGGTGTTGCGGCCGGAAACGCAGCCGGGAACCTTGCGACTGGTGGCCACATGGTTTCATCGGCATCCGGATCCGGTGGCGGTGCCATGGATGGAGAAGCTGCGGGATCATGCCGATGCGGGGATTCGGGCCATTGCCCGTGCCAAAGATCCGCCGCGACCCTGGGACGGGGAGCCGGAGCCGGGGGAGCGGCGGGCGCTGGTTTTGGATGGGGTGGAGGTGGAGTTTGTGTGGGTGCCGCCTGGGGAGTTTTGGATGGGGGCGCAGAAGAAGAATGCAGAGGCGCAGAACTTTGATACATCCGCCTTTGATCACGAGAGCCCTGTTCATCGGGTGAAGCTGAGCCAGGGCTATTGGCTGGGACGTTTTCCGGTGACGGAGGGGCAGTGGGGGCGGTGGATGGGGGGGAGGGAGGAGAAAAACGGTGTTCCTGCTACCCGGAAGCGTTGGTATGACGCCGTGGATTGTTGCCGCCACCTGAGCCGCAAGCTCCAGACCACACATCCGGGCTGGCAGGTGGACTGCCCACGGAGGCGGAGTGGGAGTGGGCGGCGCGGGGGAGGGAGGCACGAAAATACGCTTGGGGAGCGGGAGATCCAGATCGGACCGTGGCGCGCTTTGAGCAGAACAACCGGGAGGAGGATCGACCCGTGGGGCTACGACCGGCGGGTGCCGGCCCCTTTGGGGCGGAGGAGCAGGGCGGTACGGTCTGGGAGTGGTGCCAGGATCATTACCGAGCGTACAAGGAACAGGATCGCGTGGATCCGGGCCGACTTCCGCTGAAGGAAATGTGGTTGACGAAGGGCAGTGAGTCATCGGAAAAATGGAAGTTTGCCGATGATTTTTCCCCGGTGCTCCGGGGCGGCTCCTGGTGGAATCCCGCCTGGCTCCTGCGCTGTGCGGACCGGCACTGGCTCCCTCCTGGGCTCCAGGGTGACGTCATCGGGTTCCGCCTCCTCCTTCGCCCCCCAGCCTCTTGATTTTTGCGATTTGATTCTTGGTATTTTGTCTGTCTTCCCCGTCTTTTTCCCTCAGAAGCTCTGAACTGGATCGGCAGACCGGGGAGATGATTCACCGATCTCAAGAGTGGGTACATGATACATGATACATGTATCGCCTGCCTACGTGAAACATGCTGGGTGATGACGGTAGTGGCGGAAGCCTGCGATCATGCGGCCGATGCCGTGGCTTGGCTCTACCTCGAGGGGCGGCCGGAAGCCGTCGTGATGGGGAGCAGGTGGAGGTGCTTCATGAGATTTCGGGGTTGATCGGGCGGATTGGTGATACACAATTCATCTGATACATGTATCACCGACCGATGCGGAGAATGACTGCTGACGACGGAAGTCACGGAGGTTTGGAGTTTTTTCCTTTACACTTCGCGCATTGATGAAATGAAAAATACCAAGATTCAAAATACAAAATTCAAAGTGGTGGGGGGCGGAGAAGGAGGCGGAACCCGACGCGGTCATACCGGCCCCCAGGACGGCTCCCGTTGCGGTCCGCACAGCCCAGGTACCCGGCGGAAAGCCACCATGCGCCGCCCCGGAGCGCCGGAGAAAGTCAGCCTTGAAGTTGACCATTACCGTTCACGGAAGTGATTTCAGCTGTCGGCGGAAGTCCTGGTGTCATCGGTAGCAGGGCGTCCGCTTCCGGCTTCTTCAGGCCACCGTCTTCCGCCACCCGTTGCCGCAGCGGTAGCTGTGGTCCCTCGAAGGCAGTGCTGCACCACTCCCACACATTACCTGCCAGATCCCAGAGTCCCCCTGCATGTCCGGCAGGAAAAGCACCGACGGGAGTTGCAGACTTGGGGCCATCCGTGCCCCATTTGTAGGCCGCACAAGCTTGATTTCCCTCACCGGGCTCCTCCTTCCCCCAGGGGTATTCTCCGCCGTGGTCCCTGCGCGCGATCTGTTCCCATTCTTCCGAGCTAGGAAGGTCGAGACTGCCGGCGGCGGGCCGATTTCCGTGAACGGCAGACCAACGGGCGTAGGCGCGGGCTTCCCACCAGCTCACATAGACTACCGGGCGGTTGCGGTGGTGGATCTGACGTTCCCACCCGAGCGGGTAGTCGGGCAGAGGGGCCGCCGCATCCCACCAGCGGGAATGGGCAAAGGTAGGATCCATCAAAAACGCCGCATATTCGCCCACGGTCACCGGCCAGCGGCGTACCCACAGTCCCTCCACCTTCACCCAGGCATTCTCCTCTGTCAGCCGGGGATCGCCGACTTTCCCCAGGGCTTCGAGTGCCAGCACCCGGTCGGTCCAGGCCCATTGGGCTCCCTTCTGTTCATAGATCGTTGCGATTTCCCCGGGAAGTTGCTCCAGCAGGGCGGTCCCTTTGAAGGTGGAGCGGCGGTGTTCGGCCAGGGCATCGGCCACCAAAGCCCACAGACGGCCGGCTCGCTCTGGTTCCGCCTCCGCCCTGGCTTTCTCGGCCAGTGTCCTCACATACTTGCGTGCTGCCTCCGGATCCAGACAGCCCGGAACAAAGCGCAGGGTCCCCTCCCACGCTGGGTCTTGGGCCAGGTCCTTTGCCAGCGCCTCGGCAATCTGCTCGGGCGCATTTCCCAGGGTGCAAATGCGTAAAGCGGCCAGATACTCCTGAAAACTGCGATGCCAGGGGCGCACAAGCTGGCCCTCGGGACTCTCTTCAAAACGCAGGAGGCTGGTGGCCGCCGAGAGCTGGCTCAGCTCGGACTCGGCCTGGGCCTGGCTTTTCAGGTGGCTTTTTCCCAGGGCCATCAAGGCTCTCGCCGCAAACCGAACGGGGACGGCAGTGCCGCCGTGGTGTTGCATTTCCAGGCCCACCACACTCAGCAGCTCCCGACGCTCCGCCGCCTTTTTTCCGGCCAGATCACGGGTATGGCAGAGGCGCTCCACCAGTTTGTCGTACAGCTCGGCCCGGTCTTCGGGCAGGCTGCGGCCATCCACATAGACCAAGAGTGTGCAGGTGAGCAGCAGCGGATTTTCGAGGGGACTGCGGCCATCTCCCTCGGGAAAGAACTCGGAGAGGCCGCTCAACGCAGAATCGACCTCGGCCGCTTCAATAGCCTCCCCACCCTGCAGGGCACACCAGTTGCCAATCAAGCGGCGGCGCTGCCCCTGCTCCAAAGGCGCCAGATCCACGCGGTCGTAGCCCTGCGGCAAGGCGACGGCACGCTCGGCGGCGGGACGGCTGCTCAGCAGGATCGGGGCTGGAGATCCACGGAGCCCCTGCAAGACTTCCACCACTTTTTCCGCGCCCTCATCCGCCGGAACTTCGTCCAGGGAGTCCACCAGCAGGTAGTAGCGACCCTGGCGCTGCGCCTCACAGATTTTGTCCATGGATGCTTCGGGCATCTCGGCGGCGATCAGGTGTTGTACGGCCGCCCCTGTGCCTTTTTCCAGGGCGATCTTGGCAAGCTGCCGGGCCTCCACAAAGATCGGAATGGGCAGCAGGGGACGCCCGCGCTCCAGGGGCTCCAGGTCGAGCTGGTGGGGTGGCGGCGGCTGCTCCAAGTGCAGCAAAGATAGGATGTAGGCCAGGTGTTGCAGGAGCACCGTCTTGCCCATGCCCGCCTCGGCCACCAAAACCGCCTTGGGAAGCTGAGTCAGGAGCCGCTCGGCTGCGATGGCCTCCTCCTTTTCTTCAGCCGCCCTCTTGGCTTTTTTAGTCGGCGACTTCCGGCTGGAGACCCCGTCCAGCGGCACATACAGCGCCGCGCGGTCCATGGGCCGGTTGCGGGCCAGGGCATGCAGGACCCCCACCCGGCCGATGCGCCAATTGTCCACCTTGGCCTCCAGGTAGGCACGTTCCCAGCTCTCCAGGTGGTGGTTGCCGCCCGGAGGAGGGGGAACGAGGCGTTCCAAGGCTTCTTCTACCGAAGGGCGCAGGTGGTCGATGGGGCCTTCGGGAGGAGTGTATTTTAGAATACATTTCTTGGAAAGTCGGCTGCGCCTGGGCAGATCTTCCTCCCAGCGTTCCATACTCTCTTCGGTCAGGCTGCCCAGCCGGAGCGCGATCACATCCGGTTGCCCAAGCACTTCCTCCAGGAGTGCGGCCCATTTTTCGCCGCCGGTGCTGGCACCCAGAAGCAGGATCCGCAAGGGGCAGGTGTGGAGGAGGAGGCGGGCCTGCGGATCGCCGGGCTCCACCCGCACCACACGGGCCACCTGACTGCGGCGGTTCTTCAGCCATACCTCTACTTTGGCCAATTCCTCGCCCAGCTCCTCCCACACGCCGATCAGGGCCACGGGGATGGCGTTGCTGCTCATCTTCGCCAGCCCCTTTGCCTTTGCCACCCGGTCTATCTCCGCGATCACCGGTTCTACCTGCCGATCCGTGGCATTGATCGGGTGTAGAACATTCCAACCGGAGGGATCCAGCTCCGGCAGCTTGCGCAGATTCACCGGGATCAACCGTACCCCGGCGGGATCCCGCTGGTTCTTTTTGATACTTTCCACCAGTGCCCCGAGCCAGGCCAGCTCGTTGCTGCTTCGCAGCAGGACCACCCAGGGTGCCACCTCCAACATCTTGGCCTGGATCTCCGGGAGTACATCGCCGGGTTCCCCACCGTTGGCTGCATCAAAAATACGCCAGCCCAGGGTAGTCAGTCCTGCCGCGAGCTTTTTGGCAAAGGCAGCGTCAGCGGGGTCGGCAGCAAGATAAATGTGCGGAGAGGCTATGGCCTTTTCTATCCGCTGGGGAGACTTCTGACATGGTGCGTTTTGACTGGTTCCTCGCCCACGCCTCTGCTGACAAGCCGCAGATCCGCCCGCTCTATGCTGCCCTGATCGGCGCCGGACTGCGGGTCTTCTACGACGAAAAAAGCCTGTTCCCCGGTGACATCTGGCCCAAGGAGATCCCCAAAGCGCAGCGCGAAAGCCGGGGCAGCATCCTGTGCCTCTCCAGAAACACCGACAACGCCTGGTACCTGCAGAGTGAAGTACAGGAGGCCATCGCGCTCCATCGCCAGGGAGAACACCGCCTCTTTCCCATTCTTTTGGAACCGGATGCGATCATCCCCTATGGGTTGAACATCGTGCAGGCCGCCCGGCTCTGGGAAATCGGAGAACGTGGCCTGGTACAACAACTTCTCGATGCGACCCATCGGCTGCCGGGCTCCGCTCCATCGGCACCGCCCCTGCGTCCGGATCCGCGGAAAGTGGTGGAGGCCTGGTGTGGCCTGATGCCCGCCATGCGCAAGGAAATCCTGATGTTTGACCTCCCCGCCGCCGCCCAACACTTCTCTGAAGGAGGCTCCTTACGCAGCCACGCCATCGAACTGTTGACCTGGGCCAACCTGCAGGGGGAGTCTACCTACACCGCCCTGGTTACGGCGATTCGGAGAGAAGCACCTGGGCTTCTGTGATACATCGCTGAAATGTATCAACCCTCACCGACGATTCCCAGCCGGGCCATCAGCGCGCTGAGCCGGGCTTCTGCCTTCTCCTTTGCAGCGATGGCTTGCTCCTTTGCAGTACGCTCCTGCTCCTTTGCAGCTTCGGCCTGCTCTTTCGCAGCCTCGGCCTGCTCTTTCGCAGCACGTTCCTGCTCTTTCGCGGCACGTTCCTGCTCTTTCGCAGCACGTTCCTGCTCTTTCGCAGCGCGTTCTTGCTCCAGTATCTCCAGGGCCTGCGCCAGCCGCTCCTCAGCCACTCGCTTACCCCGCTCCATGATCGACTGCACTCGCAGCCAGTCTTCACGCATGCGGTAGATTTCGTAGTCTTCTTCGTTGTTCTTGTATTTTTCGAGTACAGACATGGCACTCTCCACGGCAGGTCGGCGGTAGCGGTCGGGCACCTGCGCCCAGGACTCGCCCTCCGCAAAAAAATGGAGCCATCCGGCGCGGGCGGATGAATCATCATCCTTCAACCGGCGGACTTTATCAAGCTCAAAAGTATGGATCTGCATGTGCTTGCTCAGGCGCAGGCCACTTTCGTTGTCCCGTACCTCAAAGCAGTGGTGTGGTCGATCATCTGCCCAGAGTGACCGATCCACCAGCCAGATCGCGATAGCAGGCTGCAGTGCCTCGTAGTCCTCGCCTTTGGGGAGCTGGTTTTGATACAGCCGGGCCCAGTAGAACAACATCCGCTCTTCCAAGGCCGGATGTAGCCAACATTGCATCTCGATCTGGAATTGTCGCCCGCTGCGATCCGTGGCGCGTACATCCAGCACGATGGTCTTCTGGTCCAGCACATCGGGCTTCAGATCGGGGTCGATCACCTCTACGTTCGTGAATTTCTGGGGTGCCAGGATGGCATTCAGGAAATCCAGCAGCCTCTCCTTCTTAGACAGGATGTCCCGGAAGATCAGGTCCACGCGGGGGCAGATACCGACAGGCACCAGCAGCATGTGGAGATCGTAGCCACGGATGGGGGGGATGTCCACTCCGCCTCGATCTGAACCCTATCGCCGGTCCTTTTGCATGATACATTTTCATCGTGTATCATGAAGTTCAGCCTTCTCCCTATCTCAGTGCCCCGCCTTCTCCGCCTCCCCATAAGGCACATCCAACCGTGGCAGCTCCGGCAGCGGATACTCAAAATGCCACCACTCTTTGGCATAGGGCACCCAGCCCTCTGCCACCATGATCTCCCGCAGGCGCAGCCGATTTTTTAAGGCTTCGCCGGTGGTGCCGCGCAGGGCGGCTTCTGGGCCAAACACATCCCAGCCCGAGCCCATTTCCAGTGGCTCACCGCCCTGGGAGAGGCCAATGTCCACGGCCACCCCGGCGCTGTGTTTAGAATGTTCCGCGATATAGCCTTCTTTCAGCCATGCTTCGTGGCCGCTGCCCTTGGCCCACAACACCATCGCCACCGAGGCGCGGGCGGGTCGGTAGGCGTCGTAGATCACCAAGGCCAGCCCTTCGGGGGCCAGCTTTGCCTGGATCCGCGCCAACGAGGCCGCTGCTTCGGCACGCAGCCAGGCCTGGCCGGGGGCGTAGCCGGGCAGCGGGGCGCCGGTGAAGTTCAGCGCGGTGGCGTAGCCCATCTCCAGCCGCAACCCTGGAAGATCCCGCAGGTTCTGAAAGTCTTTGGGGGGTGTACCGTCGGCGGCCAGGGCCAGGGAGAGGAGGAGCAGCATGCTCCCTCCCTAACGGCCCGCCCTCCATCCCACCAGATCCTGACCGACCGCAGCCGCAGGGGCCTGCCGGGCCCGCAGCGGGGTGCTACAGGGGCAGATGCCGCACCCTCTTGATGCCCTCCTCCGTCCCCGCTCCGTTGCCGTGGTGGGCGCCTCTCGCAAGCGTGGAACCATCGCCGCCGAGATTTTTCACAATCTCCTGCGCACCGGCTATACCGGGGCGGTCTACCCGGTAAATCCCCACACCCCGGTGGTGCAGGCGGTGCGCGCCTGGCCCAGTGTCCAGTCCATTCCCGACCCTGTGGATCTGGCGGTGATTGTAGTCCCCGCTACAGCGGTTCTGGAGGCGGTGGAGGACTGCGGAAAGAAGGGGGTGAAGGGTATCGTCGTGATCACGGCGGGCTTCGGCGAGATGCCGGGGGAGGGGGTGGCGCGCCAAGAGCTTTTAAAAGATCGGCTCCGCCACTATGGAATGCGGATGGTGGGGCCGAACTGCCTGGGCCTTTTGAACGCTGATCCGGAAATTTCTCTGGATGCCACCTTCGCGCCCACTTTTCCACCCTTTGGATCGGTGGCCTTCTCCTCGCAGTCCGGTGCCCTGGGTCTGGCAATTCTCGACCATGCCCGCCAGCTTGGGGTGGGGATCAGCCAGTTTGTGAGCATGGGGAACCAGGCCGATGTGACGGCAGCGGAGCTGATCGAATATTGGGAGCAGGACGCCGCCACCCGCGTGATCCTTCTCTACATGGAGAATCTCGGAGATCCTCGTAGGTTTATGGAGGTGGCGCGTCGGGTGTCGCGCAGCAAGCCCATCGCGGTGGTGAAGAGTGGTCGTACTGCGGCGGGGGCGCGCGCCGCCTCTTCTCACACCGGATCTCTGGCGGGGGCCGATGTGGCGGTGGATGCCCTTCTGGGACAAGCAGGCATTATCCGCACCGATACCATCGACGAACTTTTTGATGTCGCGATGTTGTTGGCCAATCAGCCGGTGCCCCATGGCCCCCGGGTGGCGGTGCTGACCAACGCGGGAGGGCCGGGCATCATGGCTACCGACGCCTGTGAAAGCCGTGGTCTGCACATTGCGACGCTCTCTCCCGAAACCGAAGCCGCGCTCCGCCTCTTTTTGCCTGCCGAAGCCTCGGTGCGCAACCCGGTGGACATGATTGCCTCGGCCTCGGCGGCCTCTTACGAAGCGGCTCTGCGCCTGCTCCTGGCCGACCCGGCCGTGGACGCGGTACTGGTGATCTTTGTCACGCCCATTGTCACCGACGCTCACGACGTCGCCTCCGCAATTCGGAGCGCCGCTACTGGACATCAGAAGACGGTAGTCACCTGCTTGATGGGCACCCATGGGGTTCCGGCGGCACTCAGCTCTCTCCGCGAGGGGCGTTTTCCCTCCTACGCCTTCCCCGAGGCGGCGGCCCGTGCCCTGGCTCGTGCCACCGGCTACGGCGCTTGGCTGGCCCGCCCGGAGGGGACTCTTCCGGTGGTGCAGGTAGACCAGGTGCGTGCACGAGCGGCTCTGGGTTCCGGACCGCCCCGCTGGCTTTCTCCCCAGGCCACCGCTGAGCTATTGGGCGCCTTCGGCATCCGCACACCGCGCTCAGTGCTGGCTACCACCGCCGAGGATGCGGCGCGGGCGGCGGTGTCTATCGGCGGGAAGCTGGCGGTGAAGCTGCACTCCTCTACCATCACCCACAAGAGCGACGTGGGTGGGGTGATCCTGGGGGTGGAGGGGCCCGAGGCGGTGGCGGGGGCCTTTGCCTCCATCGCCTGGCGCCTGGAAAGCCGGGGGCTCCGCGGGGAAATGGAGGGGGTACTGGTGCAGGAGCTGCTTCCGCCGGGGGTGGAGCTGCTGGTGGGGGCCACCCTGGATCCCTCTTATGGGCATTTGGTGGCCTTTGGCGCGGGTGGGGTGAACGTAGAGCTTTGGAAGGACCTGGTTTTTCGGGTGGCTCCGCTGCGCGATCTGGATGTGGAAGACATGATCCAGGGGATCAAGGCCCGGGCGCTCTTGGAAGGCTTCCGCGGGGCGCCGCCGGTGGACAAAAATGCGCTGGTGCGGCTGATTCTTGCGGTCAGCCGCATGGTGGAGAGCTTCCCGGAGATCCAGGAGCTGGACCTGAACCCCGTGCTCGCCCTTCCCGATGGGGTGGTGGCCGTGGACGCTCGGGTGCGCCTGCGCTGAGTCAGGGTTAAGGCGGCCGCCCCTTTGGAGAATTTCATGGTACAGGTCGTTTTGGCCAGCCGTAACCTGCACAAGCTGGAGGAGATCCGCCGGATGCGGCCGGACATCCACTGGCTGGCCATGCCCCCGGAGCTTCCCGATCCGCCGGAGACCGGTGATACATTTGTAGAAAATGCCCTTCAGAAGGCCACGTTTGTGTATCAAGCCACGGGGCTGCCCTGTCTGGCCGACGACTCTGGCCTGGAGGTGGATTTTTTGGGTGGCCGGCCGGGCGTACACTCCAAACGTTTCAGCGAAGAAGGCACAGACACGGCCAACAATGCCAAACTTCTCTCTGCCCTGTCTGGACAGGCGCAACGGAGTGCCCGCTATCGCTGTGTCCTGGCGCTGGTGGCCCCCGGTGGGCAGTCCACCGTGGCGGGGAGCTGTGAGGGAGAGATCGGGGAGGGAGGCCGAGGGAGCGGCGGTTTTGGCTATGATCCGCTCTTCTTTGCGACCGCTACGCCGGGGAAGACCGTGGCCGAGCTGACTGCGGCGGAGAAGGACGCCATCTCCCACCGGGGAGCGGCCATGGCCCGCTTGGACGAGCTTTTCGTCGCGGTCGGAGTCGGAGTACAGCCTTCGGAAGCAACTTTTGGTGATACAGTGCCAGATGTATCGGGCAGGGCTTGATACAGGGCTGATACATGCGAAGTTGTATCAGCACAGCATACTTAGCAGGCCTACAAAAGCCCCAATGCCCGACCCCAGTCCGGCACCTGCGCCCGCTCGGCAGGAGTGAGCAGTTCGCCCTCGACGGCGGCGCGGATACCGGCGACCACCGCACCATAGCGGCCCTCCTCCATCCGCACCATGCCCTCCAGACGGGTCTGGTGGACGGGCACCGGCGCGGGCTGGCCCAGCGCATTGATCCGCTCGGCAATCCGCTTTCTCCGGTCTGCATAGGGCAGGGCCGCCAGCTCGGCAGGCAGAATGGGAAGCCCGACGTGCATGGACTGCCGTGCGCAGCCCTGAGGAAGATCGTGCTTTCTTCCGTCTCCGATGCCGCCTCGGAAGGCCACCGGCACCACCGCCACCTGACGCTCCGTGGCCAGATCCACCCAAAGTGAGCTGATTTTTTCTACCGGCTGCCCAGGAACGGTCTGGCGGGTGCCCTCCACATGCACCAGCAGGGAGGCGGTGCGGCAGCGTTCGGCAATCAGCCGGGGGAGCTGTGCGGGATCCTGTTGGTTGAAGTACACGATCGAGCCGGGATGCCCCAGCCCCGGCCATACCGTGAGCAGGTCGTGCAGCCTCCCCAGCCAGGCGGCCTGGTGCTCCACCTTCGCCAGGGCCTCCACCTGGATGTCGCCCAGGGCAGACATCACCAGGCTGAACAGCACACTCTCCAGGTAGGTCTCGTGGTTTGCCAGATAGAGCACCGGCTTGCCGCGCAGGGCTCCCAGGGCCGCCGGATCCACTATCTCCAGGTCCCCCAGATAGGCCTTGGCTAGCGACAGCATCAGGCGCTCTCCAGGCCAGCTCCCAGCCTCTCCCTTGGGCCGATGCAGGAACTGCCTCCACCAGGCCCGGACGGGC
>CAITDR010000215.1 GCA_903891165.1 uncultured Pseudomonadota bacterium
TAGACGGCGGGGCTGCCATAGCCCGAGCCGCCCACCCAAGCGGTGAGGGGGTCGGTGCGCGAGGGCAGCAGCGCCGTCCCATAAAAATACTGCCCGCCCGGACCGGTATCCGATGACTTGTTCCAGGTCTTTCCCCGATCCTCGGACCACCAGAGCACTCCATAGGAGCTGACTGCATAGGCCCGGAGCGGATCCGCCGGCGAGAAGGCCAGGGCACTCAGATATTCATCGCGGCGAACCGAAAAATCCTGCTCGGACCAAAGCTCAGGGGTCCAGACATTCCGGCTATAGCTGTAGCGATAGAGCTTGTCCGCCGGAAAATAGAACTCTCCGGGACTCTCTGTGGCTGCCACCACAGGCGGGAGCCAAGCCGATACCGCTCCCGACGGAAAGTCCAGGTAGTCCAGGCGCGGACGATCCTCCCCCATCTGTACCAGGATAAAGCCTGGATAGGTCGAAAAGACCCATTCATGGGTGCCGTCTGGTGAAGAAAGGTGCCCATAGTCCCCGCTGACCTCCTGCGAGAAGCTGTAGAGCCCACCCACCTCTGACTCCGACAGTTGGTAGCCTTGATCCTGCGCTCCGGCGGCAATCTTGCCACTCACCGAGGTCAGGGTGCTGTAGTATTGGCTGATCCGTAGCCCCGACATCGACAGGTTCTGGACATTGTCCAGCCCATCCTGGGAAACATAGGTGCCGCCATCGGTGTTGATGTACCACAACTCTCCACCCGCCCCGTCCGGCTCCACGTCCAAGCCCATCAGGTCCGCATGAAGACTGGTGGCGGGGTAGTTGTAGTACACCGTCCAGTCGTAGGCGCGGTCCAGGCTCTGCCCCCCATCCAGGCTGCGGTACACCTCAAAGCCCCCGCAAACAAAAAGATCCCGGTTGATCCGAGAGGCTTCCAGGTTGCCCCAATAGTCGGCGGCCTTCGCACCCTTGGTCCAGGTCGCGCCCCCATCATCGGAGATCCACAGCCACGTCGAGCCTTTTTCGGCGAGGAGGTAGAGGCGGGGATGACCGCCAAAGGAGGCTGCCTCCGCCTCGCTGCCCACAAGCCAGAACTTGTCGGCCTCCTCAGAGATTGTCCCTCCCTCTATCCAGCTATCTCCTCCATCTTCGCTGTACTCCAAGCCATTGTTGCTGTAGAGATACAATCTGCCGGGCTGGTCCCGGGGGGTCCAGAGATCAGGCGGTTGGCTGCCCAGCTCGCGGAGCTGCTGGAAGCTGGCACCAAGATCGTCCGAGCGAAAAAGCCGGTAGCTCCCCCAGGATCCAGTAACGAGGTAGACCCGCTGGTCGGGAGCCACGATCAAACGCCGCAGCTCGCTCAATGCGGGGAGGCCGGTGGGTGTCTCCCAGGTCTGCCCGTCGTCTGTGGTTCGGTGTATGGAACCCCAATCCGTCCCGACCAGCACAATCGGAAATAGCGCTTCTTCGTCGTCCTCCATCAGGCCCAACCAATGTACACCCCCATAGAGGTTGTCGCCCAAGGGCACCCATTCTCCCTGAGGGACCTGCTTCCACAGCCCTCCCAACGCCGATCCCACATAAAGTGTCCCGTCCGCCAGTCGCTGCGCGCTGTGGGTACGGCCAGCCTGGTTGGTGCTACCGCGCTCCACCCAACGCTCCGGTCCGGCGGCCGGAGGTGAGGGCAGACGCCGCTTTTTCACCTGCGCCTCGCCGTTGGCCCGCTCCATCCTCAGCCAGTCCACACCATCGGGGGCACGATGACGCTCTTTGAACCAGGCTTTACGTGCATGGCTCTTTTCCTCGTGGGCTTCCATCCGATTTTCGTCGGCAGCGGCATCGGCCGACTTTCCGGCTTTTCTTCAGGCCAATCGGCCAACAGGAGCCCCGCAGGAATCAGGAGGAAGAAGACCGACATGGGAAAAAAGCTGCGCATCGGAGGCTCCCGGTGGCTTGTAGCATGCGCAGGCGAGCTTTGGGGATTCCGGTTATGGCAAAGCAGTCGGGAGGATGTATGGCCATAGAACCCAGACCGGAGCCGCTGCACCGCTGCCGGGCTGGACGTCCCCCCATCCCGGGCTAAACTCTCTTCATGCCCCGCCACCTCTGCGTATGTCCCCGCTGATCCTCGTGCTCTTGGCCTGCAGACCCGAGCCCCACTCGGAGAGCGCCGACTTTACCTGGACCAACCCGGAGATCCCGACGACTCCCGAGGACACCGGCAGCCCGCCGGATCCCGACAGCGAGCCCCGCCCCGAGCTGGAGGTGCTGCCCATTTTTGATGACAGCGTCCTACACCAGATCGAAATTACCCTCGGAGATGCCGCCAAAGATGCACTCCGAAGCGCTCCCTATGACTGGGTAGAGGGCGGCGTGACCATCGACGGGGAGCCGCTGAGCGCCGTGGGCGTCCGCTTGCGGGGAAAGCTCGGCAGCTTCCGCCCCATCGACGAAAAACCCAAGTTCAAGATTGACTTCAACCGCTACGCGGATCAGCGCTTTCAGGGCTTGGAGTCCCTGTCGCTGAACAACGAAGTGGTGGACTGCTCCTATCTGCGAGAACCTGCGGGCTACGCCGTCTATGCAGCGATGGGCCTGCCTTCTCCACGGGTCAGCTATACGACGGTGACCCTGGATGGAGAGCCCTACGGCCTCTATGTAGTGGTAGAGGTTCCCGACGATAATTTTTTGAGGGACCGCTATATGGAGCCGGAAGGGCGGCTTTATGATGGGAAATACCTGTACTATGGCGACCGGGAGACGGCCGAGCTGGTGGACTTCCTCCCCCAATACGAAGACAATTTCCAGTTGGAGGAAGGGGAAGAAATCGATCTGGAAGACGTCCATGCGGTGACGACGGCAATTCTGGACTATCGGGGTTCCTTCCGCAGCCGTCTGGGGCCCCTGATCGACCTGCCCAGCTTTCACCGCAACCTCGCGGTGGAGCAATGGATCGGGCACCTCGATGGCTATGCCCTGAACGAGAACAATTATCGGGTCTACTTCAACCCCTGGGACGGCCGTGCCGAGATCATCCCCTGGGATCTGGACTATTCCTTCCTACCCACCTGGCAATGGCAGATGTCCTGGAAGCGCCCCAACGGGGCCTTGGCCGTGGGCTGCTGGGAGGACGCCGACTGCTTCAACGATCACCGGGACTACGTCAACGAGATCCTCGAAACGGTGGATGTAGACCAAATTCTCTCCAAAATGGATGCGTGGAGCAGCCTGATCGAGGCGGCAGCCCTGGCGGATCCCCGGCGGGCCTGTGCGACCACCGCGGTGCTGCCCGAGCAGGAGGCCTTGAAGGCTTTTGTGGCCACCCGCCCAGGGGATCTGGAGCAATTTTGGGAGCGGAACTGAGCCGGGTGTTTCCACGTGGAAACACCCGCCCCCTCAGTGCAGATCGGGATTGATGTCCTGCTGCCTCAGCATCCGCCGACGCTCATGGATCTGGCTGGTGTCGTGATCCACAAAAAAACCTTTGAGGATGTCGATCGCCACCTCAAACTGTTTTCGAAAGCCCACCACCTTGAACAGGTAGGCCATGGCCCATAGATACCAGGCCAGCACGCCGGACACCGGGATCCCTAAAAGGGACGCCACTGTCGAGTGTTTGCCCAGCCCCACGAAGTAGCCCATGTTCCAGTAGCGCAGCGTGGTCGGCTTCCCACCAAGCCCCAGCTCGGCGCGGATATTCTGCGCCACCACCTGCCCCATCTGAAGGGCCCCCTGCGCCACCATCGGCACACTCACCCCATCGGCATCGGTGCAGTCCGCACTATCGCCCAAGGCCCAGACCCCCGGTGCAACCTTCCCATCTCCGCCAATTTTCAGACTTCCGGAACGCCCCATCGTCCAGGGCAGCGGCTTCTCCAGAAGCTGCCCGCGCACCCCGGTCGCCCAGATCATCGTGTGTGCAGGAATCACGCCGCCATCGTCCAGATAGACCGCGTCCTGACGCACTTCTTTGACCTTCCGGTTCAAAAACAGGTTCACGCCCAGGCTGCGCAGGTGCTGCTCGGCCACCTTCACATGTTCCTCCCGGATGCCCGGCAACAGGCGATCCCCGGCCTCCACGAGGTACACCGACACCAGGGACTGCGGTATCCGGGGATACAGGGTGGACATGGTGTGGCGGAAGAGCTGCATCAGCTCAGAGCAGACCTCCACCCCGGTGATACCGCCGCCCGCCACCACAAAGGTGAGCAATTCACGGCGACGTGACTCCTCTTCCGCCTGATCCGCCAGCTCCCACATCTCCACCGAGTGGGCCCGCAGGCGGATGGCATCCATCAGCGTTTTGAAGGAAAAGCTGTGCTCTTCGGCGCCGGGAATGCCGAAAAAATTGGCAGAGCTGCCCATGGCCAACACCAGGTGGTCGTAGCCCAGCTCCAGCCCGTTGTGCAGCATCACCACCTTCCGGTCGTGATCCACATAGCGCAGCTTGTTCCTCAAAAAGCGAATGCCACGCGGCGCACAAAAGGCCCGCAGCGGGTAGACGATGTGCCGCGTCTCCACCCTCCCCGTTGCCACCTCCGGCAGCAGCGGGTTGAACTGGAAAAAGTTCTCTTTATCGACGAGCGTAAGCGAAATTTCTCCGCGTTTTGCGGCTTTGGCAAGGCAACGGCAGACCTCCAGGCCGCCGAAGCCACCACCGATCACCAGCACACGCGGAGGGGCGCTCATGCCTGGTTCAGGATGTGGATGGCCTCTCCCAGCGCGGCCTTGGCCGCCTCCATCACGCCCTCCCCCATGGTGGGGTGTGGGTGGATGGTGAGGCCGATATCCAGGGCTTCACAGTCCATTTCTACCGCAAGCGCACACTCGGAGATCAGGTCAGAGGCGTGCGGCCCGATGATGGTGACCCCCAGGACCCGGTGGGTCTCAGCGTGAATCACCACCTTGATGAAGCCGTCGGTCTCCCCCGTCGTCAGTGCGCGCCCGATTGCGGCAAAGGGCACCTTGCCCACCCGGATGGGGATATTTTTGGCGCGTGCTTCGTTTTCCATCAGACCGGCGGTGGCGATCTCCGGGTCGGTAAAGACCACCGCGGGCACGGTTTTAGCGTCGTTATAGACGGCATGACCGGCGATCACTTCTGCGACCACCTCGCCCTCGTGGGTGGCCTTGTGCGCCAACATCAGCCCGGTGGTGCAGTCCCCGATGGTGTACAGCCCCTCCACCGAGGTCTTCTGCTGTTTGTCGCTCTTGATATAGCGACCTTCCATCGCAACGCCGGTGTTCTCCAGGCCGATGGCATCGGTGTTGGGGCGACGGCCAACCGTCACCAGGATGTAGTCCACTTCCAGGCTCTGCTCGCCTTCCACATTTTTGTAGCGGAGGACAATCCCGTTGTCGCTCTGCTCCCAGCCCTGGGCCTGCGCCTTCAACTGGATCGCCACCTTGTCCTTCCGCATCTTGCGGTCGATCAGCTTCACCACCTCGGGATCGAAGCCCGGCAAAAGCTGGTCGGCCATCTCAATCACGGTGACCGCCGCGCCTACCTTGGCGTACATCCCGCCCAATTCCAGGCCGATGTAGCCACCGCCGATCACCGCAAGGCGCTTGGGCACCTCGGTCAGGGCCAGGGCCTTGGTGCTATCGAGGATTCGGGCATCCTTGAAGGAGAAGCCGGGGATTTCGATAGGCCGGGAGCCGGTGGCGATGACGATGTGGTCGGCGCTGTAGTGCTTCACGCCTTCCGCATTGCGCACTTCCAATACTTTGGGAGAGACAAACTTCGCTTCTCCCTGGACCATGTCCACCTTGTTGCCCTTGAGCAGGGTGCGAACACCGCCGGTGAGCTTGTTCACCACGGTCTGCTTCCAGGCCTGCAGCTTCTGCATGTTCAAGGTGGGCGCGCCGGGAACCTCGATGCCCATCAGGTCGGCGTGCTTGATCTCCTCAAAGCGCTTGCCCGCCGTGATCAGCGCCTTGCTGGGGATACAGCCCACGTTCAGGCAGACACCGCCCCAGTATTCCCGTTCGATCACCAGGGTTTTTACGCCAAGCTGACCCAGGCGGATGCCGCAGGGATAGCCGCCAGGGCCAGCGCCCAGAACGATCGCAGTGTAGTGGATGGTGTTGGATTCCATGAAGCGGCTCTCCGAAAAGGGGAGGCAGCTTAACCCGGATCCGGCGATCAGGGGCGCCCCAATCGCATCACTGTCCAAAAATCGGCCTTACTGCGGCCTTTGTTCCTGCTCCACCGGCTCGCCCTTGTAGCGAGGCAGCGGCTCCACCAACGCCAGGCGCAGCACATCATCCATGTGCTCTACCAACACCACATCCAAGGTTTGCCGTAGATTTTTGGGAAGATCACGGAGATCTTTTTCGTTGTCTATCGGGACCAGAACCCGCAACACCCCCGCCTGGCGTGCCGCCAGGAGCTTTTCTTTGAGGCCGCCGATGGGGCGCACCTGACCCCGCAGGGTGATCTCCCCCGTCATCGCCACGTCGTGACGCACCGGCACATTGCAGACCGCACTCACCACCGCAGTGGCGATGGTGATCCCGGCGGAAGGCCCGTCCACCCCCCAAAGCTCGGGGATGTGAATGTGCAGATCCAAGTGCTCCCAGAAGTCGCGGCTCAGGCCAAAACTTTCGGCCCGCGAGCGCATATAGGTAACGGCGGACTGGGCAGCTTCGCGAAAAACATCGCCCAACTTGCCGGTCATGGTCAGCTTGCCGGTGCCGGGGACCACGGCGGCCTCAATCGGCACCACCACCCCACCGGTCGCCGTCCAGGCCAGACCGCTCACAAAACCCGCCTCCGGCGCCTTTCCGATACGACTCTGGCGGTGGCGCGGCGGCCCCAAGAGCTTTTCGATACGCAGCGGGTTCAGCACCACCGGCTTGTCGTTGCCCTGCTCCTCCACCCGGCGGGCCACCTTCCGGCACAGGGCCGCCAGCTCCCGCTCCAAGGAGCGCACGCCCGCTTCGCGGGTATATTCGCGGATCAACCGATCCAGAGCATCGGGACGCAGATCCATCAGCTCGGGACGCAAACCGTGAGCCGTCAACTGCCGGGGCAGCAGATGGTGGCGAACAATGGATTTTTTCTCGGCATCCGTGTAGCCCGACAACCGGACGATCTCCAGACGATCCTGGAGGGGCACGGGGATACCCTCCAGATTGTTGGCTGTACACACAAACAAAACATTGGAAAGATCGTAGTCCAGATCCAGGTAGTGGTCGTTGAAGGCCTTGTTCTGCTCGGGATCAAGAACTTCCAAGAGTGCCGACGCTGGATCACCCCGGAAGTCGGAGGAGAGCTTGTCCACCTCGTCCAGCAGAAAAACCGGGTTGTTCGCCCCGGCTTTGCGCATCCCCTGGATGATCCGGCCAGGCATGGAGCCGATGTAGGTGCGGCGATGCCCACGGATCTCCGCCTCGTCCCGTACCCCGCCCAGGGCCACCCGCACGAAGGGCCGTCCGGTTGCATTGGCAATCGACTTGGCCAGAGAGGTCTTTCCAACTCCCGGAGGCCCCACCAGACAGAGGATCGGCCCGTCGATACGGCGCCCGCCCAGACGTTTGAGGACGGCCAGATACTCCAGGATCCGCTGCTTCACTTTATGAAGCCCCTGGTGATCTGCATCCAGCGTTTGTCGGGCTTTGATCAGATCGATCGCCGACGGAGGACTCTCTCCCCAGGGCAGGGCCAGGATCCAGTCCAGGTAGTTGCGGACCACGGTGGCCTCGGCGCTCATCGGGCTCATCATCCGCAGCTTCCGAAGCTCCCGCTGGCAGCGATCCAGGGACTCCGGCGGAAGGGCACGTTCCTGGATGCGCGTCTCCAATTCGGCAAGCTCGGAGCGGAATTCGTCCTTCTCACCGGTCTGAGGGCCCTCATGCTCGGGGACCCGCGGCTCGGGGCGGCGAGGACGGGTGCGGACCCGGCGTTCGGCCTGGATCATCTCCAATTCGCCCCGCAATGCAGTCAGAAGACGATCCAGGCGCGCCGCGGGATCGTCCAGCTCCAGCAATTGTTGGCGATCTGCCGTCTTCAGGCTGCTGATGTGGCGGGCCAGAGCAAACCCGAGGCGCACCGGCTCGTCGATTCCATTGATAGAAAGCACCGCATCCATGGAGATATTGCGGGCTTTTGCATACTCTTCAAAGAGCTGCCGGGCGCTGCGCATCTGCGCTTCCACCGCCGCGTCCCCACGGGCCTGCTCGGGAAGCTCCTCAACTTCCACCCAGGTACAATTTCCTTCATGGATAAATCGAACAATCTTGCCCCGACGACGACCATCCACGAGTACCCGCTGGGTGTTGTCGGGCAGGCGCATCACCTGGATCACCGCCGCGATGGTGCCGATGGTGTGGACGTCACTTTCGGAGGGGTCGGTGGTTCCCGGCTCCCGCTGGGTGGCCAGAAAAACCTCTTTCTCCGCCTTCTGGGCCTCGTTCATCGCCGCAATCGACTTCTCGCGCCCTACAATGAAGGAGACAGCGGCCTGCGGCAACACCACCAGATCCCGAAGGGGAAGAAGGGGAAGCTGCCGGGTGCTCCCGGTCGAGCGGCGGTCGCGAAAGAACAAAAGACCTCCCTCAGTTCGAATATACCAGGATCGGCTCCTTCTTGTGGGCCACCACTTCGTCGGTGATGACACACTCGCGCACGTTGACCTTCCCGGGGAGGTCGTACATCACATCCAGCATCAGCTCTTCGAGGATCGCCCGCAGACCGCGCGCACCGGTCTTGCGACGTACGGCCTCCCGCGCGATGGCGTTGAGCGCCGACTCGGTGAACTTCAGCACCACTCCCTCCATCTCAAACAGCTTTTGATACTGTTTGACAATGGCGTTGCGGGGACGGGTGAGGATGTCGATCAGCATGTCCTCGTCCAGGTCGTCCAGGGTCGCCGTGACCGGCAGACGTCCGATAAACTCCGGGATCATGCCGAACTTGAGCAGATCTTCGGTCTCCACCATCGACAGGAGCTGTCCGGTGGACCACTGCTCCTTCTTCTTGACCGAGGCGCCAAAGCCCATCGCGGACTTGTTCAGGCGAGACTCGACGATCTTGTCCAGCCCCACAAAAGCGCCACCACAGATGAAGAGGATATTTGCAGTATCTACCTGCAAAAATTCCTGCTGGGGATGTTTGCGACCACCCTTGGGCGGCACGTTGGCCACGGTCCCTTCGATGATCTTCAGCAGCGCCTGCTGCACCCCTTCGCCGCTTACATCGCGGGTGATCGAGGGATTTTCGCCTTTGCGCGCCACCTTGTCGATCTCGTCGATGTAGATGATGCCCTTTACGGCACGTTCTACATTATACTCCGCCGCCTGGAAGAGCGAGAGGACGACATTTTCCACGTCCTCCCCCACATAGCCGGCTTCGGTCAGCGAGGTTGCGTCGCAGATGGTGAAGGGCACGTTCAGGAAGCGGGCCAAGGTCTGCGCCAGAAGCGTTTTACCGGTGCCGGTAGGCCCAATCAACAGAATATTGCTCTTCTGAAGCTCTACATCATCCCGCGAAGAGCGCGCGTCGATCCGCTTGTAGTGGTTGTGTACCGCCACGGCGAGGATCTTTTTGGCGCGCTCCTGGCCGACCACGTAGTCGTCCAGGTGGCGCTTCATCTCCAACGGCTTGGGGATCATGGCGCGGGTGGCGTAGTAGTCCTCCCGCTCCTCCTCCTCCGTAATAATGTCGTTACAAAGCTCCACACACTCGTCGCAGATGTACACCGAAGGTCCGGCGATCAGCTTGCGGACATCCTTCTGCGACTTGCCGCAGAAGGAGCAATTCAGATCTTTTTCACGACTGCGACGATTCACAGGAAACTCCGGTACTAACGGGCGAAGGAGGGACCCTTGGGAACGATCACTTCGTCCGCAATTCCGTACTGCACCGCCTCTTCGGCGGTCATGAAGTAGTCGCGCTCGGTATCCCGGATGATCTTGTCCAGACCCTGGCCGGTGTGGCGGGACAGCAGGTGGTTCAGCTCCTGCTTGGTCTTGACGAGCTCCTTGGCGCGGATTTCGATATCGGTCACCTGGCCGCCGATACCGCCAGCCCAAGGCTGGTGAATCATGACGCGGGCGTGCGGAAGCACCTTCCGTTTGCCGTTGGCGCCCGCCGCGAGGAGGAAGGCGCCCATGGAGGCGGCCTGGCCCATGGCAATGGTGCAGACGTCGGGTTTGATGTACTGCATGGTATCGTAGATAGCCATGCCAGCAAGCACCGAACCTCCCGGGCTGTTGATGTAGAGGAACACATCCCGCTCGGGATCCTGGGACTCCAGGTAGAGAAGCTGGGCGACGACCACATTGGCGACCATATCGTCAATCGCGGTGCCGATGAAGATGATGCGATCCTTCAGGAGCATCGAGAACAAATCCCAGCCGCGCTCACCGCGGTGGGTCTGCTCCACCACGTTCGGGACAAAGGGGATCATCTGCGGGTCAAAGGGAGACATGGGTACCTCAGAGTAGCCGCGAGCATAACGGGGAACGGGCGGACGCGCCCCTCCCCGTTTGGGGGGCTTATCCTACCTGCTTGTGGAGGGGAAGTCTTTGCACGTCAAGACTTTTGGGCGCGATGGGCGGCCGAGAGGCGCTTGGGCGCCACCGTCAGCCAGCTCTCTTCGATCCAGGCTTTCCAGAGCTCCAGGGGTAGCTCGGCACCGGTGGCATAGGAGGCAGAGACCCAGCCACTTTTTCCCAGGTTGTAGCCGGTGGGTTTGACCTCTGGGCGTGCCATGGCATCGGCATGAGAGGCCACCAGCTTCAGGCTCATGCTCAACTTTTCGGGAGAGCCGTGCATAAAAAGGAAGGTTTTTCCTTTGACCTTAAAGGCGCTCTCCCCCCAGGGAAAATCCTCGGTGCTGTTCGGAAAACTCAAGGCAAAACTGCGGATGTCGGCCTCGACGCTGCTCATGGGGGCTCCCAGAGGGATTTTATCCTGTGGTGGGCCGAACGTGCTAATTTCCTGGCATGATCCCTCCTCCCGCGCTGGACGCCTTAAAAAGTCTGCCCCACCAACGTCCTCGGGAGGGGCGGGATTTTTGGGTGCTGGACCATGCGCTGCGGGATCCAGATGCAGTACGGAACCGACTTTTACGGCGAGAGGACTGGGTTTTTGGTGCTCCAACCCGTCCAGAAAGCTGGCCTGGGAAGCGGGCGCAGCCGGCGCTGGAGGCGGAAGAACTGGCCCCCATCGAGCAGTGGGTACGTGAAAAAGTAGGGAAGAAGAAGCTGAAATTGGGCATCGCTCCCGACGGGGCTACGCTCAACCACAACTGCGTGCAGCTTGTGGGAGCAAAGGAGGGCCGCCCACTGCCCCACACCGACCGACGTGATCTGTGTAGCTTTGCAGCGGTGATCTACCTGACACCCGGCCTGCCCGCCTCCTGCGGCACCTCCTTCTACCGTATCCGCCTTCCCGACGGTACACCCGGCGGTAACCGCATTCCTGCCTCCCATAAGAACCTGGTGGAAGCACTGGGGACCCGCTTTGTCCCTGGAAATATCTTCATGGAAGAACTTCGGGTAGACTATCGCTACAATCGCCTGTTGCTCTACCCGGCCGACCTGCTCCACTCCGCGACCAGCTACGCGGGGGAGAAGGAGGAGGAGCGGCGGATGACGGCGCTTTTTTTCTGGTTGTGCTGACCACAGCGAGGCTCTCCATGTCTGCTCTGCTTCTCCTCTTTTCTGTGGCCTGCGTGGGTGATCCCGACAACAACAAGGACTCGGAAGGGCCGATCGATAGCGCTGAGCCGAAGCCCACAGAGGCATGCGGCTACACCCCCATGGCAGACCTGGACCCGGCGGAGAATGTGGTGGAGGTGGAGGTGGTCGCCTCGCAATTTGCCTGGGACCCCGGCACCGGCGTGCCGCTGGAGGCAGGGATGGCCTTCAACGAAGTGGTGCCCGGCCCCCTGTTGGAAGCAAAGCTGGGCGATACTGTAATTGTACATTACGCAAACAATACGGACATGGACACCAGCCTCCATTGGCACGGACTGCGGGTGACCCCGGAGATGGACGGGATCCAGCAGATGATGGGCGACCCCGTGGAGCCGGGCGAGAGCTTCACTTACGAATTTACCGTGATAGATAGTGGTTTCTACTGGTTTCATACCCATATGGACACGGCCACCACCATCGAAGCCGGTCTCTACGCACCCATCCTCCTGCACGCCCCGGACGAGCGGGCGCCCGACTGCGATATGCCGGTGGTGCTGGACGACGTATTATTGGATGAAGGAAGCCTTCAAATCGCGCCACCCGACACCGACATGATGCAGCTGATGGGGCGGCTGGGCAATGTGCTGATGGCGAATGGCCGCAGCGACCGCCGGGTGAGCTGGCGGAGGGGCCAGACGACGCTCTTGCGGCTGGTAAACGCCAGCAACGCCCGCTATTGGGATCTTTTTCTTGAGGGACACTCCCTACAGATCGTGGGCACCGACGGGGGTTTTCTGGAAGAGCCCTACACGGTGGATCACCTGGTGATGGCACCCGGCGAGCGCTACATGGTGGTGGTCAAGGCGGAAGGAGATCCGGGTGGCGAATATCGCCTGATGAACCGCCGCTTTCAGCTCCATGAGGAGGGCGGGGACATGATCGAGCCCGACCCCATGGGCGACGGCGAAAATCCAGTTATGACCTTTGTCTATGACCGAACCGAGGTTAACGGGACCGCCTGGGTGCAGCCGACGCCGGATGTGCCGGCCTGGGGGGCCGCCGTCGAAAACCTGGGCCATCACTGGGTACTGGACGAGGATATGATGGGAGGAACCGTCACCATCGACGGTCAGGCCTGGCCGGACGTGCCGATGGTAGATGTCGCCATGGGCGTGGACACCACCTTTGAGGTGGAGAATAAATCCGAGATGCACCACCCTTTTCACATCCATGGGAACCGTTTTCAGGTGGTGGACGTGGGAGGGGCGCAGGTCCCCGAGGGCCAGGGCTGGAAGGATACTTTTGATATTCCACCCCGCACGACCGTCAAGTTGGTCTCCAACCTGGACAATCCAGGGGAGTGGATGTACCACTGCCACATCCTGGAGCATGCCGACGATGGGATGGCGGGGATGATGACGGTGATGGAGTAGGGCATCCTCCCTCGCGCGCAGAAAGAAAGCGACTTAATCTGCCTCTTCTCCCCGGTAGCCCCGTGTCCCTTCTTCTGCTCCTTGCCGCCTGCACCTCCGCCACCCCCGGCGAGGATTCTCCTACACAAACGGAGCTGCGGGACGAATATCCACTCGACGGCGAAGACAGCTACCCGGAAAGTGTGGCCTGGGACCCGGAGGGACGCGCCTTCTACACCAGCAGCCTCGACCGGGGGGATGTTACAAAAATACTCGCCGACGGAATGACGTCCACATTTTATGCAGGCAAAAATGATCACCCCTGGGTGACCGTGGGGCTGGAGGTGGACAGCACCCGACGGCGATTGTGGGTCTGCGCGAGTGTGTTTGACGGCAGCGCCGCCGGAGAACTCTGGATGATTAACCTGGATAATGGTAGCCTAATCCAGAGCCTGACGCTGGGGGGCGCCCGCACCGACGCCTCCTGCACCGATGTATTTTTGGATTCCGACGGTATCGCCTATGTCACTGACCGGGAAAACCCGGATGTGTACAGGGTGAATGCCGAGACCGGCAGCGCCGAGATCCTGGTAGAAGACCCACTCCTGGACGCGGCGCTGGTGGGCCTCAACGGCGTGGCCATCACTCCGGACGGGAAAAACCTGTTGGTGACCAAGTATCTGGATGCGACCCTGGCGGATCGACTGTTCACGCTGACGTCGGCGGACGGAAGCTGGACCGAAGCGGCCCTGACCAGCGAGGATCTGGAGGAGGGCGGAGTGACCGGCCTGACCGCGGCAGAAGGCAGCTTATATGGTGCGAATGGCCACGCCGTGGAGTATTCTCTGGGCATCGATCCGGACACAGATTTCTGGATTCGGAAGTTGAAGGAGTAAAGGAATGGACCAACAAGAAGCCCTGGCCCAGATCGTGGCGCTCGCTCAGAGCCCAGATTTTGTGATGCCTTCCGCCCTCGACCACGCGATGAGCATCAAAAAAACCATCGACGATCCCGATGCCTCCATCGAGCAGCTCGCGCGGACAATGCTGGCCGAACCCGGTCTGTCCGCCGAAGCCATCGCCACGGCAAACTCGGCTGCTTTCCGACGTTCCGGCAAAGAGATCACCGACATCAAAAGTGCCGCGTCTCGGCTGGGTTTTAAGAATGTCCGCGCTCTGGCAGCGGCCGGTGCGGTGCGACAGATCAAAGAAATGGTGCCCACCCCCGAGCTGCGAAAAGTGACCGTTCGTCTTTGGGAACACGTTGCGCAGGTGGCGGCCCTGGCCAGCATCATCGCCCAGCGGATCACCCATATAGACCCGGAGGAGGCGACCTTTGCCGCAATTATCCATGAAACCCCTGGCTTTTTCCTGGTCGCCAGCGCTGCAGCCTATCCGGGCCTGCTGGATGGCGAAGCCGGCAGCTTAAAGGGATGGGATCAGGAGGCCGAAGCGGAGATTGGGCGCCATCTCCTTCCGAAGATCGGCGCACCGGAAGCCGTCTTGGAGGCCATGGAGTTGCTCTGGACCGGAAAGATGAACGAAAAACCCGCCACCTTGGCCGATACCCTCTTGTTAGCCCACGCCCTCTCCCCGGTGGCCTCCCCCATCGCCGTGCTGGCCGGACGGCAGGCGCCTTCCTGTACCCTGGACCCGGCCGTACAGAAAAAGCTCCGGGAGGATTCTATCCCGCAGATGCTGGGCCACTTAGGAGCGATATTGTAAAAACGTCGGGGATGGTCAGCGATCGCCGCATCGAGAGAGAGGGAAAAGGCCCAGAAAAGGGGGAGGAGGGGGCGACGGTCTGGCATCCACAAAGCGAGGCTCGACGCCGTCGGATCTGGCATCATCGAAAGAACAAGCTCTCTTTTTTGACTATCGAGCGGATGTGCAAGCTACTCTTCAGGCGCCTGAAGAGTTGATTTTCTCGGGGTGGGCACCTTTATCGGCTGGCGCGGAGGATTCCGGGAACTAGCTGCTCAGCAATGGCATCGGCAGTCTGGGTGGTGACGTGGATCCCTTTAATCAGATCAAGCTCCAACGGGCCCGCAGAGTCCGGGAGGAAAACAGGCATAACTCGCACCGAAGGATCCCTTCCACCAATACGACGCAAGCTGGCCTGCACCGCATCCTGTTGTCCACGCCAATCAGACTGCCCCAGAAGAATTACGATATTCGGCGCTGATTCCAAGGCCCTGGCAATCGTCGCGGGCCAGATGTCCCCGGGCATAACACTCCACCGATCAAAGAAAACTCGGACCCCGCGTTTACGCAAAGCGCCAGCCAGCTCCTCTGCGAATGCACTGTCGGGGGCGGCATAGCTCAGGAAGGCATCGTAGCTCAAATCAATACCGGGGACAGCACTACTCAAAGGCTGCACCTGCTTGAGGTACGCCTCCCGATACTCCATCAAGCCCCGGGCATCAAACAACCCATGCGCCAACAGCGCCGCCAACGAGGCATGAACGTGGCCCACTGAACCCGGGTTCATCGCCTCGTCTGAAAGGGCAGCCAGCCGCTCATCAAAGGACCAGTACGGAACCGCCGGAACCACTAGGGACAGCAACACCCGGGGATCCACCACCACATCCGGCTCCCAGGCGCCCAGCAAATCCCCACAAGCCTTCATCACCTCCCTCTTCCACCGCTCGATCTGCTGATATTCCCCATTCTCCGCCCGCGTCAGCACCGGCACAATCCGCAGCGGCGCCCGATCCACGGGGACCGTCCGCTGAGCCACGGCAGCACCTCGCGCCACCTCCATCGCCCCCTCAAAACTCTGCGCGCTGGGCGTGAAGAGAGCCACCAGAATATCGGGGAGTTGAATGGTACAAATCGCCCCGATATCCGAAAGTCCCGTGCGACTGTCGATCAGGACAAAGTCATAGTGATCCTGCCACTCTCCCCGGATCTGTTCCAGGTACATTCCAAATTTCGCGTCGTAGAGCGGTGTCCACTCGATAGCCTGGATACGCCGGGCATAGGTGCGATCCCGACGCCCCGCCCGCATCAGGTGAAGGCGCCCCTCCGTTTCCGGTATGGGCAAGGGCAGCCAAAAGGGCCGCTGATCGATGGGCTTCCCATCCCGAAAAGCCTCCACCAGCTCCAGAACCCCGTCGGAAGGTTCTGCCGGAAGCCATGGTCGGAAGTACACATCCAGCCCTGGAGCCTCCAGATCCCAGTCCACACACAGCACCTTCCAGCCCCACCGGGCGAGATAGATGGCCACGTCGGCCAGAGCAAGGGTGCGTCCAACGCCGCCCTTGAAGGAATAGAAGGTGATGACGGTTCCACCCGCGCCGGTCATTCGGGGTACTCCGGCTTGGGAAAGAGGCGCATGGCTTCGCCGTGGGCGACAATCGGTGCGTGCGGATCAAAGGGCGGGGTCTGCGCGAGCACCACCTTGAGTTCGTGGGCCAGCTTCTTACAGCGTTCGTTCCAGCCCCGTTGTGGAAGAAAGCGGCGATGAAGGGTCGCATAGCTGCTCAAGTCGGTTGGACTGCACAGCCGAATCTGGGAGGGATAGGTCTCTCCGTCAAAAACCTGGAGCAGGTACACACAGCGTCCGCCGGTGCGCTGCTGCCGCTCCAGCATGCTGTACAATTCGGTCATACACCAGTCCGACTCAAAATACTGCGGACTCAAGACTGCTACCAACAATTTAGACTGAAGGATCGCATCTCTCAGCTTCTCCGGCCAGGGCAGGCCATTGTCATTCAGGTGTTCGGTATCGATAAAAATCTGGTCAGATTTCAGGTTCAGCTCAACCTCAAGCCACGTCTGTAATGTAGGGTACAGAACATGCCGCGTCCAGTCGCGGGCCTGTGCGGGAGACCGCCGGTAGCTGATGAAGACATCGTAGGTGTAGCTCATCCCCGTCATCGTATCCTGAAGGGCCTGCTGCCGCCTCACCCCGCCCCCGCCAACCACAACACCCCCGACACCGCCCAGCTCTCCCCCCCCACCCACAGATCCCGCACGGTCTGCCCCCGCGTTGTTACAAATATCCATGAAGTACTTACAGGTATCTGTACGCGGGCCACCCCTTCCACGTCCGCCGAGAGCTCCACCGCCCCCGCCGGGCTCCACAGCGTAAGCTGCTGCATCCCCATCCATCGTGGCGCTTCGACCTGTGCTTCTACCCAGAACTGCCCCCCCACCGGCCGCGGCGACACGCTCAGACTCAGCGCCGGGCCGTTCCCGGCCACTGTCCAACCCTCAAAAATCGCCTTCTCAAAGGCGGGGATGTTCCGATCCGCCTCCAGGCCCAGCCAGGTGGTAGGTCCCACCGGTGCCACCGGAATGTTCGCGTCGATCAATGCCCGGTAGGCCCCAAGATCGTCCAGGCTCTCCAAATAGAGCGCCGTCGGACGCGGATCCCACAGATACGGCGCCTGAAAAGCCAGGGCATCCTCCACCCAGCCAGCCGTCACCACCGTCAGCCGCCGCTCGGCGGCCTTCCCTTCGCTGACGGACAGCAGATCCAGGGGATTCAGACCCTCCCAGGGCACCGCCCCATGGGCAGGCCTTTTGGGCGAGCCGTACCAGGGCCAGGACCAGAGCTGCCCCCCCGCCCGGCTTCCCGGCTGCGCAAGCGGGAGATCGCGGATGGAGCCGGGCAGCGTCGGGATCTCGTCGTCGGCCAGAACCACCACAAATTCGCTGTTTCTGGCGCCGGCCTGCACCAGAATGTCGTAGGAGGAGAGCGCCGTATCCAGGTCCGGGCCCGCAACCAGCGCCAGCTCCGCCTGCGCCCTCTGGCGGCGATCGATGGCCGCCTCCAGGGTGACCATCCGCTCTACCTCTCCACCGGGATAGTCCAGCTCAGCAGTGGAAAAGGCTGGACCGGCCCATACATACAGGCGGCGTGGCGTCGGCCCCACCCGCAGGGTGCCACCGCCGGGGGGGATGGGCCAGGACTGCCGCCCATCGGTCAGCGTGCCCACCAGCGGCTCTCCTTGGGGGTCCACAAGCCTCAGCTTGATTTTTCCGCACTCAACAAGTGTGGTCCCATCATAAACGCACCCCTCTCGTTCCCCCTCCAGCCGCACCCCTTCCGGCAGCGTCGCCGCCCAGGTTCCGGCATCGATAGACAGACGCACCAGCGGCTTTTCGTCGCGAACAACGAGGATGGAATCCGCATCCGCCTCCCCCTCCATCGGCTCGGTCCACAGACTGTCTCGATCCACCGAGACCCGTAGCGCACCCTCCAACCGTACATACCCGCCCCTATCCTCCACTTCCTCCGCATCGGCTCCCAAAAAACCCCGGCCGCGAAGGGTCGCACCCGTACGCTCATAGCCGGGAATACCTTGAAAATCGGCGCCATCCGCCTCGATCTCCAGCACGGGGCTGTCCGCCCGCAGGCGGTAGCGCAGCCCCGGAAGCACCAGCGCCACCTCCTCCTCCCCCTCCTCCACAAAAATCTCGCTCCGGTCCCCGTCGGGAATCATTTCCATCAGCATATCGCCCAGACCGGGAGCGGCAGCGTCCACCAGGGTGCCGCCGGGCTCCCCCAGCCGCGTCAGGGCCGCGTAGGGGCCACGCACGACATAGCGCGCGAAGGCATTTTCGATCAAAAAATCGCCTACCCGGCCTTCCCCGCCCGAGATCAACTCATCGCTACAGGGAATCCGCCGCGCGCGCAGCTCCCCCGGGGCCAGCACCCGTGGGTCACAGGTGGGGGCCTCCACAGGGAATTCGAGGCAGCCAAGCAGCCAGATCACTTCGGCTGCGCGCCCTCATTGGCGGGGGTACCGGCAAAACGAACCGCCACCGGCACCACCTTGACCGTCTGAGCCCAGGTTGTCGGCGCATTTCCGGTGGAGTAGTCCCACA
>CAITDR010000216.1 GCA_903891165.1 uncultured Pseudomonadota bacterium
CAGCTTCCTCTCGGCGGCCTCCTTCCAGGAGACCACCCGGGTGCTGACCGATGCGGCGATCAACGGGCGCCAGGACGACCTGCGCGGCCTGAAGGAGAACATCCTGATGGGCCGCCTGATCCCTGCCGGCACCGGCTTCAAGGCCTACCAGCAGCTCGGTCGGCTGATCCGCGATCAGTCCATGACCGAGAGCGCTGAGCCGGACAAAGAGGCGCTGTAGCAACAACCGACAACCCGTAGCAGACAACAAGAGGCGCCAGAGGGCTGGGGGAGCGATCAGATCGCAATCTGATCAGATCTCAGTTGACATGGCGCTGCATATGGATAATAGGGCAGGCCTTTCTGGGGCTGTGCCCCTGTGGATGAGGACTGAATGCCGACCATCAATCAGCTTGTACGGAAGGGGCGTCAGGAGGTGGCACATAAGACTGCCTCTCCGGCTCTGAAGGGATGCCCCCAGAAGCGGGGTGTTTGTACCCGTGTCTATACCACCACCCCGAAGAAGCCGAACTCCGCGCTCCGGAAGGTTGCCCGTGTCCGCCTCACCAACGGGATGGAGGTCACCTCCTACATCCCCGGCGAAGGACACAACCTGCAGGAGCACTCCTCGGTGCTGATCCGTGGTGGTCGCGTAAAGGACCTCCCCGGTGTGCGGTACCACATCATCCGTGGTTCCCTCGACACCCAGGGCGTCAATAACCGTCGCCAGGGCCGTTCGAAGTACGGCGCCAAGCGTCCGAAGAACTCCAAGAAGTAGGAAAGAACGATGCCTCGTCGTCGAGTCAGTGCCAGACAGGATTGGTTGCCCGATCCGATCTATCAGGACATGCAGATCACCCAGTTCATGAACATCGTGATGGTTCAGGGCAAGAAGTCGGTTGCCGAAGGCATCGTCTACGGCGCGCTCCGCTCCGTGGAAGAGCGCACCAAGGACGATCCGCTGAAGGTCTTCAAGCGCGCCATCGAGAACTGCCAGCCCATGGTGGAGGTCAAGTCCCGCCGCGTGGGTGGTGCGAACTACCAGGTTCCGGTCGAGGTTCGCCCTGAGCGGCGCATTTCACTGGCGATGCGCTGGCTGGTCTCCTTCGCCCGCGATCGGTCCGGCCGCTCGATGGTGGAGAAGCTCGCCAACGAGATCCTGGAGGCCTCCCACAACCGGGGGAGCGCCATCAAGAAGCGCGATGACGTGCATCGCATGGCTGACGCCAACAAGGCGTTCGCTCACTACCGCTGGTAACTCTCTGGCCCCTCTGGCCTGAGAGGTTCTGATCAGTATCCCCTGGGTACGCCCGTACCCACCGTGGTCTGGAGCGAAACGCGCTGACCGCACGGAGCCTTGAGTCCCTATGTCCATCGATCTTAACAGCATCCGCAATATCGGCATCATGGCGCACATTGATGCTGGTAAGACCACGCTCAGCGAGCGGGTGCTGTTCTATACCAAGGTCTCTCACCGGATCGGTGAGGTGGACGATGGTGCAGCGACGATGGATTGGATGGTGCAGGAGCAGGAGCGGGGGATCACGATCACCTCAGCGGCGACGACCTGCCACTGGCGCGGGCACCGCATCAACCTCATCGACACGCCCGGGCACGTCGACTTCACCATCGAGGTGGAGCGGTCGCTGCGGGTGCTGGACGGTGCGGTCGCGGTGTTCACCGGGGTGGAGGGGGTTCAGCCGCAGAGCGAGACGGTGTGGCGGCAGGCGGAGCGGTACGGGGTGCCCAGGCTGGCGTTCATCAACAAGATGGATCGCACCGGGGCCGATTTTGATGTGGCGGTTCAGACCTTGCGTGATCGGCTGAACGCCAACCCTGTGCCTTTCCAGCTCCCCATCGGGGCAGCCTCCACGTTCCGGGGGGTCATCGATCTGCTCCGGATGGTGGAGTACCACTGGACGGGGGAGGAGCACGGCTTCCATGAGGCGCCGCTCCACGAGGAGAACCGGGAGGCGGCGGAGGCGGCACGGGAGCGGCTCATCGACGCGCTCTCTGTCGATGACGAGTCCATCCTGGAGGCCTATGTCGAGGGCCGCCCTGTCACTGCGGATCAGCTCCGGGTCGCGGCGCGCAAGGCGGTCATCGCCCGGCGTCTGCAGCCGGTGTTCTGCGGGGCGGCGGCGCGCAACAAGGGCGTCGAGCCGTTGCTGGATGCCATCGTGGACTACCTGCCTTCTCCGCTGGACATGCCCGACACACAGGGCAAGGATCCGGCGGACGAGCGGCGGACGCTCACGCGGAAGGCGTCGGAAGACGCGCCCTTCTGTGC
>CAITDR010000217.1 GCA_903891165.1 uncultured Pseudomonadota bacterium
GGAACGCAGAGTATCTCCTGCACCGGGAAGGCGACTATCTGCAACATGGGTGCAGAGTTAGGCGCCACCTGCTCCGTCTTCCCCTACGACGTGCGGATGGGGGCCTACCTGCGCGCCACCGGACGCGCCGAGCTGGCGACGCTCTGTGAGCAGAACCAGGGCTTTTTGAGCGCAGATCCCGAGGTGGAGGCGGATCCAGCGCGCTACTACGACCGGGTGGTGGAGATCGACCTGGACAGCCTGGAGCCGCATATCGTCGGCCCCCACACGCCGGACCTCGCCCGGCCGATCTCGGCGATGAAAGCCGCGATCAAGGCCGAGGGCTACGCGCCGTTGACCAACGCGCTGATCGGCTCCTGCACCAACTCCTCTTATGAGGACATTTCTCGGAGCGCACACGTGGCCCGGCAGGCCGCTGCGGTGGACTTGAAGTCGGCGTTGCCCTTTATGGTTACTCCAGGTTCCGACCAGATCTTTGAAACCATCCAGCGGGATGGGCAGCTGGCGGCCCTGGAGAAGATCGGGGGCATGGTTTTGGCCAACGCCTGCGGTCCCTGTATCGGCCAGTGGCGACGGGATGACGTGAAGAAGGGAGAACGTAACTCCATCATCAATTCGTTCAATCGCAACTTTCCCGGCCGAAACGACGCGAACAACGAAACGCTCTCCTTCATCGCCTCCCCCGAGATCGTGACTGCGATCGCCATCGCCGGAGATCTGGGCTTCAACCCGCTTACCGACATTCTGGAGCGTGATGGCGTACAATTGCGCTTCACCCCGCCTCAGGGGGACGAGCTGCCCGCACGCGGCTTTGCGGCGGGCTTGGCCAATTTTATCCCTGGTAAGGCCGATGCCACCCTGCCGGTGGTCATCGCCGAGGGCTCCGATCGGCTGGAGCGCTTGACGCCCTTTTTGGCCTGGGATGGACGGGATTTTGAGGGGCTGCGGGTGCTGTGCAAGGCCTCCGGCAAGTGTACGACCGACCACATCTCTCCCGCTGGACCCTGGCTGAAGTACCGGGGTCACCTGACCAATATCTCCGGGAACCTGTTGTATACCGCCAAAAATGCCTGGACCGGCGTGTTGGGGAAGGGCAAAGATCTGCTCTCCGGGGAGGAGGGAGTGCCCTTCCCGGATCTGGCCAAACGCTACAAAGTGGCAGGTCAAAGCTGGGTGATCATCGGGGACGAGAACTATGGCGAGGGCTCCTCCCGCGAGCATGCCGCCATGGAGCCGCGCTACATGGGCTGCCGGGCGGTGATCGCCCGCTCCTTTGCCCGGATCCATGAGACAAACCTGAAAAAGCAGGGGGTGCTGCCCTTCACCTTTGCCGCTGCTGGCGACTACGACCATATCCGCGAGGATGATGTGATAGGCATTGAAGGGATCGCGGGGATTCCCCAGGGGAAGACGGCGACGCTGGTGCTACGCCATGCCGACGGTACCGTGGAGCGCCTGCCGCTGAAGACCAGCCTGTCTCCCGACCAGTTCCGCTGGTTTGTGGCAGGTTCCGCGTTGAACCAGATTCGGGAAGGCCTGGAGGGAGGGGGAGGCGCGCAGGCGGCACACTGAATGAGGCTTCATTCAGTAAGGGTGGGCTTGGATACTCCTTTTTCCGAAAGCAGGCGCACGGGGGTCTCCAGCAACAGCGGGAAGCCCTCGTCGCGCAGGCGATACCAGAGGCGCTTCCGCAGCTCGGACTCCAGCGGGTCGTGCCGGGAGAAGTCGGCGATCCACAGCTTGATCAGGTAGTGGTGGATGGTGGGCTCCATCCGCACCAGCCAGGTCTGGGGTGGCGGATCCGTCAGCGCCCCCTCCAGCCCCTCCACCGCCTCCCCTACCCAGCGCTCCAGATCGCGGGGGGGCACGGTGGGGCTGACAGCCAGCTCGATCAGTCGGGAAGTTGTGGGGTCTGGTGCTGAAAAATTCTGGATCTCCGCCCCAAGCAGCGTGTTGTTGGGCAGCACCAACACGTCACCGGACAACATCCGCAGGCGGGTGGAGCGCCA
>CAITDR010000218.1 GCA_903891165.1 uncultured Pseudomonadota bacterium
CGAAGGCGAGGAGAAGATCGACGACCAAGGCGCCAAACTGGTCATCGGTCACCGCCATACCTGCATGGACATCCAGCATGGAGCGCCCGGAATAGGTGCAGTAGCCACCCGTCGCATCGCAGATCTGCTCAACAAGGAGATCATTGAGGCGGGTGATGTCGGTGTTGGCAAACATCCAGTTGATCTGGTCGTCGGCCGCCACATTGGCGATGAAGTCGTCCACCACAGCATTAACGGCCGCGTAGCCCCCCAGCTGGTTGAAGAGCACCGTGGTACCGTCGGGATCGGTCACGATGTCGTCGTGGGTGGCGGCGATGGCCAGGATCAGCTGATCAGCAGGAAGACCGCCGGAAAAGTCGGCCGTGTAGGGTACACCCAGGCTGTCCAGCGCGCTGAGGAGGTCCACAACGATGCTGGTCCACTGGGCTTCGGTGATCGCCATGCCTGCATGGGACTCCAGCATGGAGCGACCGGTGTAGGCATGGGGCCCGCCCGTGGATGCGCTGATCAGATCCCGAAGCTGCGTCTTCAGATTGCCCAGGTCCGTATTGGCAAACATCCAGTTGATGTTCGCATCGGCGCCAACGTTGGCGAGGAAGGCATCGAGCACCGCGTCCACCGCGGTCTCGCCCCCCAGCTGATCCCACAGCGGCGGCGGCGGCACCGAGTCGTCCGGCGGCGTCGAATCGTCAGGGGGAGTCGAATCATCCGCAGGGGAATCCGGAACATTCGAGTCTTCCGGCCGGGTGACCGTGGGGTCGGTAGGCTCGGAAAACTTCCCAGGTTCCTCACCTGTACAACCGGCGAAGACCATCAAAAGCGGCAGGGCAAAGGTACGCATCTCTCTCCTCATAGTGCCTGCGGAGGGCGGGCACACACGTCGGGTGGGAGTATGGCAGATCGGTGAAGAAATTGCAAGCAGGGGTGCAGGGTTGATGGGGAAATCGTCGGGAGCAGGTGATTGTTTGTGGGTGGATGGGGAGTGGGAGGTGGGATAGATGCGGGATCATGGCGTACGTACACGACATTTTCCTCAGCTATCGCCGCGCGGATCAAGTGCATGGCTGGGTGCGAAATCACTTTTTACACCGGCTGCGTGGCTGGCTTGCGACGGAGCTTGGGCGAGAGGTCAGTATCTTTGTGGACGAGGAGACGATTGCGGACGGCGAAGCCTGGCCAGAGCGCCTCCGCTTGGCGTTGCGCGACAGCCGGCTACTTGTGCCAATCTGGGAGCCTTACTACTTCAATCGTCCCTGGTGTAAGGCGGAACTTTTGTACATGCGCTCGCGTGAAAGGCAACACGGATTGCGAAGTGCCCGCCAACCGGCCGGGCTCATCCTTCCTGTACTGTTTCACGATGGAAGACAGTTTCAGGACTGGCTTGACTACTGCCAATGCCGAGATCTCCGAGGCTACAGCACTCCTGATGACGATTTCGCGGATACCAGAGATGCCGCAAGATTGACAAACGAGGTCAAGTCCTTTGCCGAGAATATTGCGAAAGCGCTAGAATTTGTACCTCCCTGGTCGGAGGAACTTTCGTCGTCTCTGGACCAGGACCGGCCTGAAGATCGTAGCCCCTTCCTACCGAGGTTTTAATGAGCGGCCACATCATCACCTGCTACTCCTACAAGGGCGGCGTGGGGCGGACCATGGCCATGGCAAACATGGCGGTGCTCATGGCGCTGCGGGGCCGTCGGGTGCTGTGTGTAGACTGGGATCTGGAAGCACCAGGGCTGCACCTATATTTTCAGGGGGAGAAGGCCAAAGTCGGCGCGGGCACGACCGGCCTGTTGGATCTGGTGGAGGCACTGGCCACGGACACCCAGACCGCCTGGAAGCCCTATGTGCGACCGGTAAAGCTGGACGCTCCTGGAAAACTGGACCTGCTGTGTGCCGGTTTTGAGGGAGAAGACTACGTCCCCCGCCTGCAAAAGCTGAATTGGGAGCAGCTCTACGCCGAAAAAGGGATAGGTGAAGCTGTCGAACGCCTACGTGAGGAGTGGACCGAAGCCTACGACGTGGTGCTGGTGGATAGCCGTACCGGTATCTCAGACACCGGTGGCATCTGCACCATTCAGATCCCCGACATCCTGGTCATGTTTTTTACGGCGAATGACCAGAGTTTTGTTGGCAGCCTGAACCTGGCCCGGCGGGTGATCGCCGCGCGCCAGCAGATCGTCTGGCCCCGTGCAGCTCTGAGGATATTGCCGGTTCCAAGCCGCTTCGAAGGCAGGGTGGAGTATGACGCCGCCCGGCACTGGCTACAGCGTTTCGCCACCGAGCTGGAGCCCCTCTACGGAAACTGGCTGCACAAGGATCTAAAACCCGAAGAGATCCTGCGCTTCACCCGCCTCCCCGCCATCCCCCACTGGGGCTTTGGCGAGCGTCTCCCGATTCTCGAGGAAGACCGCAAGGATCCGGATACCTTGGCTTTTGCCTACGAATCGGTAGGAGTGCTGCTGGAAAAAAAGCTGGCTAGCAGCCTGGAGTTGGTGGGGAGGCGGCCGGATTTTGTGGTTCCGAGAGTGCCCCAGCAAGTGGACTTTGCCTTTCTCGGAAATGTGGATGACTATGTGCGGAAAGTCGTTGCCCAGCTTCGGTCTGACGGTGCCACGGTCCGCTTATGGAGTGAGGTGGCGCTACCCGGGGATCGAACTGAGGATGCCAGCAAGAAGATTGCATCTGTGGCGAAGGTTATCGTTCACAATGAGTCCGTCGGTATCTATCAATCGGAAACTGTAGGATTTTCGAAAATTCAAAGCTGGAAACTTGGAAAAAGTATTGTACCCCTGTTTCACGACCGGGACGAACGCGACGGGATCGTAGGCGTAAACAAGGGGACGACCCCGCCCTCCGCCTGTGCGCAGCAGCTACGCGCTATCCACGCGCGCGAGGCCGAAAAGGAGGCAAGGAGCAAAGCCGCAGAAAGGGCGCGGCAGCAAAATGTTCTGAAGTTGTTGGGCGGAAAGCGCCGTCCCAAACCCGATTGATACATCCCAATCCCCAATGTATCACCACAATACATCCAAAAAACCGATGTATCACCATCGCCACCTCCCCGCATTTGCCTTTCGCATTTCCGACTTTCTCCCCTAAGGAGGGTCCAGGGAGGGCTCTGGAACGACCCACCCCAACGCCCCTCCCACCCAAACTGCTGCTTCGTCGTTCCACAGCCCTGCCCTGGTCCAGGATTGGTAAGGGGCGGATAGCCCCTTACCTCGGGAGAGTGCAGAGAGGGCGGAAAGCCCTCTTTGCAACGC
>CAITDR010000219.1 GCA_903891165.1 uncultured Pseudomonadota bacterium
CCTGCACCGCGGTGGCCACCCAGGCCAGCAGGATCAGGTCGATGTTCTCGTGGATCGTCCCGGTGACGCTGCGCTGGATCATGCGGAAAAAGCGGATCATCGCTGCACCGAGGTGGTGCGCGCCGTGGCCAGCTCACCGAGGACGGCCGTAAAGGCGGTTCGGGTCTGGTCCACACCACGCGCGCAGGGGAAGTCCAACTGTCCATCACGACTGGCGCCGCGTTGGCCCATATAGGGAAGGATCAGGTCACACCATGGATTTTCGCGGCGGTCCAGGTGGTCCAGCTCATCGTTCCAGCGCTCCACCCAGCGGTGCGGAGGGTTGCTGGGATCGCCGGTGACATCCACCAGTCGCTCGGAGAAGCACTGGGCCGCCACATAGCCACAGGTGGCAATTCCGTGGGCTCTTCCATAGGAATTCATCGCCTGTGCGGCCTGAGCGGCGGCACCATCGGGGCCCCCCGCCACGGCGTCCAGCGGCTTGCCGGAGGCATCGACCGCGCCGCCCGCCCAGTCCACCGGGGTCATCCCCTCCAAGAGCACCGAAGCTTCGTCTCCTGTCGGGAAGTAGCCCTGGGCGATGAGGTTGAAGGAACATACGGCTTCATCGTCGGCAAGTCGCCAGTTGTCGTTGTCCTGGCCGCGGGGCGCGTTCCAGGGCATCCGCAGGTAGTCGATCATCTGGTCGCTGACGGAGGGGGTGGTGGAAGCCGGCCCCAGTCCGAGTCTCGCATAGCGAACCTTTCCGGGGTTCTCCATGGCCCATTCATCGGAGCACAGGCTCCAGAGACCGTCGGTACCTTCGGTCATACACAGCCGCGGCCCCAGGCACATATCCAGGTCGGTCTCGCGGGTCTTCCAGTCCGCCTCGGCCACCCCGTTGCGGACGCGGTAGCGTACCGCACAGATTTGTCCACAGAGCTGCTGCTCGTAGGAGGGCCAGGAACCCTCCTCCGGGGCGGCGATCAGCGGATGGACCGGCTGGTAGGCAGAGAGCAGGTTGGCGGTCATCTTCCAGCAGGCGGAGGGGGCGGTGCCGGTGGTCATGTCGCGGAGCAGCGAGTCCAGCTCCAATTGGGACCGTACCACGCCGGCTTCGGTGTTCCAGGCGTTGGCAACCCCGACCAGGAGGTGCCAGGAGGTGGTCTGCAGCTCCACCGAGCTGTTGCGCTCCAGTCGGTAGTAGCAGGACCAGAGATCCTCCAGCGACTCGACGTTGGGGCCGGGGCCGAAACGTGCCAGGGCGTAGGTACGCACCACAGAGCGCGAGCTGTCCTCCAGGTCTCCTAACTTCTCCCAGCCTTTTCGCACCAGGGGGTCGCGAATGGATCCATTTCCGCAGATGTCGTCGGTCTTGACGTCGGCCAGGGCACCGTTGGTCATGCCCGCCCGGAAGCAGTCTTTTTCTTCAGCCCGGTGGAAGGTGGCCGTCACTTTGTCGGCGACCAGGGCGCGGAGTGCGGCGCCTTCGCCGGACAGCTCGGCGGTGCCCAGGTGGGTGGCGACGGCGGCCCCGGCCACTTTCCGCTCCAGGCGGGTGCGTACCCCATCGCAGTGCTCCTGCAAGCCGCTCACCAATGCCGCCAGCGAGGCGATGCGTAGGCTGGGATCATAGAGGAACAGGTAGGGATCTGGCAGGGAGGCTTTGCCGGTTCCGGCATTCACATCGTAGCGATAGGGCTTACGCAGGACGTTGAAGCAGGCGCGGGTGGCGGCCTGCTCGGCCGTCGTCAGCGCGCGGGTACCGGCCTCGGGGTTGTCGGCGGCGCCATCCACCGGGCGGTGGGCCAGGCCGCAGAAGGCCGCCTGCAAATCCCCGGAAACCTGAGTGGTTCCACTCTCCGAGCTCATACATACCGGGTCATCTGGTGAACCACCTGCAGCGGCATGTGCGACCTGACAGCGCAGCTCATCCATAAAGAGCTGGTTGTCGGCGGAGCAGGTGGCCAGCGCGGGCTGGGCCTCAGCAGCGACGGTCTCGGGTGCCTCGCCGAAGGAGGGGCGGGAGGCCCACTGCACAGCCAGTCCCAGAGCCAGGGCCACAAAAATGACGCCTGCGGTGCTGGTGATCGCCTGGAGCCCTTGACGGAACAAGGGCGAGCCAACATCCCGATCAGAGAGGACGGCGGGGCGGATGTCGCGGGGGTTGGGCGGCCAGAGCGCAAGATCCTTGGTCAGCCAGCCTGATAACACAAAGCCCACCTTGCCCACGGACAGCTCCAGTGGGCGACCCAGGTGGTGATCCAGATCGGGGATCGCCGGGATCTTCTCGGTGTAGGCCATGTCCAGCCAGGTGTTCAACTCCAGGGCGGAGCGGCCCTCGGGGAACATGGCGGGGGGGATCATGGTGTAGCCGCCCGAGTGGGTGGCGCGGGTGCGGGTCAGGCGGCAGCGGGCGATGACCACCAGCGAGCGGCTGGCGGGCAGGGCCAAGGTCTCTTCGCTGACGCCGCTGCTGCTGCGGCGCTCGGGGGGAGGGCTCCAGTCGTCGACAGTGTCGGGGGGGGCACCGGCGGCATAGTCGGGCAGG
>CAITDR010000220.1 GCA_903891165.1 uncultured Pseudomonadota bacterium
GCCGGGCCGAAAATCTGGGGTGGCGGAGGCATTTTTCGATGGCGCAAACGTTGGAGGACCTGCGAACGTCCTTTCGGAGATAGCCAATTGCCGTCCCGAAGGCGCCCGGGCCTTTGGCCCGCGCGCCTTTGTGGATCTGGACGATCCTCTGCCTTATCTCCACCTTTCTTCCTTTGCTTCTCCCATCATCACCGCCAACTTCCAGCCCACCTCTTCCCACTCGGACTCCGGGTCGGAGTGGACCACGATGGCGCCGCCGGCACCGGCGCGTAGCTGTCCGCCGGTGATCTCGGCGCTGCGGATGGCCACGGAAAGGTGAGCTTGATCCTTGGTAAGGTAGCCGATGGCTCCGGTATAGACACCCCGGCAGCGTCCACGAATCCCATCTTCCAGGTGTTCCAGAATCGCGACCGTCCGGTGTTTGGGTGCCCCGGTCACCGAGCCTCCCGGGAAGGTCGCCGCCAACACATCGGCAAGATCCAGGCCCTTTTTCAGCCGCGCTTCGATCACCGAGGAGGTGTGCATCACGGTGGGGTGCCGGTTCAACTGCCGCATCGTCGGTACCTGCACGCTGTTCGGCTCGGCAACTCGGGCGAAGTCGTTGCGCAGCAGATCGGTGATCATCAGCAGCTCAGCGCTGTCTTTTTCGCTGTGGAGTAGCTCTTGCGCCAGCGCATGATCCGCTACGGGATCCGAGGATCGCCGCCGGGTACCCTTGATGGGCTCGGTGCGCAGCCGCCCTTCCTTCAGCTCCAGAAAAAGCTCCGGGGAGCAGGAGGACACCGCCCCCTCGGGAAGCTGTAAGAAGCACCCATACCGCGCCGGGCTGTGCGACCGCAGCCACAGGTGGTAGGCGAGGGGATCGGGGCAGGGGGCACGGGCCTCCAGACTGAGGCAGGCTTCGTAGGTATCTCCCAACGAGAGGTACAACTTTATCTTATCGATCTCATATAGATAGATAGCCTTTGGTCGATTTCGCCTGAAGGATTTCGGTGGCTCTGGACGTCGTGACTTTGCGAGTGCCTGGGGGGCGATCAGGGCCCCTCCACCAAACTGAGCGAGCTGCCGACGGCCGTGATCAAAAACCAGTCCCTCCTCCACCTGAAGCAGCGCCAGCTCCGGCAGCTCTCCCACCTTCGGCACCTGCACCATCGGCAGCCCCAGGTGCCGCCCCCAGGAATAGCCGATATAGCCGTATAAACCTGGACCATAGGGCAGCGGCCACTGATGCGGCGCCAGGGCCTCCCGCAGCGCCGCCGGATCCAGGTTTCGCAGCACCCGGGCTGCCGGGGCCAGCACCGAAAATCCCGCCGGATCATCCAGCCATATCCAGGCTGGAAATTCTGTCATGGTTCCCAGAAAATCTTCGGGCTCTTGCCAGGGCAGCAAGCGGAAGTCCGTCTTCTCTCTGGCAAATTTCCTTCCGGTAATCTTCTCTTTTGGGCCCCCGTTTATTTCCGCTTCCGAAGACCCCACTCGCCAGGAGCCCTGATCCCCCCACACCCCCTTCGGCGCCCCATCCAATAGTGCGCGCTTCTCTTTAAAACTCCTGGCCATTGCAACAAAATTACGAAGCATTTGCCTGCCTTCCGGCGTAGCAATGGACTCAGGGTGAAACTGTACCCCCCACCAGGGGCGCTCCCGGTGCCGCAGCCCCATGATCAGGCCATCGCCACTGTGCGCGTTGGCCTCCAACATCGGCGGCAGCTCGGTCACCACCAGCGAGTGATAGCGGGTGGCCGGGGTGGGGCTGGGGATCCCCTCAAAAATACCGGTACCATCATGGAAAATCGGCTCGGCGTGCCCATGTACCGGCTTCGGCGCCTGATCCACCTCGCCACCACAGGCCAGTGCCATGCCCTGGTGACCCAGGCAGACCCCGAGCACCGGGAGCTCAGGAAAGACCTCAAAGACCGCCGCACAAATCCCGAAATCTTTTGGATTTTTTGGATCCCCCGGTCCTGGAGAGATCACGACGGCATCCGGCGCCAGTGCGATCAGCTCCTCCCGGCTGAGGGCATCGTTCCGACGCACAAGCACTTGCACACCCGCTATCGCCTCCAGCAGGTGCGCAAGGATCCAGGTATAGGAGTCATAGTTGTCGAGGAGTAGCAGCCGTAGCGTGGCTGCCTCCACGACCGATTCAGAAGACGTCCAGGTAGATGCCATAGAGCCCGGTCTCGTCCAAAGGTGCGATCTCCACCACACGGGGGCTCAGAGAAACACCCGGAATAATCTCGGTACTTCCCAGATCAAAGGACAGTGCGCCGCCGGCCAGCAGACCCACCATTCCGCCCACGATGTCGGTCAGCTTCTCAGCCACTTCTTCCTTGTCCACATCCGTCGCGCCGTAGTAGGTCACCCATGCCTTGGGCATGTCGATGTCGGCGCCGACTTCGGTGCCGTCCAGCTTCAGATCCACGGTGGCAAACACCGTCGCTTCCAGCCAGGGGTCGCAGGAAGAACCATCCAGCACGGCCACCTTCACCTGCAGGTCCGGCAGGTAGGCGCGGGCCAGGGTGCCGTCCGTTCCCGCCACCATACGCACCACCCTTGCGTCGCCGGTGTGGGCGCTCAGGCACCAGCCGCCGATCTCTTCGGGCACCTGATCGCCGCCAGGAAGCTGCCGGAATGCCCCGCCGATGATCTCCGCGTAGCTACCCTCCAGGTTCATGTCGATGTTCAGGAAGTCGGCAAGGATGCCATCCATAAGGGTGTTGAACATGCCCTCGTGTACCGCTGCGCCCATCTGATAGGGGGCACCCGAGGGGGTCATCGCCGGAAGAGTCGGCATTCCTGCGGGCATACTGTCGGCAGCAGGCGTGTCGATGCCGATGGTCAGACCCAGGCCCACCCCGCTGGTAGTCGTCGCAACTTCCACCAGCTTGGCGGAGAGCGCCGATCCCATCAAATCCAGGTCAAAGGCGAAGGGTCCACCCAGCTCGAAGCTGCCCACGGCGGAGAGGATCAGGTCGCCC
>CAITDR010000221.1 GCA_903891165.1 uncultured Pseudomonadota bacterium
TCCGAAAAACGGGGAGAGTCCAGAGAGGGGCTCTGAAACGACCCACCCCAACGCCCCCACTCCCCTCACCGTGGTTCCGTCGTTTCACAGCCACGACTCGGCCCACGGAGGGCTGGCCGGGGTCGTTAGGGGCCTGGAAGGTCCCTAACTCGGGAGAGTGCAGAGAGGGCGGAAAGCCCTCTTTGCAACGCTGTCTCGGAGGCACTCCGCCCAAAATACCCGCAGCCTTGGCTGCACAAGCGCCCGACCGGAGAAAGAAGCCTGAAAAAAAGAAAGAACCCGAGGCCAAAGCCCCGGGTCCCTTTCCAAAATCCCCCGAAGGGGAACCTCAATCAGTCACCCTGGTCAGTCGGGTCATCCCAAGAAGCCTTGGAGTTTGCCGCACCGGTAGAGACGGTCAGGGCTACCTTATCCCCCGAGTTGTTGTAGGCATCGGCCTTGGAAGCGACCGCCAGGATGGCCGTGCGGTTGGTGCCCGCCAGGGTAGCCTGGGCCTCGGTCAGGGAGAAGGGCAGCGGGGTGCCGAACATCCGGTTGTTGCAGGTTGCAGCCACCAGCTGCTGGCCGGCTTGCATCCGGGCCTGCATCAGGGTGGAGCGGGCGTCGCCGTTCCGGTACTTGGAGATCCCGCCCTTCAGGATACCCAGGGTCATCTCCTGTGCGGTCTCCAGGTCCCGATCGTCGTCCCCGTTGCTGCTGTTGCCACCGCAGGAGCGTTTGTTGCTGCCGCCACCACCCGAGATTGCGTCGATCTGGTTGTCGCTGGTCTCGTTGCGGATGTTGACGAAGCCAAGGTTCATGCTGCCACTACCCGCGGCCAGACAGCTGGCAAGGAAGGTGGGGTGGGTGGAGTAGAAGCCGATGGTCCGGGTAGCACCCACACCAGCAGTGGTGGGGGTGGAGGTGCTGACGGTGCTGCTGACCGTTGCCGTGTCGCGGTTGTTCGCCGGGTTCACGTCGTTGGTGGAGCTGTTGGCGAAACCTACCAGCTCGGAGCTGGCAAGCGGGGAGGCTCCGGTGAACACCGCGGTGATGGTGTTCAGCTCGTTCACGTCCAGGGTCGTCAAGTTGCAGGTCAGGATCCGGTTGGCAGCCGACCAGGTACAGGAGGCACCGGCGCTGGACACGTAGCTCAGCGTGGTAGGCACCGCGATGGTCGCCACGGTGTTGGCACCCGCACCCAGACCGATATTCGTCACCTTCAGGGTGGCATCGACGCGGGTGGTGGTGGTCGTGGTCGTGGTCGTGGTGGAGGCCGGGTGAGAGCCGCCGCCGCAGCCACCGTGGCCACCGTGGGAGGAGGAGGAGGTGGCGGCCGGGACGGTGGTGGTGGTGGTGGTGGACACCTTGGTAGCCGTGGCGACCAGATCCACCGAGATGTCCGAAGAGATAGACTGGAAGATGGTGGCGTCGTCGTCGGCCACCGAGTGGCCCCAGGAATCTTCACCGGTCACGTTGACCATGTTGCTGGCAGTCGCGGTGGCCGCCTCGTAGCCGGGCATCAGCGAGAAGCTGTTGGCGGTCACGATAAACATGCCGGTGGTGAAGGTCTGGGTGCTACCGGGGGCCAGCTCGGTGATCGTGCCGATGTTCCCCAGGAACTCGTCCACTACCACCGCATCGTAGATGCTGGTGTCGCCGTCGTTGCTCACCGTGTAGCAGAGCTGAGCAGGACCGCCCACCGCCACCACATCGTCGTCTACGCCGGGGCAGAAGCCATCCTTGGAGATGGTCACGTCCACGTTGATGGAGGGGCTGACCACGTTCACATTGGCGGAGTCCGCCGCCGCCTCTAACAGGCTGCCCAACACCACGTCGTAGCCGATGGCGCCCGCGCTCACCAGGAGGTCTGCAGCGGCCACATCATCCACAGGGATGGAGTAGGTTTCGCCAACGGCAAGCGCGGGAATGCCCTCGTAGTAGCCAGTGCTGCTGTCCACTTCCAGGTCTTCCAGATCTACATCGCCGGTGTTGGTCACCTCGTAGCACCAGGTCACCACGTCGTTGGCCAGCACGTTCACTACATCCCAGCCAGGACAGGTCCCGTCATCGGAGACGGTCAGCGCCATGGAGAGGGCCGGAGCGATGACGTCCACGGTCGCGGAGCCGGAGAAGTCTTCCACAGGAGCGCCAGTCACAACGTCAGTGCCGTTGGCCTTGGCCATACCGCTCTCGGTGTCCACCAGTACATGGCTGGAGCTGGAGGCCGAGGCCGTTCCACCCACCGCGATGTCGCCCAGGTCGATGGAGTAGTCCCCGTCGGTGAGCACCACGCCGGTCAGGTCGGTGTCGCCGAGGTTGTTGACCGTGTAGCACCAGGTGATCAGGTCGTTGGAAAGAGCGGAGATGGCCGCTCCCCCGTCCGCACAGTCCCCAGAGCGGGAGGCGGTCTTCACCACTTCCAGCTCCGGCGCCACGGTATCCACAATCGCGCCCGTGGTATTGGAGACTACATTTCCGAAGATGAACTCGCCAGCGGCGTAGGCGGTGTTGCTGAAGAGGCCAGAAGCGATCACTTCCTCGGACATGAAGGTCGCCGAGGTCCCGGTGGGCAGGTCTTCCACCGTGGAGACCGTCGCATCGGCATCCACGATGTGTACACCGGTTACATCGAAGGAGCCGATGTTGGTGACCGTGTAGCACCAGCGGATGGGCGTCCCGTCCACCACCGTGGTCTCGGAAGCGTCGTCTTCGTTGCCGCACACGTCATCGGTGGAAACTGCCATGTTCATGGTCAGCTCGGCGGCCATGGGCATGATGCCCGCAGCGCCACCGTTGCTCTCGACCGCAAGGTTGTCGGAGGCGATGCCGTGCGCGGTGACCATGCCGGTGGGGGTGAAGTGCTCGCCCACCTGCACCATCTCGCTGATCACGCCGGTCTGACCAGGAAGGAGGGAGCCGATGCTGCCGGAGACACCGGGGATATTGACCCCGAAGATCTCCAGGGAGGAGGTGTTGGTGATGGTGTAGCAGAACCAGGCTTCCTGGCCCACCCCCGCGTAGATGGTGGTTGCGTCATCGCCATTGCCGCAGATGTCGTCGTTGCTGGCGGCCACCTTCAGCTGCAGCGCCGAGGGCTTGATTTGGATCTGGATGGTCGCGCCATCGGCAGAGGAGTAGCTGTTGCCGATGCTGTCGGTACCACTGATCGTCGCGATGGACCTCGGGAATGCGTTGTTGTCGCGGAAGGAGGCCGTACCGACCGCGAAGCCACTGGCGCTGCGGTTGGCGCGCAGATCATCCGCGTCTCCATCCGCATCCAGGTCTTCCAGGCCGGTCAGCGCCACGTCCAACAGATCGTCGTTGGGATCGTTGGGGGTACCGTTGTCGTCGGTGACCACGATGTTGTAGAGGGACTCGGTACCGGGATTGCGCACGGCATAGCAGTACTTCACCTGGGCATCGCGGTAGATGGGCTCCTGCTCACGCCCCGGGCAGACCATCTCAGGGCGGGTCGCCGTCTTCTGGACGCGGGCGGCGGGAGTGCCGGTTCCCTCCACATCTTCCACCTGGCTCAGGACCACCGACTGGCCGATGTTGACAGTACCCTCGGCGCCGCCGAAGACCTTGGCAAAGTTGGCACCCACCGCAAGGTTACCGGTAGCGGCCACACCGGGGCGGCAGGCCAGCTCGGCGTCGAAGGCGAGGATTACCTGCTCCCCGGGCTCCAGGTCATCGACCTTCACATGGGTGCGGAACTCGACACCAGGGCCGGGGCCACCGACCGCCACACCGGTCACGGAGTCCACAAAGAAGCCATCCAGCTGGGCCGGGTTGGTGCCCCAATCGTCGGTGGTGCCGGAGCCTTCCCCGCGGACAATACGCATTTCCTTCAGGCCGTTGAAGGCAGCTCCGGGGACGCCGGAGGAGGAGGCGGAAGCGCGCAGCTCGATCACCGCCTCCTGCCGGGCATCGGCGGCATTGCCCGCCACACCGACCGCCACAAAGTGGGTGATACGATCCCCACAAACGAAGTCCGCACCCGCCAGGGAGCCGGCCACTTCAGAGGTACTTCCCGCACCAAAAACCCCACCGCCCACCTGGGCATCGTAGGAGCCCGGAGCCGCCGCACGCAGCTGGAAGGACAGATCCTGGGGTGCAGCCAGGACGGTGGCGGGCAGACCGCCGACAACGGACATCAGAAGGCAATAGCGTGCGAAGTCCCGTCCCGTAGGACGAGTAGAGTTGGGCTTGGACATGGCGATTTACTCCGGGGCTCTGAAGGAGAGGGTACCCTTTTGGGGTATGCCCATCAGACGGCAACACGCTGTTCGCTCCTGAGGCCGGATGTACCATTCAGTATTATAAAATACCGAATTCAAGTCAAGACGCCGTCAAGAACCTCTCACAACTTCAAATAAATCAAGCTATTTATTCCAATTTTTTCACCTGTACCAATTTGGACTTGACAGGTCAAGACTGTGCCGTCCTGGTACGGCAGGCTCCGGGGTACCCTAGCCTTAGCCCGCGGACAGGCGCCGCCGAACGGGATAGGCAAAAGCCTTGGAGCAACCATGCAGCGTCTACTCGTCAGCCTCCTTCTGCTCTCCGGGTGCAAACAGGGCGGAGATCCCATCAAAGAGGACGACCCACCCGTGGACACCCAGAACGTGGGCTTCGACGATCTTGATGGCGACGGATTTACCAGCGACTCCGGCGACTGCGACGACGAAGACCCGGCGGTGAACCCCCAGGCCGAGGAGCTCTGTGATGGCATCGATCAGAATTGCAACGGCCAGATCGACGAGGGTCTGGACCGCACCCTCTACCAGGACGCCGACGGCGATGGCTACGGGGACCCGGCAACGGCCACCACTTCCTGCAGCGATCAGCCCGGTTTTGTAGCAGAGGGTACAGATTGCGACGACCAGGAGATCCTCACCTACCCCGGCGCTCCAGAAGCCTGTACCGACAGCGTGGACCACAACTGCGACGGCTTCCCGGGCGCCACCGATGCGGACGGCGACGGGGTGGCCGCCTGCGAAGACTGCAACGACGGCGACGCCACCATCTCGCCCACCGCGACCGAAGTCTGTGACGCCGGAAACGTGGACGAGGACTGCGACGGCCTGGCCGACGATGCCGACCCTTCTGTGGACCCAGCGGGTTTCCACAGCTTCTATGCCGATACCGACGGCGACGGCTACGGCGATGATGCCACCGCAGTCCTGGCCTGCGACGGAGCAGGCCTAGCCCTCGGCGGGGACTGCAACGACAGCGACCCCGCCTACAATCCAGGTGCCGCAGAGCTGAACTGTGACGATCCCAACGACTATAACTGCGACGGCTCCGTCGGCTATGTGGATGCGGATGGCGACGGTTTTGCGGCCTGCGAGGAATGTGACGACGGCAATGCGGCAGTGAGCCCCAGTGGTGTCGAGGAATGTAACAGTGTGGACGATGACTGTGACGGGTTGATCGACGAGGAGGGAAGTACCGCCGGAACCTGGTATCTGGATGCCGACGGGGATGGCTATGGCGATGCCGCCTCCCCTACCCTCGCCTGTGCACAACCCACCGGCTATGTGCCCGATGATAGCGACTGCGACGACATCAGCGCGGGGGTACATCCGGGGGCCACCGAAGTCTGTAATGGCCAGGATGACGACTGTGATGGCAACATCGACACGGGGGCTGCCAATCCGGGAAGCTGGTATTTTGACAACGACGGCGACGGCTACGGGGATGTTCTTGCGGGGGATTTCTGCAGTCCTCCGGCAGGGACGGTCGCAGTAGACGGCGACTGCAACGATGCCGATCCTGCGTTCAATCCGGGGGCGGTAGAGGGAGACTGTACCGATCCCAACGACTATAACTGCGACGGAAGCACCGGCTATGTGGATCTGGATGCCGACGGTTTTGCCGCCTGTACGGACTGCGACGATGGCGATCCGTCGGTACATCCCGACGCGATAGAGGCCTGCAACGGCATCGACGACAACTGTGATGGGAGGATTGACGAGGCCGGCGCCACCGGGGAAGGCAGCTGGTACCTGGATGGGGACGGCGATGGCTATGGTGACCCCGGCATCGTCTTCTCCAGCTGTACCCAGCCTTCCAACTATGTGGCCAATGCCAACGATTGCGACGATGGCCGGGCAGACATCTCTCCCGACGCGGTGGAAGTCTGCAATGGCTACGACGACAATTGTGATGGCGACATCGACAGCGACGCCATCGATCAGAGCAGCTGGTACCTGGATGCCGACCAGGACGGCTACGGGGAGAGCGCGATGGTCCAGTCCTGTACCCAGCCCGCAGGCTACTCCGCTCTGGATGGCGACTGCGACGACAGCAACGTGGCCTACAATCCCGGGGCCACCGAGAGCAACTGTGCCGATCCCAACGACTACAACTGGGATGGATTTTCGGGCTATGTGAACAGCGATGGCGACGCCTACGCCGCCTGCGAAGACTGCGACGATGCCGACGCTTCCGTCTATCCAGGTGCCACCGAAGTCTGCGACCTTGTGGACAACAATTGCAACGGCACCGTCGATGAAGCCAGCGCAGCCGACGCAACCCTCTGGTATCTGGACGGAGATACCGACGGTTTTGGCGATCCCGCCCAGAGCCAGCGCGCATGCAGCCAACCGGGCGGCTATGTAGCCGACAATACCGATTGTGACGACAGCGCCGCTGACATTTCGCCCGCAGCCACGGAATACTGCAATGGCTACGATGATAATTGCGATGGCGTCATCGACAGCGACGCGGTAGACCGCAGTACCTGGTACCTGGACAACGACGGCGACGGTTTTGGGGGCAGCAGCACCGTGCTCTCCTGCAGCGCCCCCGCCGGAAGCACCGCAAGCTCCAATGATTGCAACGACAGCAATGCCGCGGTGAACCCAGATGCGACCGAAGTCTGCAACAACATCGACGACAACTGTGACGGTAGCAGCGACGGGAGTGACGCATGGTGGGACAGCAGCTGGCCCTACCGGGTACAGGTGCAGGTGACCGCCGCCAGCACCAACGTCGCCGGGGCACCTATCGATGTGGAGGTGGACTTCCGCGATCTGTTGGATCAGATGGAAGACAGCAGCCTCTTCTCCGAAGACAGTATGCGCGTCGTATTGCAAGACTGCTCCCTGGCCCAGCCGGAGCTGCCCTCTCAATTCCTCGATGGCTGGGTGGGCATGCGGGAGAAGGTGGCCTATGCCGACCCTATCGGAGATGAATATGGTACGGTGGCCTTCCTCTATGACGAAGATGGTGACTACGGCAGCCTGGAGACTTTTGTAGCCTCCACTACAGCCACTTTTGGTATCTACTTCGGCGGGAATCATTCAGCTCCTTCGTACACAACTGGCCTGTCCGCCAGCAGCAGCCGGATGGCCACCGGCCAGGCGGTAGCTAGCTTTGACGCCAACTTTGGTGGCCTGCTTTCCGGTCTGTATGTTGGGGCATCCCCTTCCTTGGAAAACCAGACCACCTCCTGCTGTGGGAACTCCTTTTATGGTGGATCCTGGGGGATGGACCCACAGGAAAGTGCAGGAACACTCACGTTGATCGAGGATGGACCTGTAGTCGCCGCAGTAGAAGCCACCGGAACCCGCTCCGATGCTCAGTCCGGCTACAGCTACCGCTACACCTACTGGATGTGGGCGGGGCGGCCCGAGCTGTGGAGTAAGGTCTATCAGGTGACAACCCGGGCCAGCCGATTGTCGCATGTTACCGACTATACCTACGGAATCCGCCCCTGGGAGAGCCGGCGGGACAACATCAGTGTGGGGGCCACCTTCACCACCGATACCTCGCTGGCCTGGGCGGATGTATCAAATTCAAGCTGGGGAGTTTCCTGGGGTTACGTGGCGGCGCCCACCTACCTTGTCAGCCTCTCCAACTACGATCCCTACCTGATCTCCTCGGCCAACGACTATGCGGCGGCGGGTAGCGGCACCAATGTGACATTGCCCTCGGGGACGGCCTATATGGACAACATTGTGCAGCTCTCCCTGCCCCACAGCGGCGCCTATAGCACCGTGTCGGGAACATTCCAGGGGCTGCGGGAAGGTGTCGGCACCCTGGTGGGCAGCACCGAGCAGCCCTGAGCGAAAGCGGACGCCGGGGCGCCGCTTGGCGGGCTCAAAAAGGTGCATAACTTCCCGGCCGGAGGCGGAATGGGCTGGACCTTGGAGCAGGCTCCCCCGATGGTGGGCAAAGTGGTCGTTGTCACCGGTGCCAACAGTGGCATCGGCTGGGAAGCGGCGTGGATGCTGGCAAAAAAGGGGGCCAGCGTAGTGATGGCCTGCCGCGATCCGGGGCGGGCCACCGAGGCGAAGGAGCGGCTGCTCCAAAAAGTGCCAGGGGCAACCGTGGAAATGCTGAAGATGGACCTGTCCTCGCTGGCTTCGGTGCGGGCGGCGGCTGCGGAGCTGATCCATCGGCACCCGAAGTTGTACGCGCTGGTGAACAATGCCGGAGTCATGGCCCTTCCCTACCGGAAAACCGAAGACGGCTTTGAGATGCAGTTCGGGACCAACCACCTGGGACATTTTGCGCTGACCGGGCTGCTATTGCCGCATATCGAAGGAAGGGTGGTGACGGTGTCCTCGGTGATGCACCGGGCGGGGCGGATCCGTTTTGAGGATCTGAACGGCGAAAAGAGCTACTCTCCTTGGCCTTTTTATGGGCAGAGCAAGCTGGCCAACCTGCTGTTTATGTCCGAGCTGGATCGTCGGCTACGAAAAGGTGGGAGCGCAGTGAAGTCTGTGTCCTGCCACCCCGGCTATGCGGCCACCAACCTGCAAACCGTTGCGCCAAAGATGACCGGCTCCGGCTTTATGGAGGGGATCAACAACCTGGGCAATGCTCTGCTGGCGCA
>CAITDR010000222.1 GCA_903891165.1 uncultured Pseudomonadota bacterium
CATCGCCATGTCGGGGTCGGTGGAGGCGAGGTTCTGGTTGGGCCAGCGGTAGGAGGTGTCGATACCACCCAAAGGAGTCGCAATAAACACCGCTTTCCGCACATCTCCCTGGTAGCGTGTGCCGACGCTATTGTAGTTGCTGTCCGGCCACACCGTGCCCGGCAGGTTGGAGAGGTAGACGGCGGAGGCAATGCCACCTTTGGAGTGCGAGACCAGATCCACCTGGGTCGCACCGGTGCGCGCCTTGATGCGGGCGATGGCGTCGGCGATCATCTCTGCCTGCATAAACACGTCGCCGTGCGGATGGGCAAAGGTGAGGACGAAGACCGGCCGATAGAGCAGGTCCATATGGGTAGCCAGGGTGATAAAACCTCGACTCCCGTTGTCACCTGCACCGGGAACAAACAAAATCGGAGTGCCGTGGGCGACGGGGTCGGAGGGGCCCACATGCAGCAGCACCTTCCAGGAAGGCGGGGTCTGGCTGCCAAAACAATCGTCGATCCACGGGGCAAATTCACTTTCGCGCGGCCAGGCCGTGGTGTCGTTGAAATTCTCCTGGTGGAAAAAGCTGCGGTCGGGGTCCTCGAGTCGCTCGATCTCCGACCACAGGCGGACGGACTCGTCCTGGGTGTAGGTCTCGATTCCGGTGAACGACGCGGCCGGGGTGGTGGGGTCGAAGCGGGGAGTGGCCGAGGCCAGAGAGAGGAGAAACAGCATCAGAGCCTTCCCAGGAAATCGCTGACCGCAGCGTTGAATTTTTCAGGTTGATCATGGTGGACGGTATGCCCACCTCCGGGGATCAGCGCCAGCTCGGCGTCGGGAATCGCCTTTTTGCCCGCCTCGGCGATGGAGCGGGTGCTCCCCCCGGTAAAGACGGGGTTGGGGATCATATGATCGTCGTTTCCATACACAATCAGCGTCGGAACGCGGAGCTCCCCCAGTCGAACCCAGACTGGATAGTCTACCATTCCCGCAATACATCGCGAGACAGCAACGGAGGTGCCCGCGAAGGACTCGGTCTTCATCATCCGCACCCGCTCTTCGATGAGCCGCTCCACCCCACGATCCATCCGGTTGAAGACCATGGCCTGGAAATTGGCGCGGATTTCTTCCTCCCTGGCTTCCATCGCCCGACTTTCGGTCCAGTAGTCCTTCATCCAGCTGGCGGCGCCAGGCTGGAAGCGCTCCAACCCGGCGGGGGCGGAGAGCACCAGCGCCGAGACTCGGCTCGGGTGATTCAGCGCCAGGGTCATGGCGATCTGGCCGCCCATGGAGTGCCCGATCACCACTGCAGAGACGACGCCCATGGAGCCCAGCCAGTTGTCCACCACATCCGCATACCAGGGCGGGGTGTAGGGGGCATCGGGACGGCCGCTTGCGCCAAAGCCAGGAAGATCCAGGGCCAGGACGCGGTGGGTCTTGGCGAACTCGGGGATCTGATACTCCCAGAAGCTCATGTACGAGGAAAGTCCATGGACAAAAACAAGTGGCGGGGCATCGGGATCGGCGCCGGGGGGCAGCCCCGAGTCGATGTAGGCAATATCTACACCTTCCACCTCGGTATGTTGTACCGGCAGCGGTGCCCACAGCTCGGAGGGTTGGAGAGGGGGGAGGTCGTTGTAGCGGGCCGCACCCAAGGCGTAGCCCAACAGTACTGCAGGGATCATCAGAGCACCAGCCATTCAAGATAGGCGTAGGAGGTCCAGGGTTGCTCGTCGAAGGCGCTGCCGGTGGCCAGCGCTCCTACCGCGCCCAGCTCCAGAAAGGTCCAGGGACGTCCGTAGATTTTTGCGTTCAGCTCGGTGCCGATGGCGTTGGCGCGGGCATCCCGCGCATGGGCGGCGCCGACGGTCAGGTTCAGGCGCGACGGGACGATGTCGTAGCCTACACTACCGGTCATAGCAATTAAGCCGTCGCCCTGGTTGGAGATATCGTAGGCCAGGGCCACCTGTCGGTTGATGGCTTTGCCATCCGGGAAAAGTAAGTAAGAACCGTGGGTGGTCCACAGCGCCCCCACGATGCCGTAGCTGTTGCCGGTGAGCACACCGGTGTAGGCGTCGCGGCCGGTCCCGTCGGCACTGCTGTACAGCCCCTCCAAAGAAAAAAGGCTTCCATCCCCCTGGGTATACTTATAACGGACATTCATGTCCGCTGACATTCCCCGCACTCCCACGTCTTTGCCGTCCACCACCAACAGCGAGCCCAGGTTGCCCACCACCGAGGCACCGACAGCCAAGGGGCCGCGATCCAGGCGGTGGTTATAGCCCGCATCCAGGCCCAACCAGAAGAGGTCGGCGTTCACCTCGGGGGCTTCCACGGCACCATCGGTACGCAGATCCAGGCGGGGGCCACCCTGGAGCTCGGAGAGTGCGGAGGTCGGTCCCGCCCCCAAAAGTCCACCGGTGCCTGCGGTACGATCCCGCAAATACCAGCCATGAACGCCGATCCGGGTGGCGTAGAGCGGGTGGACCTGCGCATCCAGCATATACAGGGTGGCGTCGTCTGAAAGGGAGCTGCCCTTCTCCAAAAGGGTATAGGCCCCGACTTTATAGCGCAGGCGGTCGCCCCAGTCGGTGCGCAGCTTTCCGTAGGCGGTGAGCCCGGCGGCCTCGGAACCGAAAAAGCGCATACCTCCGCCGGTGCGCGTCAGATCGTCCAGCCGGGAGGTGGCGGGATCATAGACGCTGTCGGACACAAACTGCAGCCCGGCCACTACTGTAAGACCATTGCCACCGGGAAGGCGGGGCCGGAAGGTGGCGTGCAGACGCCGCGTCTGCAGGTTGACCTGGTCGGCGCCAAAACCGCCGCCGGTGTTCCCGCCCACCTGGTAGGCCTGATCGCCGTAGGCAAAATCCACTTCAAAGGCGGCGGTCAGCGAGGCCTGGCCATCCAGCAGCTTGGGGGTGTAGGTGAAAAAGCCGTTGGTGCGCAGCTCGGTGACCACCGCGCGCTCCTCGGGACTGCTCTCGGTCAGGTTGGTGCCACCCAGCACCCCGACCACCTGCCCATCCAAAAAGGGGTTGGTGGTGATCTCGTTGGTGACCGAAAATCGGGATTGCACCAGCCCTAAAAACTTCAGGCCACTCTCGGGCTGAGGCAGCACCGGCTGTACCGGGCGAGAGGCGGCTTCGTCGGGCGGACCGGCCCAGAGCAGAGGAAGGAGGCAGATCATCTACTGGCGCTTGTAGGTCTGGACGTTGATGCCGGGCTCGACGTTGGGGCCGGTGGTGGAGCCAAAGCCGCCCTCCGGAGTGGGCGGGGTGAAGCCCTTGTCGGGGGAGGTCTGCGCCACTTCGTAGAGCAGGGTGTCGCCATTGACCTGCCAGATGCCCTCGGCGGTGACCGCAGTGGGGGTCGTTTGGTGCGCCACCAGGGTGCCGGGCAGGGTGGTGGTGTCCACCGTGTAGGTGCCCGCGAGGTTGTAGGTGGTGCCCCGGGAGTCGGTGGCATCGGTGGTGTAGGTACCGTCGCCCTTGAAGTTGGCAGTGATTTTCACAAAACCACCGGCTGCCAACAGATCGGAGATATCGTCACCCTCTGAAAGCCAGGCACCGGTGATGTCCTGATCGCCTGCAGGTGTGCTGTCGTCGGTGGGGGAGGAGTCGTCGCTGCTCTGGGAGTCGGTGGTGGACTCCTTGGTGCCAGAATCGTCGGCCACATCATCGGGGATACAGGCCATAAACAGGGCAAGGATCATCGTGTCTCCATATTCTTCAGCGCTTGTTTGTCGATCTTGCCGGAGCCGATCCGGGGCAGACTTTCGAGCAGGACTACTTTTTTCGGCAGTTTGAAGCGGGCGAGTTTTCCGTCGAGGAAGGCGGAGACTTGTCCGGCCTCTAGAGCCTGACCGGGCTGGGGCTCTACAAAGGCCACGCCCACCTCTCCCCAGCGTACATCGGGGACCCCGATGACCGCCACCTGAGCGACGCCGGGGCAGGTCAGGATCACCGCTTCCACCTCGGCAGGGTAGACGTTTTCGCCGCCGCTCTTGTACATTTCCTTCAGGCGGCCACGCACATAGAAAAAGCCATCCACGTCGCGACGGAGAATGTCGCCAGTGTAGAAGAGGCCGTCGCGGATGGAGGCGGCGGTGGCCTCGGGGTTGCCCCAGTAGCCGCCGCAGACTGCGGGACCACCCAGGACCAGCTCGCCGTCCTCGTCGGGGCCACACTCGGTGCCGTCGGGGCGGAGCAGGCGGGCGTCGATGTGGTGGATGGGCATGCCCACCGAGCCGAGTTTTTGGAGGACGCGGTCGGGCGGGGTGGAGAAGCAATTGGGGCCGACTTCGGTGAGGCCAAAACCCTGGCGGAGGGGGATTCCCCGGGCCTGGTAACGTTGCAGGAGCGGCAGGGAGAGGGGGGCGCCGCCACAGAGGGCGTCGCGCACCGAGGAGATGTCGGTGTGGTCAAAGTCCGGGTGGTCGGCCAACATCTGGTAGATGGTGGGGACACCCATCAGGTGGGTGATCTTTTCGCTGGCGATCAGCGCAAGTGCCTCGCCGGGCTCAAATTTGCTGCACAGCACAACGCGCCCGCCGCGATGCAGCATGGGCGAGGAGAGGCAATTGAGGCCGCCGGTGTGGAAGAGCGGGGTAAAGGTGAGGGTGGAGTCGCCCGGTCCAAGGTCACAGGCGAGGATGGTGTTCAGCGCGTTCCAGTGGATCTGCTGGTGGGTAAGCAGGGCACCCTTGGGTTTTCCCGAAGTACCCGAGGTGTACATGAGTACCCAGGGCTCGGAAAGGTGGGAGCCGGGACCCTGGTAGGGGGAGGCGTCGCAACCTGGGCCTGCTTCCCGAGAAAAAGCGCCGGGAATGCGACCCTGTTGGCTCTGGTCTACAAAGCTGATTTTCGGCGCACAATTGCCAACCTGGTAGGCAATTTCCGGGTCAGAGAGGCGCCAATTCAGGGGGACAAAGATGGCGCCGCGGTCGGCACAGGCAAACATCAGCGCAAAGCTGTCGATGTTGTTCTGGGCGAGGACCACCACCCGGTCGCCGGGGCCTACCCCCTCCTGTTCCAAACGCCGCGCCCATGACCAGCTTTCCGCTGCGGTCTGCGCCCATGTCCAACGGCGCCCGGTTGCGACGTCCACAAGCGCCTCTGCCTGGGGGCGAAAGCGGCTCCAGGTGTGGTGCCAGTCGGAGGTGGGGTGCATGGTCGCTCCGTTCTACGGCTTCCAGGTAACCCTTTGCTGCAGTGCGTCAAGGATCTATTTTGCGCGGCAACATAGACGCCCGATCACCGTTCAATCACCGCATCCCGGCCCGGACCAACGCCCAGAATGGTCACCGGCACGCCCACGAGCGCCTCGATCCGCTCCACATAGCGTCGGCAGGCCTCGGGGAGTTCGTCCCAGCGGCGGCAGGCGGAGAGAGACTCGGGCCAACCTTCCATTTCTTCGTATTCTACCTCAACACGACCCAGGGCGGCAGCACCGGCGGGAAACTCCTCCCAGCCCTGGTAGCGGACGCCGATTTGCAGGCGTTCCATGCCGGAAAGAACGTCCAACTTTGTGAGTGCCAGTCCGGTCATTCCCGAGAGCATGGCGGCGTGTTGGACCAGGGGAGCATCGAACCAGCCGCAGCGGCGCGGCCTGCCAGTGGTGGCGCCATATTCCCGGCCTACATCGCGCAGAAATTTGCCGATGTGGTTGTCCTGCTCGGTGGGAAAGGGGCCGGAGCCCACCCGGGTGGTGTAGGCCTTGGCAATTCCAAGGACGGCGTGGATGGCAGTGGGGCCCACGCCCGCACCCGCACAGGCGCCGCCCGCAACAGTATTGGAGGAGGTAACAAACGGGTAGGTACCGTGATCAACGTCCAGGAAAGTGCCCTGGGCACCCTCAAAAAGTATAGGCTCCCCCGCCTTGATGGCGGCATGAAGCTGGCGCACCAACGGACGTGCGTAGGGACGCAAGCGCTCGGCCAGTGGCCTAAGCTCGGCGAGCACGGCCTCCAGCTCCAGAGGCGCCTCGTTGTAGTCGGCAAGACGACGATTGTGCTCGGGAAGGACGGCGGCGGCACGCTCGCGCAACAGCTCGGCATCGAGAAAATCGGCGACACGGATGCCACGCCTACCGACTTTATCTTCGTAGGCCGGGCCAATTCCGCGGCCGGTGGTGCCGATGCGCTGATCGCCCAGCGCTTTTTCGCGCGCCATGTCCATCCGCCGGTGCCAGGGCAGGATCAGGTGTGCTTCGGTGGAGAGGAAGAGGCGCTCGGGCGAAACGGGATGGCCTTGCGATGCCAGTACATCCAGTTCATGGAGGAGAACGCCGGGATCCACCACCACGCCGTTGCCGATCATGCAGATGCAGTCGGGCTGGAGGATGCCGGAGGGAACCAGGTGCAGGATCACGGTCTTCCCGCCCACAACGACGGTATGACCTGCATTATTGCCACCCTGGTAGCGGACGACATAGCGGCTGCGCGCCGCGAGCATGTCTACGACCTTTCCCTTTCCTTCGTCTCCCCACTGGGCGCCTACCACGACGACGTTGGCCAACCTTCACCTCGGAGGTGGGCTTCTATCCGGTTTTGGGGTGGGGTGGGGGGGCGAACGATGGCATGGAGGGAGCGTGTTATAGAGGGGCGATGCGAATTGATACCCTCTCGGTAACGAACTTCAAGGGCTTTGAAAGTCGCACCTTCAAGTTTCACCCGCAGTTCAACCTGCTGGTGGGAGACAATGCCAGCGGAAAGACTTCCGCCCTGGATGCGGCGGCGGTGGCGATTGGAAGCTGGTTTTTGGGGTTGCCGGGGCAGGATTCTCGGCACATACGCGAAGAGGATGTGCGGGTAGTGACCACCTATGGGAAGCGCCTGTATGAGGTACGCCCACAGTTTCCCGTCAAGGTGGAGGCTTTTGGTGAGGTAGGCGGCCAGAATGTTTCATGGACCCGTACGCTCAATGGAAGTGGTGGCCGGACCACGTCGGTGGGCGCAAAGACTATCAAGGAGATTGCGGGGGACCACCAACAACGGGTGATGAAGGGAACAAGGGTCGTACTACCCGTGATTTCCTACTACGGAGCGGGCCGTCTGTGGTTGGAACCGAAGGACATGCAGAAGGCAGAGAAAGCTCCCGGCCGGCAAGCCCCCCAGGATCTTGCCAACGATAGCTCTGAAGATGACGCTGACTTTTTCGCCCAACGTCTTGTGGGCTACCGCTACAGTGTGGACGACCGCTGCAGCCCTCGCGATCTCCTTCGCTGGATGCGCTACCAGCGCCGAATGGAGGTCGACGAAGAAGCTGAGTCGGTGCCCTACCAAGTTGTCCGGGATGCCATCAAAACCTGCCTGCGAGCAAAACAAGTGGCGATCAGGCTACGCGGTGGAACCCTGATGGCGGAGCTTCCCGAATCGGGCTTTGTGTCTTACTCACAGATGAGCGACGGCTACCGCTCCATGGTGGCCATGGTTGGTGATCTGGCTTACAAATGTGCGGTCCTGAACCCCCACCTCGAAAAAACCGCCCTCCTGGAAACGTCGGGGGTGGTGCTGATCGACGAGCTGGATCTGAACCTGCATCCGAACTGGCAGCGTCGGGTCATTGAAGATCTACGCACTATTTTTCCGAAGATCCAGTTCATCTGCACCACCCATTCCCCATTTCTGATCCAGTCGCTGCGATCGGGGGAGGAGCTGCTGATGTTGGAGGGGCAGCCCACCGCGCAGCTTGGCAACAAGTCCCTGGAGGATATCGCCTGGGGTATTATGGGGGTGGAGAGTCCCAAAACCAGCCTTCGCTATAGCCAGATGAAGCAGGTTGCAACAGAATATCTCGCATCGCTGGAGGACGCAGCGATAGAGCCCAAAGACCGCCTGGAGAAGCACCTGGAGCAGCTTGCGGCCGGGCTTGGACCCTATGCGGACAATCCCGCCTTTCAAGCCTTTTTGGAGTTTCAACGTATTGCCAAGCTGGGACGGTGACCGATGCGGCCCGTTCGGCGCGGGGATTCGCCCCAAGCGACAGACTTCGATGACTACCGACGTGCGCTGCCGGAGCTTGTGTATCGCCTGGGTTGCTATTGTAGTTACTGTGAGCGGAGGATCGTCACGATGTTGGCGGTCGAGCACATAGAGGCTCAAAACAATGTTCCGCTCCTGGAAGGCCGGTGGACGAACTTCCTACTGGCATGTGTAAATTGTAATTCTACCAAGAAGGACAAGTTGGTTGACCTTTCCCTTCTCCTCTTTCCAGATCGGGATAACACCCTATGGGCATTGAATTATCAGCCGGATGGGACGATAACCCCCTCCGCCGCGGCTATCGCAAATGGGCTGAACGTCGCCGCACTTGATACGCTGGAACTGACCGGACTCAATGTGCCTGTTCGGGTCACGCTGGACGAGAATGGCAAACAGGTGGCCTTGGATCGGGCTTCGCAACGGATGGAGGCCTTCGGCGAAGCGTTGACCATGAAGCTGGTAATTGACAAGGCCCCCTCAAATCCTGACCTTCGGTGGATGGCGGTCCGGGCCGCAGTGGCCCACGGCTTCTTCAGCATCTGGATGGAAGTTTTTCAGGGGGATCCCCAGATGCGCAACGCCCTGATCGATGCCTTTCCCGGAACACGGGCCAGCGGCTGCTTTGACACCAACGGAGATCCAGTGTCTCCGGCTCCCAACCCGGACGGCTTGGCGGGTGGCGGCAAGATTTGAGGCAAAGTCCTCTCGCTGCCCTCTCACCCCTCCGCCCAAACGCCCCTCTGGATCGGCGGTTCAGCACAAAAAGCACACTGCCACCCCACAGGCGCCTGCGGCGCTCGGGCCGCACGCGCCTTGCGTGGTGTGGACGATCCTCCCCTTCCTCCCCCCAAAACGATCCCCCTCTTCCCTTGACACGATACGATAGAGAATGCTATCTATCATCTCATGTCAGACCCCCTTTCCCCCATCCTCCTCGCCGCCGAGCGCCTGCTGAGCGAAGGTCCGGAGGCGCTCACCATGGACCGTCTGGCGCAGGCGGCGGGGGTGTCCCGGGCCACCCTCTACCGTCTGGTGGGCAGTCGCGAGCAGCTACTTTTGCGCCTGGGAAGTGGGGAAACGCCGGATGTCCG
>CAITDR010000223.1 GCA_903891165.1 uncultured Pseudomonadota bacterium
AGATTCTGCTGATCGATGACAACCAGGACATCCTGGAAACCTACCGGGAAATTCTTAGGGGTGGAGGTTATGATTTTGGGGAGGCCCGGAGCCGGGCGGAAGCATTGGAGCGCCTTCAGCGGGAGGGGCCGTGGGACGTGGTCCTGGTGGACGAGCGGCTTTCGGGGCCGGGAGGGGGGGAGACGGCAGCCAGCCTGATCGGCGAGATCTCCGCCTATTTTCCTGAGGCACGCTCTATCGTGATCACCGGCTACGCTCGCAGGGAGCTGGTGCAGCGGGCCCTGTCGGCGGGGGCCTGGGACTACCTGCAGAAGGACGAGTTTCTGCAGATGCTCCTGCCCACCAAGGTTCGTCAGGCGGCGGAAGTGGCGGTGGAACGCCGGTTGGCACGGGCCAGTGCTCCGGAGGTGGAGCAGAACCTGCACCAGGCCTGGGCCGAAGCCAAAACCAGCACCGATCGCCATCGCAAGGGAGCGATGTTGGAACAGACCCTGCGCTTCCTCTTCCACAGCCTTCCCGGACTGAATCACGTTCGCACCAATTGGCGTTCAGAGGTGGAAGAGATCGATCTGGTCGTCCGCAATGAGTCGGCGGATTCCTTCTTGCAGAAGGAGGGCAGCCTGTGGCTGATCGAATGCAAAAACTGGTCCAAACCGGTGGATCCACAGGTGGTCACAGCTTTCCGCTCTAAACTGCGGGACCGCTATGAGCGGGTGCGGTTAGGAATTTTTGTCGCTATGCAGGGATTCACCAAAAATGTGGAACCAGTCTTGCTGCGCCAGACCGACCACAAGGAGCTGGTCCTGGTCCTCGACGGCGCCCAGCTTGGGGACTGGATCGCCGCCAACGACCGCATCGCTTGGCTGAAAGCAAAGATTGATGCTGCCATACTGAGGGCCTCGGACTAGCCAGAGGAGACGCCCGATCGCCTCCTCCTCCTCCCCCTATCCCCTCAGCTCACCCGCGTTGGCGAAGGATGATCCCCCTCCAGCCAATGTGGCGGCATCGTCGCTTCATAGCCGGGAATTGCCTCGATCTTCCCCGCCCAGGCTACGATGTTCGGCCAGCGGCTGCCTAACGGCAGCAGGCCCAGCTCCAGCACCGCGGCGGCGGGGCGGGTGGCCGCACGCACCAACTGCTGGAGACCGCAGAACCATACGATGTCCGCGGCAGAGAGCCGACCCCCAACAAGGTAGCCTCCCGCCACATTCTTCTCTAACAGGTCCAGCTCCGTAAGCAGTGCGGGCAGCGCTTCTTTGACCTTGACCGCGTCGTTCTCCAGGTTCCCGAACAGGATCGGCCGGGCCACCGCACCGATGGTGGCATTGCCGAGCGACTCAAACTCCATCACATGCCGCCAAATCTGCCCGGTCTCCTCCGCCGTCTCCCCAAAGATCGGCGCCTGAGCAAAGCGCTTGTCCAGCCAGGACAGGATGGCCAGCGACTCGTTCAGTACAAAATCACCCTCCCGGATCGTCGGCACCTTCCCGCGGGGATTCAGCGCGAGAAACTCGGGTGTCCTCGTCTCCTTGTTGGAGAAGGACAACAGCTTGGAGCTGTAAGGCACTCCCTTGTAGGCAAAGGCCAAGAGCACCCTCCATGCCGGCGTACTTCCACTTCCCCAATAGACTTCGATGGACATTTTGGCTTCCTGGTGAGCGCCC
>CAITDR010000224.1 GCA_903891165.1 uncultured Pseudomonadota bacterium
GTGCGGCTGCTGCGGCTGCGTGGGAACCTGCATCACCTGCGCTCGGCCCTGTTGATGGGGGAACAACTCCCCGCTTTTCAGGCGGGAGATTTTCCGATTGTGGTCTTCCGGCGTGGGCACCGGGTCCGGCATCGGGACCTGTCGCCCGAGCTGTTTCAGCTCCTCAAGGGAATTTCCGAGGGACTTCCTTTGGAAGAGGCTCTGGAGGTGGCTGTGGCACCCGATCCGGCGCGCCTGGTGCCCGAGATCGGCGGCTGGTTCAGCCTGGCCGGAGAGGCCGGATGGTTGCAACGATGTGGATAGGGCATCCCGGGATCCCCAATTCTGAGGTGATACATCCGATCATGTGTCAGTGTAACATAGCTGCTACCAAGAGAATTTTGATACATCTTTTTCTTGTATCATGTATCGGCGCCTGTGATCCCCACCGTTCCCCCCGACCGGAGCCTGAACCGCCCTCGGCCTCCCAGTCGCTGTCGATGTTGCCGTCTCGCTGGATCACGCTGAAAAATGAGGGCGGAGGCTGGGTGATCGAGGAGGGCTGCGGGGTGGAGGCGCCGCGCTTCTTTATCGACAAGACGCTGATGGGGGATCCGATCCTCATCTATGGAAAAGCTTCGTGGAGACTGGGAAAGATCGACGGTGTTTTTGAGCGGGAAACCTGGACGCTGCATCTGGATGGTGCCCCTCCGGCCAACCTGCGCTGGCTGGACCGGCCCCGGGGGCTGGCGGAGTGGAGCGGGGGGCCCTTTGATGGCAACGTGGTGGCGGTGACCGGGGATCGGGAGTCTTTTCTGGAGAGGCGCTGCCCGAAGACGGCGCCCTAGGTCTTTCCGTAGTTCCGCATGTGGATGCCCTCAAATCCGTCCAGATCCACGTCTCCGCTCTCCAGATCCTCCTGCACCCGACCGTCCTCTACGGTCGCACGTACCCACACTTCCTGTTTTTGTCCGGTGCTGCGGAGCAGATAGCGCCAGAGTACCCAGACATTTGCCCCCGGCCCATAGGTCAGCTCGGCCTCTTCCCAGGTTGTCCCCAGATCCTGGCTCAGCTCCACCTTGACCACCGGCGCCAGCCCGGCATAGGCCGAGCCGCGTAATTCAAGGCCCTCGGCCGGGATTTCGCTTCCGGGGGCGGGCAGGTGGATCCAGCTATGGATCTGGTAGGTGCAGTCATCCGACCAGCCCACCCGCTCCCAACTGCCTGGCTCTGAGTGGTCATCCAACGAGATCCCTTCGATCCATTTCGGGTTTTTCATCCCATAACGCCCTGGATTCAGGACGCGCACCGGTGCTCCGTGGTCCGTGGGCAGGGGCTCCCCGTTCATCTCCCAGACCAGCATCAGCCCACGATCCAGGTCGGTGAGCGGAACCGCTGTGTCATAGCCGTCGCCACAGAAAAAGCGCAGGTGGGTGGCGCTTTCATCTGCTACCACCCCCAAACTTTCCAGGACCGTTTTCAGCCGCACACCTCTCCATTTGGCGTTTCCGATCGCCACATCCGACCGGTTGCCGACACATTCCAGGGTGTGCTCCACCTCCTCGCCACCGAGGGCCTTCAGGCCCGCCAGATCGATGCTGCGGGCCTGGTCCAGCAGGCCGTCGATGGAGAGTGTCCAGCCTTCCACCCAGGATTTTCCGGGTACTTTGGAAGAATTGTAGGTGGTGATGTAGAAGCGGTCGTTGGAGGTGATCGGCGTAAGCGGGTCGGTGTCTTCCGGCTCGGAAGAGTCGGTAATACGAGCGGAATCGTCGGTTTTTCCTGAATCTCGCGCGCAGGCAGCTAACACAAATGTACTCAGGATGAAGCGGCGTCGGTTCATAGGACCTGGGAGAATAGCTCAGTGTAGCGGAGAAAGACCGGGAAGAACAGCGGACAGACTACAGAGCGGGCGATAAATGGGAGGACCGCCGGAGCCTGGATGCTGCCTCTGCCCACTGCTGTTGACCCATCCTCTCCCACCTTTGTGGCCAACGCGGCCGCCATGCGACTTCAGCTGGATCGGCTTCGAGAAGAGTTGAGGGTGGCTGCGGAAGATCGGTCGGCGCGTGCGCTGAGCCGCCACAAGGAGCAGGGGAAGCTGACCGCTTCGGAGCGGATCCAGAAATTGCTGGATCCCGGCTCCCCTTTCCTGGAGATCGGGGCACTGACCGCACGTGGGATGTATGACGACGGAAAGGTGCACAAGGCCGGCACCCTGGCCGGAATTGGCGTCGTGAGCGGGCGCACGGTGATGGTCAGCGCCAGCGACGCGATGGTCAAAGGCGGCACCATCTACCCCATGGGTGTCAAAAAGGCACTTCGATTGCAGCAGATCTCCATGGAGAACCGGCTGCCCTTCATCTCCCTGGTGGACTCAGGGGGCGCTTACCTGCCGCTGCAGTCCGAGGTATTTCCAGATGTGGATGATGGGGGTCGAATCTTCTATAATCAGGCGTGGATGTCGCGAATGGGCATCCCCCAGCTCACCGCCGTCATGGGGCTCTGTACCGCGGGGGCCGCCTATATCCCCGCCATGAGCGACGAAGTGGTGCAGGTGCGCGGCACGGGCGCCATCTTCTTGGGCGGGCCGCCGTTGGTGAAAGCCGCCACGGGCGAGGATGTCACTTCCGAGGAATTAGGGGGCGTAGAAGTCCACTGTGGGCTCTCGGGGGTCTCGGACTATCTGGCGGAAAATGACGATGAGGCGCTGGAGATGTTGCGACGGATGGCCGACAAGCTGCCCGCCCAGGGACTGCCCCGCCCGCAGCGGGCTCCCCGTCCGCCGCTCTATGATCCGCAGGAAATCTACGGAATCGTCTCCCCTCGCCCCAGCCAGCCCTATGATGTACGCGAAGTGATCGCCCGGGTGGTCGATGGCTCCGAATTCGAGGAGTTCCGGGCCAGTTTTGGCAGTACCCTGGTCACCGGCTGGGCCTACATCCACGGCTACCTCGTCGGGATTCTGGCGAACAATGGGGTGTTGTTCTCCGAGAGTGCGCAGAAGGCCACCCACTTCATCCAGCTCTGCGACAAACGTGGGATTCCCCTGGTCTTTCTCCAGAACATCAGCGGCTTTATGATCGGGCGTGACTACGAACGTGCCGGAATCACCAAACATGGCCAGCAGATGGTCACGGCTGTGGCCACCGCGACCGTACCCAAGTTCACATGTATCATCGGAGGCAGCTTTGGAGCTGGCAATTATGCGATGTGTGGCCGAGCATACGGTCCCCGCTTCCTCTGGTCCTGGCCCAACGCACAGATCGGGGTGATGGGCGGAGAGCAGGCCGCCAACGTGCTGATCTCGGTGCAAAATGCACAGCGGTTGCGTGCCGGAGAGCCGCCGATCCCCGTGGAGGAGGAGGAGATGATCCGCGAGCCCATCGTGGAGAATTCCCTGCGCGAGGGCGACGCCTGGTACTCCACCGCGCAGCTTTGGGATGACGGCATCATCGATCCGGCCAAAACCCGCGATGTCCTTGGGCTCTGCCTGGGGGTCGCCGGTCGGACGGAGCAGCCCGGCTTTGGAATCTTCCGCACCTGAGGAGCAACATGCCATTTCGAAGGTTGATGGTAGCAAATCGGGGGGAGATCGCTCTGCGTATCTTCCGTAGCGCGCACGAGCTGGGCCTGGAGACGGTTGCGGTCTATTCCGAGGCCGATCGGGGTGCCCCGCACACACGCGCTGCTGACCGTACCGTCTGTATCGGGGCGGCAGAGGCATCTTCTTCCTACCTGAACATTCCGGCACTGAGTGCGGCGGCACAGCTAGCCGAGGCCGACGCGGTCCATCCGGGCTATGGCTTCCTCTCCGAAAATGCGGCCTTTGCGGCGGCAGTGATCGATGCGGGCTTGACCTGGGTAGGGCCGCTGCCCGACGCGATCGCCGCGATGGGCGACAAATTGCAGGCCCGGCGGATCGCCAAAGAGGCCGGTGTGCCGACGGTACCTGGAAAAGAAGGGAATGAGGTCGAGGATTTTCTGGAGGTTGGCTTCCCGATGATCCTGAAGGCCGCCGGTGGGGGCGGCGGCAAGGGGATGCGACGGGTCAATGCGCCCGCCGAGCTCGCCGAGGCACTGGAGGCGGCCCGCAGCGAGGCCCAGCGCGCCTTCGGAAACCCCACGGTCTACGCCGAACGTTTTTTGGAAGGCGCGCGGCATGTGGAGGTGCAGGTACTCGCCGATGCCGACGGGAACACGGTGCATCTTTTTGAGCGGGACTGCTCCCTGCAGCGTCGGCACCAGAAGGTGGTAGAGGAGGCCCCTGCACCGGGCCTTTCTCCGGCTTGCCGGGAGGGTCTATATGCGGCGGCGCTCCAATTGTGCCGTGCGGTGGATTACCGCTCCGCGGGTACCATCGAGTTCCTTGTATCACCTGATGGCAGCTTCTACTTCCTGGAAATGAATACACGCATCCAGGTGGAACATACGGTCACTGAGCAGATCACCGGTATCGATCTGGTACGCGAGCAACTTCGCATTGCGATGGGAGAGTCGCTCGGCTACGAGCAGCGTGACATCCACGCCCAGGGGCATGCCATACAGGTGAGGA
>CAITDR010000225.1 GCA_903891165.1 uncultured Pseudomonadota bacterium
GCCGACCGCGGCCAGTGGGTGCTGATGGTCTCCATGCGTAGCCACGGCCAGGAGATGGCCACCTCGCTGGCCGACGGAAAAACCCTGGATCTGGCGCTGGATGAAGCCGTTCGGGATCTGGAGATGAACCACCGCCGCTACCGCGAGATCCTGGGTTTTCCCATGCTCGCGCAGGAGGTGGATCGCTACAACTTTGAGATCCACCGTGTGGTCGAGTCAGCGGAGATCGAGGATATGTCCGAGGACAGCCTGGAGACCTTCTGGGAGCTGGGCATCGACGGGGCCATCCTGCAGGAGCGGAAGCTGCAGGAGGATGGAACCCTGAAAGAGGTGAAAGAAGGTGCTCTTCCCGGCAGTGCAGCGGCGATCCGTGGCCATAGCAGCGCCGACGATTTTCTGAAGGCGGTGGCCCGTGACGCTCGCTTTGACGCGATCCGCCCCTGGCGCGATGACAACAACCGCCTCTATGCGACCCGCACCGTCAGCTACCGTGAAGTGCTGGGGGCCGCAGGCGAATTGCCCAGTCTGGCCCCCCTCTACCGGGGTACTTTACCCATTCCCGTCGATTTTGTAAACCAGACTACCGTTGCTGAGAGCATCGTGATGGCGGGGGAGTGGTACCTGGCCAATCTCCAGACCGATGGCACGGTAATCTACAAGTTCTGGCCCGAGGAAAATCGATTCTCACCCGACTACAACCACGTGCGCCACGAGCTGGCCACCTGGAACCTGTGGCAGGCCTGGACCCTGGATCCCCGCCCCGAATTTTTGGAGGGCGCCAAGCGGGCCCAGGACTGGACCCTGAAGTCGCTGGTGGTGCGGGAGCCTGGCAAATTCGAGCCCTGGGAGATCGAAGATCTCAAGCGCACGCCGGAGAAATTACGGGCGGAGATTGAGAAGGAGGGCATGGCCTACTACACCTACGGAAAAAACACCAAGCTGGGCTCGGTGGTGGTGGGGTTGATGGGCATGATCGATCTGGCGCGTGCCACCAACGACCACCAGTACGACGACTTGATGCGCGATCAAGGCCGCTTTGTGCGCTTTATGCAGGACAGCAGCGGCAGCTTCCGGGGCTACCACGTGCCCCCCGACCACCCCTCCTTCGGGGCGCGAAACGACATTGTTCCCGGCGAAGCTGCACTCTCGCTGGTGATGCTCTATGACTACTTCCAGGATCCCGTCTATCTGGAGGGTCTACGCCCCTTTTTCGACCACTACAAGGGCTGGTTTAAGGAGCGGGCAGACCGCAAACACCCCGACCGCCCCTGGCCTGCCTACACCTACGACAACGACGTGCGCCTGGAATTGGTGCAGTTCGGACCCTGGACGGTGATGGCGGCCGACGCCTATACCCGCGTTCGACCGGATGAAAAGGATGTGGCCACCTTCGGGTTGGATGTCGCCCGCTGGATGATTGAGACCTACCAGTACCGCAAGGACTACCTGCCTTTTCCTGACTATCTGGGGGGCTACTTCAAGTTCGAGGGTGAGCTTCCCGCCATGCAGGCCTTCTGCTATGCGGAAGGTACGGCAGCCGCCTACTCCATGGCCCTGCGGATGGCACCGGAACAGGCTGCCTTTTTTGAGCAGGCCACCCGGGACAGCGTACGTTTTGGCATCCAGATGCAGCATGACGCCTACGATACCTACGGCTACTCCCGAGACTTTCAGGTCATCGGCGGTGTCAAATATGCGATGAACGAGCCGAAAGTACGCATCGACTATGTGTACCACGCCCAGTCTTCCATGTATCAATGGCTTATGGCCAGCCGTCGTGACCCCAACGCACCCGAAGTTGTACGCAACCCTCCCTCCGAGGTGCATCAAAAAATGATGCGCCTGATGGGCTATCCCCGCTACCGCCAGGGTACACGTGCACCGATCTCAGAGGTACTTCCTTCTGAAGTGTCTGAGAAGCGCCCAGAAACTGAAGGCGACTGAACCACCCCTCCGTCGAGGTTCCTATGCAAAGCTCCCCCCTTCGTGCCCGCCACCTGATCGGCGATAGCTGGTCTGGCGACGCAGATATGCCCATCCACTCCCCTGCCGATACCAGGGAGTTGCTGGGCTATGCGCCATCGGGTAGTCGTGCCGATGCGACGGCCGCCATCGACGCCGCCGCGGCTGCCCTGCCCGGTTGGATGGAGACCCCGGCGCCCAAGCGTGGGGCTCTGCTGTTCAAGCTGGTGCGCCTGCTGGAGGCCGCTGCCGACGATATCGCGCGCCTATTGGCCTGGGAAGAGGGAAAGATCGTGCCAGAGGCCCGCGGAGAGGTGGAGAAGGCCATCCGCTACATCGAATTTGCGGCCGGAGATGCACGCCGCCTCCAAGGCTACACTGCTCCCTCTGAGCTGAATGGCACCTTTGCCTTCACTTTCTGGCGTCCCAAGGGTGTGGTCGGGCTGATCACCCCCTGGAACTTCCCGGTGGCCATCCCGCTGTGGAAGATGGCCCCGGCACTTGTAGCCGGGAATACCGTTGTGCTCAAGCCGGCTCCAGAAACGCCGCTGGTTACCCAGCGGATCGCCGAGCTGATCCGCGAGGCGGGCTTTCCGCCCGGGGTGGTGAACATCGTCTACGGGGATGCCGAACCCGCCCGCGCCATCATCGAAGATCCAAGGGTAAAGGCCATCTCCTTTACCGGATCCACCGAGGTCGGTCGGCAGGTGGAAGCACGCTGCGGGGCCCTGCACAAGGCGGTGCAGTGTGAGCTGGGCGGGAAGAACCCGCTGATCGTGCTGGACGACGCCGACCTGGACCTGGCAGCGGCGGGCTGCGCGCAAGGCGCCTTTGGGAGCACCGGGCAACGTTGTACCGCCACTTCCCGCGCCATCGTGATGGAGGGTGTTGCCGACGCCTTTGTGGAGCGTATCGCGACGCTGGCACGCGCGGTTCGACCGGGGCACCCGCTGAAAGAGGGGGTGACCATGGGGCCTTCGGTGAGCGCCCGTCAGCTCCGGACGGTTCTGGAGTATCAGGAGGTGGGAAAAGAGGAGGCAAAGCTGGTGGTTGGCGGTGTACGTTGGGCGGATCTCCCCCACGGCTACTTCCCCGCACCCACGGTTTTTGACCAGGTGAGCCCCACCCACCGTATCGCGCGGGAAGAAATCTTTGGACCTGTACTTTCTGTGATCCGGGTGGCCTCGGTAGAGGAGGCCATCGCAGTGGCCAATGGGGTAGAGTTCGGGCTCACCGGTGCAGTGTACACCCGCGACCTGGGCCGCGCCTTTGAGGTGGTTCAACGCCTGGATACTGGCATCACCCAGGTGAATGCCCCCACGATGGGTGGCGAGGCCCACTTCCCCTTTGGCGGCTGCAAAGCCACCGCGGTGGGCCCCAAGGAGATGGGGCCCGACGCCTGGCGCTTCTTCTCGGAGCCCAAGACGGTGTACATGAACCATCGCCTTGCGCCCCGCACCGCCGGTTTTTATTGAGTGACAGAAATGACCGAGGCCCTCGCCCTGATGGAGGAGCTGCGCCCGCTGGCAAACCCGGTGCGTGCGGTGGCCGAGCGTCGCTACCTGAAGAGCGACCGGCCCTTCCTGGGCTGCGGGGTACCGGCGGTACGCGCGGCTGTTGGTCGGCGGGAAGTGGGACTATCCGACCGACAGACTGTGATCGAGCTGGCGCGGGCGCTCTGGCTCCTGCCCGAGCATGAGGCCCGGCACGCGGCGGTGGTGTTGCTGGGTCGGAAGGCGAAGTTGTTCACCTTGGAGGATGTTCCCTTTCTGGAGCAAATTCTCCGGGAGGGAAAAACCTGGGCACTGGCAGACACCCTGATCACGGCCGTGATGCCCGTGTTGCTGAAAAAGTACCCCGATACAACAAAAGTGCTCGATCGTTGGAAGGACGATCCAGACTTCTGGCTACGTCGGAGCGCCATGTTGTCGTTGGAGCCGGATCTACGGCGGGGAAAGGGAGATTGGGAGCGTTTTGTGCGCTATTCTGACGGGATGTTGGGGGAACGGGAGTTTTTTGTTCAGAAGTGTATCGGCTGGGTGGCGCGCTCGGCGGGCCGTCGGGACCCTGAGCGGCTTCGCCGATGGCTGGAGCCACGGATAACGCGCCTTTCTCGCGTAAGTCTGGTCGAGGCCCTGAAGCCGCTGGAGGAGTCGGAGCGGGTGCGGCTGCATGCGGAGTGGAAGGCCGGCCGTCCAGCCGGTCGCGGGCACGCCTGATCAGGCAGCCTATGTCACCTCTGAACCACGGAAAAAGGTAAATTCCGCGCCTCGTGGCTGTCCCGGATCGGATACACTTCCGCGCCCTTGGAGTTTCCATGATCCCCGCACTTGCCACTATCGTGAAGCAGAACTTGAAGAAGGTGAAGAACAAGGATGTTCCTTTCTACTGTATTTACGACAAGGCTACCAAGCGCGGTGTGGCCTATGCGGCAAACATCCCCGGGAAGGCTGCGGTCTTTGGCAACCTGACCAAGATCAATGCGCACCTGAAAAAGAAGGGCAAGGGCGAGGAGGAGTTCCCCTCCAATGCGGCGTTTTGCGCGGGAACCGTCGTCCGGAACAGCGAAGATGTCCTCACCTTCAACCCGACCATCAAAAAGGGCATGTCCGGATCGGCGCTGGCGAAACGCCTCGCCCGTCTGAACACCGAGGCGAAGATCGGCCTCACCCAGTTTGAGCTCTACGGTGGCGCCGACGACGTGGAGGATACCCCTCCCCCCACCACCCCTGAACCGGACGAGACCTTGGAAGAAGAGGAGGAGGAGGCCGATGTTGCGCCCGTCCCTCCCCCTCGTCCCACCACCCCTCCCCCGACGGCCCCGCCGCGTCCCTCCACCCCTGCTCCCGACCTCCCGCCCACCACCCCTGCGTCCGCGGCCCCCCCTCCCGGCCCGGAAGCGGATCCCGGCTACATCAAGGCCAAAGAC
>CAITDR010000226.1 GCA_903891165.1 uncultured Pseudomonadota bacterium
CGGCGGTGGGGGTCGCGATTGCCGACTGCACCACCCTGCGTGATTCGGCGGTGATCCTGCCCTACCTCTTCCGAAAGCTGCTGCGCTCCTGGCGGATGAACACCCTGGCCAGGTGGTGGGCGGGCGGCGACTTGTCCGCCCCCGCGCTGGAGCTACTCGATGTGGGGTCTCTCTTTGTGAGCGGCAACCCCTACATCTACACCGTGAGCGACAAGCAATTCCTGCGGCTCTCCGAGGTGGTCCAGGTGGAGGCCGGCGTGCTGAAGCTGTTGCGTAAGCCCCAGGACATCGTCTTCCTGGAATAAGGAAGAAGCCTAAGAATCCAGCGTGACTCTGATCAGAGTCACGTCGTATGGGGAGCGTAGCCGAAACAATCGGAGGCCCGGGGCCACTGAGGGAATCTCCGTGCCAGATCCCGACCAGCCCGTTAGCCGGGCCTCCCTGGAGTTTTGATGCGCTCTCTGATCCCACTGCTGCTATTGTCCTGTGCCCCCAAGACCGAGGCCCCCGTGGCCCCTACGGCCACCGAGCCGGTGGCCCCCCCGCCACTGCCCGCCTACGCGGAAAACCTGCTCTCGGCCATGGATACGTCGGTGTCCCCCTGCGACGACTTCTATGCCTATGCCTGCGGTAACTGGATCAAGAATACTCCCCTCCCCTCCGACAAACCCTCCTGGACCCGGAGCTTTTCGGTGATCCGCGAGCAGAACCGGGAGACGCTGCGGAAGGTGATGGAGGAGGCCGCCGCCGACACCAGCAGCTCCGACGCCGACCGGCGCCGCCTGGGGAGCTGGTACGGCTCCTGTATGGACGAGCCGGGTATCGAAAAAGCGGGGATCACCGCCCTGGAGCCGCTGCTCAAAGACATCGACAGCCTGAAGGACGTGCCCAGCTTTATGGTGCAGGCTGGCAAGCTGCAGCTGGTCGGGGTGCCCGCCTTGTTCAGTATGTACGTCACCCCGGGCATGGTGGACCCCACCGTGACCATCATCGACTTGGGCCAGGGTGGCCTGTCTCTACCTGACCGCGACTACTACTTGAAGCCGGAGAACGCCGAACTTCTCGCTGCCTACGGGATCCACATTGCAAAAATCCTGGTCCTGTCTGGCATGCCTGAAATGGAGGCCATCAAACAGTCCATGGCGGTGGTAGCCTTCGAAACAGCCTACGCAGAAATCTCTGTTCCCTCCGCCGAGCTGCGTGACCCGGACAAGATCAACCACAAGCTGGACCGCGCCGGCCTGATGAAGATCAACCCCGGCTTGAAGTGGGACGGCTTCCTGGATGCCTCAGGGGCCACCGGACTGAACGATATCAATGTGGAAACGCCGGAAGTTTTCCGCAAGCTGGGCGCACTTCTGAAGAAGACCGACACCGCCACCTTAAAGGCCTACCTGCGTTGGCAGTTGTTGCACAACTACGCCGGTGCCCTGCCTAAAGCCTACTTCGACGAGACTTTTGCCTTCTTCGGGCAGCAGATCTTCGGCCAGAAGCAGCCTGAGGATCGCTGGAAGCGCTGTGTGAGCTCTACCGATGCCACCATTGGCGAGCTGGCCGGAAAAGCCTATATCGACGCGAAATTTCCGGGCGACAGCAAGGACATCGCCGGCACCCTGATGCGCTCGGTGCAGGAGGCCTTCACCGCAGGGCTGCCCAAGCTGGCCTGGATGGACGACCCCACGCGCGCGCGTGCGGTCGAGAAGATGAAGGCGATGAACCTGAAAATAGGCTACCCCGATCGCTGGCGGGACTACGGCAGCCTGACGCTCGGCAACAACTACGCTGCCAACAAGCTGGCCGCCAATCGCTTCGAAACCCTGCGGCAGCTCGCCAAGGTGGGCAAGGCCCCCGACCGCAGCGAGTGGTACATGACGCCCTCGACCGTCAATGCCTACTATGACCCCTCGCTCAACGAAATGGTCTTCCCGGCTGGGATTCTGCAGGCACCCTTCTTCGACCACAGCTTCCCGGCGGCGATGAATTACGGCGCCATCGGCATGGTAATGGGCCATGAGCTGAGCCATGGCTTCGACGACTCCGGCCGCAAATTCGACGGCCAGGGTCGCCTTGTGGAGTGGTGGGCCCCCGAGGTCTCCGCCCGCTTTGACACCCAGACCGCCTGTGTGAAGGACCAGTACGCGGCCTATGAGCCCCAGCCCGGCCTTTTTGTCAAGGGTGACCTGACCCTGGGGGAGAACATCGCCGACCTGGGTGGCACACGTCTGGCCTACCGTGCGTTCAAGGCGCAGAATGCCCCAGCAGCCAACATTCCCGGCCTCAACGACGACCAGCTCTTCTTTGTGGCCATGGCTCAGGGATGGTGTTCGGTCAGCAGCCCAGCCTACGAGAAGATGCAGGTACTCTCGAACTCTCACAGCCCTCCGAAGTACCGTGTCAACGGGCCGCTCTCCAACCTGCCCGAGTTCCATTCCGCATTCTCTTGTGCGGAGGGTACGACCATGCGGCCAGCCGGAGCCTGCGAAGTCTGGTAGAAGCTGGGAAATCGGGGACTGAATGAAGCCTCATTCAGCCCCCGCCCTCTTCCTCAGCGGGTGAAACGCACCGCCACATGCTCGCCGGGCAGCAGCGACAGTGGCATGCGGCCGTCCGTGCCCGTCGTCCCCGGAACCACGGCGGCAAAGGAAAGCTCTCCCACCACCGCCGTCGCCTCGGCATCAAAGTTGCCCACCACCAGCACCACGGGCGTCTCTACCGACAGCGCGGCGGAGAGTGTGGTGCTCTGCACCTGGGGAGCCTGGCCGCCCACAAAATTGGCGTAGTCCGCCTCGGTCATCCACCAGGTGGAAAGTGCCGGGGCCGCCACCGGCTGCGCCGAGCTTTCGCCCAGGCGGTAGGACAGGCCCAACAGGCGCCCCTCAGCCTCGATCTGCGCCGAGAATTGGCCATCTCCCGCGCCCGTCTGGACCAGGGTGGGCGCGTAGGCGGCGGGACGGCTCCCCTCCAGCGCCACCTGCACCTGCCCGACCTGGTCCGCGGCGATGCCCGACGTCGCCAGATCAATGGTGTTGTTTCCGGGGTAGTCCCCAAGAACATCGCTCACAAAGTAGGCATAGGTCTGGTTGGCACCCAACAGGAAGCGCGCGGTCCCCGTCGCATCCGTGGGCAGCTCGCCCGCATACCAGTAGCTGCTCTCGTAGGGGGTCCACAGCGCCACAATCGCCCCGTCCACCGGCCGACCCGTCGCGTCGTGTACCTGCACCTCCAGGGTGGAGGTCTCGGTGGCGTAGTCCTGGCTCTGGTACCAGATCGAGGTGTCCCCTCGGGTACCCCAGGTGGCGTAGCCGGAATTATAGTGGGTATCAAAGGCCCAATTGACGGGCTCCCACTGCACCCAACGATCCAGGTAGAAGGCGTTCCAGGTGTGATCCCAGCTCGACGGGGTCATGTTCACGTTGGGGATCAGCGCGGTACGCGACAGCGCCGTGGTCATATCCGCCCACTCTCCGCAATTCCCGCGGCCCAAGGCGTAGATCCGGTTGGGCTGGATGGAGCGCTCGTCGTGGGCCCCAAAACTGAACCAGCGCGCCTCTCCCGGGGAATCCAGCAGCATCGCGGCCACAGAATGCACTGCGTCGTTGCCATCCGCCGCGCCATAGAGCACCGGCGTGCTCTGCAGGTAGTCGGAGAGCACCGGGCAGACCTCGCCCTCGGGACAATTTTCCAGTGCACCATCCCACAGAAAACGACGCCAGAAGCTCCCGGTTTCCGGGGTACCCGCACACTCCAGGCTGCGACGGCCGCAGGCGGACCAGGCGTCCACATACCAGACGTGTTCGTCTTCCATCCGCGGATGGACGATAAACCAGTAATAAAGCTCGGGATCGAGCTGGACCGTCTGGATCTGGCCATCCACCTCCACCTGATAGCGGGTGGTGGTCTGTGGATTTTCGGCGTCCCCCAGCTCCACCAGCTCCACATAGTCCAGCAGCGGATCCACCTCGTAGATCATCGCCGCGTTTTCCACCAGGATCTCCGGGTAAAAGTCCGCACTGGATAGGCTCTCCGGGCTCAGGTGGGCCAGCGAAAAGGCCACCTCGTCCACCAGATCCGGATCGGTCACCCCCAGCAGGGTGGCCGCCAGTTCGTCGGCACGCTCCGGGCTTTGCTGCTGCAAGGACAGGCGAAGATCACTGCGAATCCAGGCTGGTGCCATCGCCAGGGCGGCCTCCACCTGATCGCTCTGCGCTCCGGTCCAAGAGCTGGTCAGAGCCGCGGGGGCGTGGTCGGTTACGGGGGGCGTCTCGGGAGTCACACAGGCAAGAAGCAGCATTCGCACCTCGGCAGAGATGGTACCACATTCTCCCTCCTCCTCCCCCCTGCCACCGCCGGAATAGGAGCTGAGCTACGGCGACGCCCGAAAAAGTCGTGGTATGATGCAGCCGCGCTGGTCCCGCCAGCCCCAAGGATCTCATGCGACCCTCCCCCCTCTACCTGCTTATTTTGGGAACCGGCTGCGCTCCCGAAGCCGAGTCCATCCCCGCCGCTCCTTTTGGGCCCTCAGAACCCTACGAGGAGCGTCAGCCGGTAGCGGCCGCCTGTGTGACCGAGATCACCACCACCAACTCCCAGGTGATCCAGGGAATCACCGTGAGCGTCAGCTCCAGCCGGGGGGTGGTCAGCACCTACTCCACCTGGCATACCATCGCCGGCTACTGGGCGGGCAGCGCCGGCGCCGAGTCGGTCACCTACACCTTCTCCTCCCCCGTCAGCGGTATAAAGACCAACTTTAACGCGACCAGTCCGGGAGAATACCTGGACTTCAAGATCAACGGGGTGGACTATCCGGTGACCGCAGCCATGCTCATCACCCCCTTCGACACCGGCGTTCCGATCCAAATCAACGGCGGCGACCTGTGGACGTCGGTGGACGACGCCTCGGGCACGGTAGTCTTTCCCGCCACCAACGTCTCTTCATTTACATTTTCAAACTTGTACAATAACCAGGGAGGTACCGCAGGTTCGGTCTTCGATGTCTTTGCCGACTTCTGCAACGGCAGCAACAACGATGCCGACGGCGACGGCCACAGCACCATCGCCAGCGGTGGCGACGACTGCAACGACAGCAACG
>CAITDR010000227.1 GCA_903891165.1 uncultured Pseudomonadota bacterium
CCAAAATATTCAACAATGGCGTTGGTGCCACCCTTGACGGTGAGAATACCCGCCAGCTTCAGGATCACGTCTTTGGGGCTGGTCCAACCGGACAATTTCCCGGTCAGCTTCACGCCGATCACTTTGGGGCACAAAAGCTCCCAGGGCAGCCCCACCATCGCGTCTACCGCGTCGGCGCCACCCACGCCTACCGCACACATGCCCAGGCCACCCGCATTGGGAGTATGTGAGTCGGTACCGATCATCAGGCCACCGGGAAAAGCGTAGTTTTCCAGAACCACCTGGTGGATGATACCTGCGCCCGGCTTCCAGAAACCAATGCCATAGCGTTGCGACACGGTCTGGAGGAAGGTGAAGACCTCGGCATTCTCCCCCATCGCAACCGCCATATCTTTGTCCGCCCCCTGGTGTGCACGGATCAGGTGGTCACAATGCACCGTTGTCGGCGCCGCGGTGGTCTCCTTTCCGGCGAGCATAAACTGCAGCAGCGCCATCTGCGCAGTGGCATCCTGCATGGCCACCCGGTCAGGGTGCAGGTTCAAAAAAGAAGCACCGCGCCGAAAATCAGCATGAACCGGATCGGTCAGGTGCGACCAGAGGATTTTCTCCGCGAGGGTGATAGAGCGGCCCAGGCGTTGCCGCGCCAGGGCGTGACGGGCGGCAAAGGTGGCATAGAGCTTCTGGACCGCAGCGATGTCGAACATTCACACTCCACAGGCCCCCTCATGTAGCGCACTCCCTGCGTATCTGCTTGCGCTGGGACTTTTTTGGACTGTAAGCTGCACTACAGAGGCGGATCCTGCGGCCGATCGGCGGGCCTATCGAGCGGGCGACTGCGCGGTCATCCAGGATCTCCGGCTACGGGAGGAGTGTTTTTTGTTTCTGGTGCGCGGGCAGCCGCGGCGGGATGAGGAGATCTGCCCGACCTTGGACGAGTCTTTCCTCCGTGAGGAATGCTGGTTTGTGGCAGTAGATGCAAGGGGATCGGTGGAGGAGGATGCGCGGACGGGCTGCAAAAAAGCGGGGCGCTACGAAGGTCCCTGTCTGGCCAACGCACTCTCCCGCGAGCTGACGATCGCGGAAGGGAAGGAGGCTGACTTCCCGCGCCTGGAGCGGCGGTTTCGGGAGATTTTTGCGCGGTACCAGCAGCCTGATCCGGAGGCGAGAGCCCGCGATCTGACCCTGCGGATCCTCCGGCGACACATCCGCGAACATGGCGACTGCGAGGCCCCACCCGACTGGTGTGCAGCGGCTACTTCGCCTTAAAACCCCTGCCCATCAGGCGATCCCATAAAAAGGCAGGAAGAAGAGTAGCAAAAGCCATCGCCATCCGTGTGGGGAAGGGGAAGGTGTAGATGGCCTTTCCCACCTCAATTGCATTGGCAATCCGACGTGCGGCCTCGTCCGCATCCAGGAGAAAGGGCATCGGGGACTTGTTCGCTGCCGTCAGGGGTGTACGCACAAAACCGGGGTTGATGGTGTGCAGGCGGATGCCCCAAGCGGCAAGCTCGGGGCGCAGTGCTTCACACAGGCTACTGACGGCCGCTTTGCTGGCGCCGTAGGCACCAAAACGCGGAATCCCCCGCATATGGGCGATCGAAGATACCACCGCGATGCTACCCTGTTTACGCGCCTGCATCCGGGGTAACACCGCACCCATGGCGTAGACCACGCCGTTGTAGTTCAGGTTCATCGTGGAGATGATCGCTTCCGGTTCCAGGCGCTTGCCGATGCCGGGATCCCCACCGGCATTGGCGATCATCAGATCGCAGGTTCCCAGCTCTCCTTCCAGGAGCTGCACCGCCTCCTCCAACGCTGCACGATCGGTGACATCGGCCGCTGCAGCCGCCGCTTTGGCCCCTTTGCTGCGCAGCTCCTGCACCAGTCCGTCCAGCACCGGCTTCCGACGGGCGATCAGCCCCACCGCCCATCCCCGGCGTGCATATTCACGGGCAAGGGCCTCGCCGATTCCACTCGAAGCGCCGGTGATCAAACATACTGGCATAGCGACAATCTCCCGGTAGCGATCTTCAAAGCACATCCTCTACGGTGATCTGCACCGAGGTGTTGCCATTCCATTGGTTCAACGCCACAGTTCCGATGACTGCAGTCGCATTTTCCAGCAGCGGCAGACTCTCAGCCTGGCCCCACCACACCGCATCCACCCCACCCACGCGGAATTTCAGGTGAACATCCTTGAGGATCTTCGGTCGATCGATGGGACCGTCCACCCGGAAGCGGGGCTGCGGGTTACCCTTCCCCGTGGGCTCAAAGATACGGAGATCCTGGACAAGCTGGACGTTAAGCTGCCCTGCGCCCACCTGCACGTCGGCCTCCTCCTCCCCGATCAGGCTCCCCTCCCCCACCACCGCGTCCACATAGGCACACAACCCCCGTTCAAAGGCCGGTATTTTCTCCGTCGGCAGCGTAAAACCGGCAGCAGCAGCGTGCCCCCCGTAGCGTCGTAACAGGCCTGATACACTGTCCAGCGCCCGCACCGCATGAATCTGCGGAACTGAGCGGATCGAGCCGGTGGCCCAGTCCCCCATCACCGCCACCACCGCGACCGGCCTCAGCAGCTTTTCGCGCACTTTGGCGGCCACGATGCCCACCACTCCGCGGTGCCAACCCTCCTCCTCGGGACCGAAGGCCACCACAAAGGAGGGCGGCGGATCAGCAATTTTCTCCAGCACCTGATCCACCAGTCGCGACTGTATACCCTGCCGTTCCCGATTGAGTGCGTCCAAGGCGCGCGCCTGGGCCATGGCCGCTTCCGGGTCGCGCTCGCGCAAGAGCCGCACCACCGCATTGGCATCCTTCAGGCGACCAGCGGCGTTGATCCGGGGTGCGATCCGAAAGCCCACCGAGCTCGCATCGATGGCTTGACCTGTCAAGCCCGCCACCTCCAAGAGCGCCTTCAACCCCGGAGAATGCCGACCGTGGTTCAGCCCTTCCAGGCCCAGCGCCACAATCGCCCGATTTTCCGGGTTGGCGATGTCCACCACATCCGCAATGGTGCCCACCGCCGCCAGCTTCAACATCGAGGCCAGAACGTCGTCTCGGCGGCCGTCGCTGGCCAGCAAGGCCGTCGCAAGCTTGAGGGACACGCCACAGGCAGCGAGTGCCTTGTTCGGATAGGAACAGCCAGCTTGAGGCGGACAGATCACCGCCAAAGCATCGGGAGGCACATCCTCCCCGGCGGGCAGGTGGTGGTCGCAGACCAGCGTGTCCAGGGACAGCTCGCGGGCGCGGCGGATCGAGGCATGATCACGGACGCCGATGTCGGCCGTGATCAGCAGACCCACCTGTTCCGAGGCCGCTTTTTCCACGGCGTAGCTGGACAGACCGTAGCCTTCGACAAAACGATCGGGGATGTGGTAGCTGATGGTGGCGGCACTGCCCATGGCCTGGATGCGGCGATCCAGGGCGGCATGGAGGATGAGGCAAGAGGTCGTGCCGTCCACGTCATAGTCCGTCACGAGGCGGATATGTTCACCACGTCGCAAGGCAGCGTCAATACGCTCCACCGCCAGCGGCAGGTGGAGAATCCCCGAGGGATCGAGGAGGCTCTGCAAACCCGGCGACAGAAAAGCCAGCGCCGAGCTGCCATCATAGCCACGGGCCGCCAGCACCCGCGCCGCAAGCGGCGAGATCCTGCACGCGGAGGCGATGGCGGTGGCCCGCGCCGGATCGGAGGGGCGCAGCGACCAGCGCCGCCCGGTGCGGGAAGTCCACATGGCCTAAAAAATCGCCCAGCCGATGCCCACACCTGCCACAATGCCCACGGCCGCAGCGAGCACCGCCGCCACCGTCGCCACCACCCAAGTGGGGGTCCCCGGTGCGGTCGGCAGGGTCGGCACCAGCACCACCGTGTGGCGGGTGGCCCGGCCGTCCTGCTCCAGCACCACCTCGACCCGTGCCCGACCATCCGGCCCCACCATGGAGCCCAGCACCTCGCGTGCGCGGAAGGCGTTGGCGTGGTCCACCTCTACCCGGGCTTCCATGGGTGCACCCAGGGGATGGTCAATTTTCGGCGCGGGCGGAACAACGGGTGCCGGCGGTGGCTGTACCACACCCATCGGCAAAGGGGCCTTCACCAGACGACCCACCTCATGGGCGACTGGTGCCGGTTTTTGGGGAATATCCACAACTTTTTGCGCGGGACCACTCGTAGGACGCCCGGACGCCCCCTGCTCCAGGAAGGCATCCACCTTTTCCATGTGGACCCTTCCCGCGGCCTGCATGGATTTTTCTTTCTCGATTTCCTGCGGGCGAACCTTCTTGATCCGCTCGATGTGGTCGCGGATCACTTTGCGGTCGTCCACCGCATTGGGGTTGTCTACCGCCTGCAATTTTGTGCTGGTGTTCTGACCGGACAGCTGCTCGCGGATACGTTGTCCGGCGATGTCCGTCACCAATTTCAGGGTTTCGAGCACACCCGTCCCCTCAAAGGCCACGGCCTCCACAAAGGGTACCCCAAAGGGGTTCAGATCGGTAAGCATGTCTTCGGTGGAGCGGGCACCGGGGGCATCGCGCTTGTTCAGCTGAATCACCAAGGGGATCGAGGCGAGATCCAGGCCATGCGAGCGGAGATTTTCCTCCAGGTCCACCAAAGAATCCAGGTTTGCATCCGCACGATCAGGGGTGGAGTCGGCCACAAAAACCACGGCATCCGCACCCTGAAGCACCACACGACGGGTCTGCTGGTAGACTACCTGGCCGGGCACCGTGAACAGCTTAAAACGTGCGGTAAAGCCGCCGATCTGGCCCAGCTGGATGGGCACGTAGTCGAAGAAGAGGGTACGATCCGCCTCAGTGGACAGTGCGTGCAGCTCGCCGCGCTGGTTGGAAGGCATCTTCTGGTGAAGCACCTGTACATTGGTGGTCTTCCCCGAGAAGGCGGGGCCATAATAGACCACTTTCGCTTCGATTTCCCGCCTTGCAAAGTTGATAATTGCCATTTGACCCACAAACCCGGCTATAGAGCACCATTATAACCCGTCGGTCAGGATCGGGCGACATCCGCCGGAATCGTCCAGTGCGTGGTGGTAGCGGCCCCGCCGACGGGATAGCCACCGACCCCATGAAGCCGCTGATCCCCTGTTTTGAGCCCTTTTCCATCCCCCTGTTTGGGAATGTGTCCATCCATATGTTCGGCATCCTCGTTGCGGCGGGTTTTTTGCTGGGTGGAAATATTGCCCAGCAGAAAGCGAAAAAGTTTGGTGTCGATCCGGAATTTGTGAACCAGTTGATTGGCTGGCTGGTGCTAGGCACCTTTGTGGGCGGGCACTTGGGTCACCTGTTGTTCTACGAACCGGCGCTCCTTGGCGAGGACTTTGCGGCGATCACCTCAGGTAACTTCAGGCTGATGGACCTGCATCTGGTGCAGGTCTGGCATGGGCTGTCCTCCTTCGGCGGCTTTATGGTCTGTATTCCGCTGAGTGTCTGGTTTTTCCGGCGCTACCAGCAGTCTTTCTGGCCGCATGCGGACGGTCTGGCCATCGGCTTCTCCCTGGGCTGGTTCCTGGGGCGATTGGGCTGCTTTTCCGCCCATGATCACCCCGGCCCCATTTCCGACTTTATCCTTGCGGTGCCCGGTGGCTGTCACTCGCCCGACGGGGTGTTGAACTGTGCGGTGGCCTGTCACGACATGGGGCTCTACGAGGCCCTTTGGTCCGGCTTTACCTGGGTGCTGTTCGAGGTCCTGGACCGGAAAAGCCGCTTCACCGGCTTCTATGTGGGCCTGCTTCCCACCATGTACGGCCCCTACCGCTTCCTCTCCGATTTTGTACGCTCGGCTCCGGTGGATGTACGCTACTTCGGACTGACGCCCGCACAATATGGCTCGGTGCTGCTGACGGCCGTGGGGCTCTGGATCCTGTACAACCGCAGTCGGGTGAACCAGTTGTCCGGGCCTCCCTTTGTGGCCCCTGTCAAGAAGTAAGGAAGGTGGCAGACTTCTACTGAATGAATACTCATTCAGTGCTCAAGCCGGCTCGGAAGGATCCCGCCATGTCCCGGCGCGGCGCAGGCGCTCCTCCGCCTCCTGAGGGTTGAGCTGCTGCGCGGCCGGTGGGTAGTCGTCGAAAAAGGGTACCACATCCGTCCCCCGCACTTTACGGCGCATGGCCAGAAAGTGTAGGTAGTGCTCGGGGTGGTCCCACACCTTCTGCTCAAAGCGGTGCACAAAATGCTGGAGGCTGCGCTCCGCAGTTCCCGCCCAGGGCAGTGGCTCGGTGATCTGGATCCGGTGGCGACTCTCCCCCGGATTCCGTAGGACAAAGGTGGGGAGGAGTACCGCACCCGTCTTCTGCCAGATCCGCGCGGGCTCCACCGACAACTTCGCACGCCGTCCCAGAAAATCCACCTCTGCCCACTTTTTTCCGCCCCCCCCATCAAAAGCGAGCCCTAAGACCTCGTTGCGGGCCAGGCAGTCAAAAGCCGGGCGGAGGAAGCGAAAAATGTTGATATGGCGCACCGGAAGCCGTTTTTCCAGCTCCCAACGCCGGGCCAGCACCCGCTCCCACAGCGGCGTCGTACGCGTTTCCCGCAGGATCTCCGCCCAGACCGGCGGCGGCGCCGAGAGCTGGTTCATCGGATAGCCCAGGTAGCCCAGAGCCGGCATGATCATCTGGTTGGCGCCGAAGTGCCCGATCAGGATGATCGCCCCCTTCCCCGCCTGCAAGGCCCGATCCAGGTGATGGCGCCCCTCCACTTCGCAGACCTCGCCGATCCGCTCCGGGCTCAGGTAAGGATAGCGCAGCACCTCCAGCTCGTTGAACATCGTCAAGCGGAAACAATCCCGCAGGATGGCTTCTGGAGAGCGTGGGGCAGGACGATGTTGATAGATCGCGGAGAGTTCCGCCCGTACATCGCTGTCATCCAGCCGACGCACCACCGAGCCGCCCAGCGACGCCACCCGATCCAGGCCGGCACGGGGCAGGCGGTTCACCAGCGCTTGGCCCGGATAATACAGCGCCAAGCCACCCAAATCTTTCACCAGCAGCGTGGGTCTCATCCGCGCTCGTCCCGATGAACGTCGGGAGCCACCGCAAGTACGGCCTTCTTGTCGATCTTGCCATTGGGCAGCTTGGGAACCTCTTTCCAGAACTCAACAATTCGCGGCACCATGTAGAGGGCCAGCTGCCCGCGGCACCAGCGCTGGAGCTCGGCCACCCCCAACGTGGCCCCCGGCACGGTGGCCACCACCGCCCGCGCCACCTCCCCCCGCAGGCGCTCCTCCGCGCGCACCACCACCACATCGCGCACCTGCGGATGACGCTTTATCACCTCCTCGATCTGAAGCGGAAAGACGCGAATCCCGCCGATCTTCAGCATCTCCGAGCGCCGCCCCACGAAGTAGAAGTAGCCATCCGCATCGCGACGCACCAGGTCCCGGGTCGCATACCAGCCCCCCGAAAAGCACGCCGCCGTCTCCTCCGGCTGGCCCTGATAGCCCCCCGTTGCCACTGCTTCGCCGCGTACAAACAGCTCTCCCACCTCCCCGTCCTTGACCTCCTCCCCCACCTCGTTCCGCACAGAAACCGCGTAGCTGTCGATGGGGCGCCCGGTGGAGCCTGGCCGCGTCGGCTGATCGATACGCATGCCGAGCGCCACACCCGTCGTCTCCGTGCTACCCCATACCGGTAGGAAACGTGCGGAGAAGGAAGCTTCCATCCGGGCTAAAGTCTCGGGAGATACATAGGCCCCGCCGCTCTCCAGCACCCGCAAGGAGGGTAGCCCGACCTGGCCCTCCAAGAGCATTTCATAGAAGGAGGGCACCGCCATCATCCAGCTGACCTTGTGGCGCTGCACCACCTCGGCAATCACCCGCGGGCTCAGCGAGTCCACCACCACAAAGGGGCCGGCAAGCAGCAGCGATCGATGAAAAAGCTCGTGTGGATGAGCAAAAACCGAGAACATCCCCAGGTAGACATCCTCGGCTGTAAAACCCAGACCGTCGATCGTGGCGGCTGCATTCACCAGAATGTTGCGGTGGCTGGTGCGGGCCCCCTTGGGCCTGCCCGTGGAGCCCGAGGTGTAGTTCAGGTAGCAGATATCGTCGGGAGTGGCGATGTGTGAGGATCTGCGGCCTTTGTAGTCTTGACTACGGCGCATCGACAGGGGATCCTCCCCCTCCACCGTGAAGGTGGGCCCCGGAA
>CAITDR010000228.1 GCA_903891165.1 uncultured Pseudomonadota bacterium
ATCCGGCTGGCCTGACCCAGATCCCGCGGCCGCACCCGCGATTCCAACCCCACGCGAACCTCCGAAGATCCCGTCAAAAGATCAATCGCAATCGGCGTATCCACAAACTCATAGGTCTCCGTACGCCACCGAAAATGCTCCGGAGCCGCGCGCAGGGTCGCCTCCAACACCACCAACCCCAAAAGATAGGGCTCCAGACGGTGCCGATCCGTCACCGTCACCTCAGCACCACTACACGGCTGCCCCCCAAACTTCTGAAAACGGGGCTCAAAGGTGGCAGCCCGGAAAGCCACCCCTTCCAAACCTGCATCCAAAGCTCCCTTCCGCAGCAGCTCCGTGTACTTCCCAGCATCCAGCCAGGGCGCCCCAAAAAGATGAAAAGGCCGCGTCGTCCCTCGACCTTCCGAAAGGTTCGTCCCCTCGATCAGACACATCCCCGGATAGAGGATCGCCGTCTCCAGCGTCGGCATGTTGGGAGAGGGATACACCCAAGGAAGATCGGTATCATCCAGGTAGTCCTCCCGACGCCAGCCCTCACAGCGGATCACCTTGAGCGCACAGCGGATCCGCAACACCTTCTCAAAAAAGGTACCCAGCTCGCCCATCGTCATACCATGGCGCACGGCAAGAGGATAGGCAGAGACAAAGCTCTCAAAGCCGCGCTGAACGATGTTTCCTTCCAGCGTCAGCCCGTCGATGGGATTGGGGCGGTCCAGCACCCAGATCTCGGTGCCGGTGCGCGCGGCCTCCTCCATAAAATAGCCCAGCGTCGCCTGGTAGGTGTAGTAGCGGCTGCCGATATCTTGAATATCAAACAGGACAACGTCCAGGTCTGCAAGCTGCGAAGGCAACGGACGAAGGCTCTCGGCGGTCTTGCCGTACAAAGAGACCACCTCCCCCTGATCCTCCACGGTGATCATGTCCTGCGCCGTCGCGTGAAGACCGTGTTCTGGCGCAAAAATCCGGCGTACACGAACACCTTTGGCGTGAAGCAGGTCCAAAAGGTGGTTCAAATTCCGGTCCACCGCCGTGTGGTTGCAGCAGACACCGACCCGTCGCCCCGCAAGGCGATCCAGAGAATCAAAAAGTACTTCCAGCCCTGGACGCATGCACGCCCTCCTTCCTGCTGGGATATCCTGAGTCTCGGCGGGTGGCTGCCGAAGTAGAAAGAGTGTAGAGAGCTTGCTGTGGGGGGCCAGGGCTGCGATGGATGAGGTAGACTGGCAGGGAGCCGACTGGATGGGAGGCGCTGGATGCTGTTGATTTTCCTGTGGGCCTGTACGGCCCTCGACGGGGCGGATCCGACGCCGCCGGAAGGGCCGACGGTACCTACCCTTTTGGGGGAAGCCTCTGGTGTGGCTTTTGAGGGCAACTGGACCTCGCCCTCCTGTGGCGGCCGTGCCTATGCCCGCAACATCCGCTTTGAGCGGGACGGGACCTATGCCGCGATCGACCTGGTTTCTCCCTGTCCACCCGGTACCCACTGCGTCTGGTCGGGCATGGTTGGCTACGGCGGATCCTGGGTAATTACCGACCCCAAGCTGCTGAACCTGCGCGAGATTGGGGCGCCGGCGGGGCCGGGTTCTCCGCACCCCAGCCTGTTTACCGCCGACCTGCAGGGCAACCTGATCGAGAGTACCTGCATCTACCAGAAGGGCCTGACCATTCCGCCCGGCTACACGGAAGAGCAGGTGACTCCTCGGGTTCCTACGGTACCGATTACCGGGACGGATGCGCCTGCTCCCACAACTCCCTGAGTGCCCGGCCGAGGGGGCCTTCCTGGAGTGTGTGTCCCTCCACTTGTTCTACCGGACAAAAACCGCGCAGGGCTGAGCTGAGGTAGAGCGGAAGATCGGGATCGGCAGGTACGGGCGCTTCTCGTAAAGGAATGCCACCTGCAAACGCCAACTCCATCACGATGTGGCGCGTAACGCCGGGCAGAATGCGGCCGTCGTTGGGCGGCGTGAGCAGGCAGCCGTTGGCTTCGGCGTAGAGGTTGGCGCGGCTGGTCTCCAGGTAGTGACCGCCTTCAGTAAAAAGCAGCTCGGCGCCGAGTTTTTGCTCGGCGGCTTGCCAGTGGCTTCGGGCGCGGAACTTCACATCGGGGGGGAAGGGGGAGGGGAGGGGGGGGGAGAGGCGTAGGATCTGGCGTCTCTTCGGCGGGGGTGGGGCCGCACTGATCTGGCGTGTCCCATCGGGAAGCAGGAGCAGCCGTACCGCTGCTTCCTCCTCCACCAAGCTCAAAAAATCGGCCATCTCTTGCGGCCAGATCCCCGCCCATGGCAGGCCCAGCCGCCGTGCGCCCGCCTCCAGCCGCCGCAGGTGCAGCTCGGGTGCGCGCAGCACCCCACGACGCCAAAGCATCGTCTCAAACAGACCTTCCTCGCCGAAAAGTGGCAGCTCTTGGGCAGCAGGAGCACCGTTCTGGAAGGGAGGCGGAAGCATATCTTTGCCCTATCCGCCTCTCCCCCCCTCCGCCGCAATCCGACGCCGCCGCCGGGATGCACACTTCTGCCCGCCACGCTAAAAGCAGTCGTGATCTCGCGCCTTCGCCTCTCCCAAGACCTGCCGGCCCTGACCCCCGAACGTCGTCAGGCGGCGGTGGCCGCGATCTTTGGTCCGGGAGAGGAATTGCTGATGATTCGCCGTGCCGAGCGTCCCGGTGATCTCTGGTCGGGCCACATGGCCTTTCCGGGCGGGAAGCGGGAACCCAGCGACAAAAGCCTGCTTCATACCGCGATCCGCGAAACTCAGGAGGAGATCGGCCTGTCCCTGGACGCCGCCCGTTTTGTCGGCGCCCTCTCCGAGCTGGAGCCGGTGCGTCGGCGGGGGCAGGCCGATCTTTGGGTGACGCCGCTGGTTTTCCAGGTCGAACGCTGGGAAGATCCGGTTGTCCAGAGCTCGGAAGTGGCCTCGGTCCATCGCTTCGCCTTTCGCCGCTTTCTCGATAAAGAAGGGAGGGGAGACTTCCTCTATCCCTGGGAAGGCCAGCAGATCCGTCTGCCCTGTGTGCGCCTGGACGACAGCTTCATCTGGGGCCTGAGTCTGCGGATGGTGGACGAGATGTTGGAGCAGCTCTCGTGATTCTCCTGCTTCTCTCCTGCATTCATACGCCCCCGCATGAGCCGGTCGCGGGGAGCACGGCGCTGCGTCTGACCGAGCGGGCCTTTGTCGATCCGGATGGCGACTACTGCTCCTGGCAATCCGAAGATCTCTGGTTTGAAAGTACGGCTTTGTCGGTGGTGGAGCCTCCAGACGCCCCGAACGGCTGCCAGCCTCCGGGCGAATATTCCCATTTTGTGGAGCTTTCTGGCCAGGATGGCCCCTACGTCTCTGCGGTGGTCTCCGAGTGGGGCTGCTGCCCTGAGCAGAAGAGCCTGCGCTGTGTGACCTGGGACGTACGGACAGGCCAGGAGATAAGCCAGGATGTCTACGACGACAAGAATGCGCTCCGTCGTCAGATCCGTGCGCAAAAAGTCTGGGAACGGATGGGGAGCCCCGAAGGCTACACCCTGGATCCAAAATCTTTTCTGGTGGGTGGCAGCCACCTGACCTTCTGTGCGATCCGCGGGGAGGATCTTTTGCGGATCAAGGTGCGGTAGGATACGCCGCCGCCCTCAAGAGGAGAAGGCCATGACGTCCACTCAGGAGCAGATCGATCTCTCCTACAGCGTTTCCAACGATTTTTTCCAGCTTTGGCTGGACGAAAACATGCACTACACCTCGGCGGTCTACACCCACGAGGGCCAAAGCCTGGAGGAAGCGCAGGAGAACAAAGCCAGGATCCTCTACGATTTTGCCGAGATGGATGCTACCAAGACCATCCTGGATATCGGCTGCGGCTGGGGCTCCATGGTGGACCACGCCGTCCGCCGGGGCATCAAACGGGCCGACGGGATCACCCTGTCCACCGAACAGCTGGCCTGGGCCAAAGACCGCAAGCTGCCCAATGCCAACTTTATCCTTTGTGACTACCAGGACTATGCTCCGGCGGAGCCCTACGACGGCCTGGTCTCGGTGGAGATGATCGACCACCTCTGCTCTCCGGCTCAGGCCAAGGAGGGCAAGGCCGTGGAGATCTATCGTCGGTACTTCAACAAATGTGCGGAGTGGGTGCGTCCAGGCTCCTGTTTCGGCTTCCAGGCCATCCTGCGCAACCGGATTCCCCGCACCCGCAAAGACCTGCTCGACCTTCAATTTACCGCCGACATCATCTTCCCTGGTGGCCTGAACCCCCGCTTGGAAGAGCTGATCATGGCGGTGAACCCGCGCTGGGAGATCGAGGAGCTGCACACCCGCCGCACCCACTACGGGCGCACCACGGCGGAGTGGCTGCGCCGGATGCGGGCGAACGAAGCGCTGATTCGCAGCAAGTGGGGCGATCAGGTCTTCGATGACTACGATCGCTACCTCGCCACCTGTGTGACCGCCTTCAAGGCACACTGGTCCTCGGACGTGCAGATGAAGCTGCGCCGCATCGATTGAGCTCTGCGGTTGACGGGTCAAGAGATTCGTCGGAACGCGAAGTTGTTTGAAAAGCCTGACTGACTGGTCGGAAACAATGGCGGAAGGCCCCGGTAATCGTGCCGAGGCCCCTGGGTAGAAATTCCGACTGATTCCCCTTGCCAGTCTGGGCTCCATCCTGTAAGACGCCCTCACGGTGTGGAAGGTGGAGATGCGTACAGGAGCGGCACTGGTTCAGGCGAGCAACGCCTTTACGGAGGAGAACCCGGCAAAAACCTGGCGGCTCCTTTTGGTCACCCTTTTTTGGATCGCGATCTTCTTTGTAGGCGCGGTGGCTGCGCCATGGTTGGCCTTGAAGCTGGCCTGCTCGGGTCTCTTGGGCATGACCATCGTCCGGCTCTTTATCTTCTACCACGACTACCTGCACGGCGCGATCCTGCGTGGCTCGAAAGTCGGTGCCCTCTTCATGAAGGCTTTTGGCTGGTGGATCCTGGCGGGTGTCTCGGTCTGGCGCCAGACGCACGACTACCACCACAAAAACAATGGCAAGATGTTGGGGGCCTCCATCGGCTCCTACCCCATCGTCACCGTGGATGTCTGGCGCTCGATGACGCCGGAGCTACGCCGGGACTACCGCATTGCCCGCCACCCGATCACCATTCTGTTGGGCTACTTCACCGTCTTCATCATCGGCATGTGTATCTCGCCCTTCCGTCGGAACCCAGAGCAGCACAAAGACGGGATTGTCGCGCTGCTCGTTCACTTTTCCTGGATGGGACTCGTGGGCTACATCGGCGGTTGGCAGGCGGCGGTGACCGGGGTGCTCCTTCCCCAGATCATCGCCTGCGGGGCCGGATCCTATCTCTTCTACGCCCAGCACAACTTTCCGGGGATGAAGCTGCGGAACCGCCAGGACTGGGACTACAGCTTTGCCGCCACCCGCTCCTCGTCCATGTTCGACATGGGCCCGCTGATGCACTGGTTCACCGGGAACATCGGCTACCACCATGTTCACCATCTGAACCACCGCATCCCCTTCTACCGCCTCCCCGAAGCGATGGCCGCCATGCCGGAGCTTCAGGATCCGGGCCGGACATCCTGGAAGATCCAGGACATCCTCGCCTGTCTGCGCGGGAAGGTGTGGGATCCCTCCCGCGAGCAGCTGGTCAGCTTTGAAGAGGCCGAGCCCCAGGGGCCGGTGGGCGTGCCCGCGAGTCTCTAAGCTCGGAGGGGCCTTTCTCTACTGGGGGGGCTGATCGGGGCGCACGGTGTTGAGGACCAGGTCCAGCGTGCGCTCTCCGGGCTGGAGGGTCACGGTGAAGGCGGAATTTCCGCTCATGGCCAGGTAGTCGCCGCCGTCGGGACCGCCGGTCTCGCTGACGTTCGCGTCCAGGTCGAGGAAGGCGATGACGAAGAGCTCTTTTCCGGTGGGCAGGGTGTCCAGTCGGTAGGGGACCGGTGCGGCGTTGATATCGACCGCGAGGATCTGTGCGTCCGCCACCGATGTGAAGGGATCCCCGGTGGTGGGGTCCCCGTCAAAAACCCCGAAGTAGAGGTCACCCTGGGAATTTTCCAGGGTCGTGGACACATTTCCTACCAGCGAGGCGGTGGCGCCGCCGCTGTCGTCGGTGCCACTGCTGTCGTCGGTGCTGCTGCTGTCGTCGGTAGTGGTGCTGCTGTCGTCGGCTGGCGTTTCACTTTCTTTGGTGCTGCCGGTGCAGGCCAGCAGCGCGAGGATCAGGGTCATTACGTCTCTCCAAGAGGCGCTTCAGAGTATCCTGAGATTCGCCCGTCGGCCGATCAACCGCCCCGATACATGTACAGGGCTCCCCCGCCGCTGCCGAGGGTGTCCACGCCGGGTACCCCCAGGAGCAGATCCTGGAAGCCATCGCCATCGGTATCGCCCGCCGAAAGGGAGGTTCCCACCTTGTCCGCCGCATTGTCCCCCAGAATCTTCGCCGAGCAGTCCACCACCGTATAGGTGCCGGCGATGGGACCCAGGCACACGTAGACGGCACCGGACTGGGTGCCGTTGGTGTCCACGTCCACTGCGCCCAAGAGCGCATCTTCTTTGCCGTCGCCGTCGATGTCGGCGCTGAAGACGGTGGTGGCCAGATCGTCGTTGGCCAGTTCGCCGGTGATGGTGGCCAGCGCGATGTTGGCCGTGGTCTGGACCCCCGTAACGGAGTTGCCCGCCACCAGATAGACACTTCCGGTATTGGAAGCACCACTATCGGCGGCACCGGCCGCCACCCAGTAGTCGGCATAGCCGTCGCTGTTCTGATCCCCGGCGCGGCTCACCGCGCTGCCCATGCTGTGGTAGGAAGTGGAAGCACGAAGCTCCACATCGGCCGTGCTCAGGGACTGGCTGCCGTTGCCGAAGCTCCCGAAGAGCAGGTAGGCCACCCCGGAGGCATTGCCCGAAACGTTGCTGCCAGGTGCGCCGATCAGGATGTCCTCCATCCCATCGCCATCGGTGTCACCGACCCCTGCCACTGCTTTTCCGGCGTTGGCAGCGGTGGTTGTGCCCGTGAGGCGGGTCAGCGAGGTGGTGGTTCCCAGGTCCAGGGTACCGCTGATGGGGCCGGGCACCAGGTAGGCGGCACCGGCGAGGTTCTGGGGCTGGTCGTAGCCGTAGGAGCCGACCAGGACGTCGTCTTTGCCATCGCCATTGGTATCACCGGCATTGGCCAGAACATAGCCTGCAAAGTCGCTTCCATTTTCGCCGACCAGCTTGGCGGTGAAGCCGCCCGTGCTCAGGCTGATGGAGTTGGAGGCGAAGATGGTGGAGCGGATGTAGACCGCCCCCGCCGAGGCCCCACCCGCGTCTTCTTGCGGGGCCCCGATGAGCATTTCGTCTCGACCATCGCCGTCAAAGTCGCCGCGATCCAGGGACCAGCCTGCCCGGTCCTGGGCCGCCCCGCCGCCGAGGATCACGTCGGCCGTGCGCGTATCGGTGGAGGCCAGCGGGCCGTAGTAGATGTGGACCCCGCCCGAGGCCGACCGGCCGTTGTAGTCGTAGCCCTCGTTGCCGATGGCCACGTCGTCGTAGCCGTCGCCGTCGATATCTCCCAGACCCAGCACGGCGGTACCCGCCGCGTCGCCAGCGGTGTAGCCGTCAATACGGATATCTGCATCGGCCAGGGAGAGCTGGGCGTAGAGCCCGCAGGAGGTGACCCCGTCGCAGTTGTTGTCCAGACCGTCGTAGCAGATCTCGCTCTGGCCGGGGTTCACGCTGCTGTTGCTGTCCAGACAGTCTGTACGATCGGCTACATAACCGGCGGGTTGGTCGCAGGAGGAGTATAGGGAGTTGGAGAGGCCGTAGTTGTCGCCGTCGGCGTCCAGGTACCAGGTGGTCCAGGTAGAGCGGGTGACGCCGGGGTCGGCATCGTCGCTTAGGCCGTCGCAGTCCTCATCCACGTTCGCGGCATCGCAGATCTCCGCCTCGGCCGGGCTGATCAACGCGTTGGCGTCGTTGCAGTCGCCGTCGATGGTGGAGGTGCCCGCGCCCACATCGCAGGTCAGCGCCACCGATGCGGTCACCCCAAAACCGTCGCCGTCGGCGTCGATGTAGACGGTGGTCTGAGAGCTGCCGGAGACGTTGGGGTCGTTGTCTTCGGTCAGCCCGTCGCAATCTTCGTCGATGTCCTGGCTGTCGCAGACCTCGGCAGCGGCCGGGTTGATGGCGGCGCGGTTGTCGTTGCAGTCGGTATCGTCCGCTACATAGCCGAAGGGTTGGTTGCAAGCCAGGTAGGTGGTGTTGGGGTTGCCGAAGGTGTCGCTGTCCTGGTCGATGTACCAGGTGGTACCATCCACGGGGTTATCGTCGGCATAGCCGTCGCAGTCGTCGTCACTGCTGTTGCAGTATTCGTCGGCACCGGGGTAGGTGTACGGGTCGTTGTCGTCGCAGTCGTTGCTGTTGGCGACGTAGCCGGACGGAGCAAAGCAGGAGAGCTGCTGGCTGCCCAGGTTTCCGTAGCTGTCCCCATCGGAATCTTCAAACCACAAGGAGCCCGAGGTGCCTTCGTCGATCTGGCCGTCGCAGTCCTCGTCCACCAGATCGCAGGTCTCGATGGCGTTGGGGTAGATGGTGCTGTCCGCGTCGTTACAGTCGGTGTTGTTGGTGACCATGGAGCCGATCCGGTCACAGAGATCGATGCCTACGCCGGCTCCGTAGCCATCGTAGTCTACGTCGTAGTAAAAGCGGGAGGTGTTGGCGGGGTTGCTGTCGTCGTCGTCGGCCAGACCGTTGCAGTCTTCGTCGATGTTCTGGCTGTCGCAGGTCTCGGTACCGCCGGGGTAGGCGGTGGCGGTGCGGTCGTTGCAGTCGTCGCTGTTGGAGACGTAGGCAAAGGGCTGGGTGCAGGCGATGGTGGAGGTGGAGGGGTCGCCGTAGCCATCTCCGTCCACGTCGGCATACCAGGAAGTGGCGTTTACCGCGCCACTTTCGTCTACCTGTCCGTCGCAGTCCTCATCGCCGCCGCCACAGACTTCCACCGCGCCGGGGTGGGCATTGGCGTTGTTATCGTCACAATCGGTACCCGTGGTTACAAAACCCACCGGTTGGGTACAGGCGTACTGGACGGCGCCGGTGTTGCCGTAGCCATCCCCGTCGTTGTCCTGGTACCAGGCACTGGAGCCGCCCGCCGCACCCTCGTCGATCTGGCCGTCACAGTCGTTGTCCAGACCGTCGCAGATCTCGGCGTTGGCGCCGTTTTCCAGGGGGTCGGCGTCGTCACAGTCACCGACCACGTCGGTGTAGCCGGCGGGGGCATCACAGGCGATGATGCTCTGGCTGGCATCTCCGTAGCCATCCTGGTCGGCATCGCGGTACCAGGTGGGCTGGTCGGTGACGTCGGCATCGGCGTCGTCCACGGTGCCGTCGCAGTCTTCGTCGATGTCGTTGGCATCGCAGACTTCGGCGGCGTCCGGGTTTATGGAGGCGTTGCTGTCGTCGCAGTCATCGCCGTAGGGGGCGGAGCCGAAGGGGCCGTCGCAGGTGCGGATGCCGGTGCCATCGCCATCGCCGTAGTGATCGCCATCCACGTCCAGGTACCAGGTCTGGGCGTCCAGGGAGGTGCTGGGGTCGATGATGGTGTCGCAGTCGTTGTCCACCCCGTCGCAGACCTCCCCGAAGGTGGGCGCGCGGCTGGCATCCTCGTCGTCGCAGTCGGCGCAGGCGGCGGTGCCATCGCCGTCGTTGTCATCAAAATCCACCGTCCCGTCGCAGTTATAGTCGTTGGGATCGTTGCAGTCCTCTTCCAGGGCGTCCGGGTTGAAGGCGGCATCGGTGTCGTTGCAGTCTTCGTTGTTGAGGACGTAGCCGGAGGGGGCCTGGCAGTCGGAGACGGCGGATGCCGGATCGCCGTAGTTGTCCCCGTCGGTATCGGCATAGTAGGTGCGATCGGTGGCCTCGGTGGAGGGGTCGCAGTCCTCGTCGGTGGCGCCGCAGAGCTCGACGGCCCCGGGGAAGATGCCGCCATTTTCGTCGTCGCAGTCGCCGCTCTTGGCCGTATTCCCGGTGGCGACGTTGTCCGCGCAGGCGTAGTACCCTGTCTTTTCGCCGCCGAAGCCGTCGCCGTCGCCATCCACGAAGGTGGTGACCGGCTCCGAGCCGTCCGGACAGGTTCCCCCCTTTCCGATTCCCGTGTCGTCGTTCTGCTTGGGAGCGCCATCATGGCATCCGATCAGGGCAACTACCGCGAGCAGGGCGAGTCTCATAGGCACCTCTCCATTTCTATACATACGCCACCGCAGCATAATCGGCTCAGGCGTCAAAGGAGTCCATAGAATTTCCGGGACATCGATGTCGTGGTCCACCTTGACCTCTGAGCAGATGTCCTTAGCTTCGTGCGCCGGCTGGGAGCCTTCATGTCTGAAACCCCGATCCGCTCCTGGTGGGACCTCGTCCGCCCCGAGCTTTCTATTCTGGCCATGGCCACGGCGGCATTGCTGATTGGCAGCGGTCTGACTTTGTTGGCGCCGCAGGGGATCAAAGAGCTGGTCGATGCGCTCAGTACTCCCGATGGTGCGACGGCGCTGGACAACGCGCTGAAGATGCTCTTGGGCATTTTTTTGGCGGTGGGAATCCTGGGCTTTTTTCGTGCCTGGCTCTATACCTGGGCAGGGGAGCGGGTGGTAGCGCGCCTGCGACGGGGCCTGTTTTCCCGGCTTATTTCCCGAGAGATCGGCTTTTTTGATTCGGAGCGCACCGGCGATCTGATCAACCGCCTGTCCTCGGACACCGGGGTGCTGCAGAATGCGGTGACCGTAAACATTTCGATGGCCCTGCGTTTTGGGCTCCAGGCCA
>CAITDR010000229.1 GCA_903891165.1 uncultured Pseudomonadota bacterium
CTTCAAAGGCGACCTGCAGCCCGGCATCACCCTGCGTGACCTGGTGAATGCCATTCCCTACTACGCCATCAAGAGTGGCCTGCTTACCGTGGAAAAGAAGGGGAAGAAGAATATCTTTTCGGGACGTATTCTCGAAATCGAGGGCCTCCCTGACCTGAAGATCGAGCAGGCTTTTGAGCTATCGGATGCTTCTGCCGAACGATCCGCGGCCGCTTGTACGGTCAAGCTGAACAAGGAGCCGGTGGCCGAGTACCTGCGCTCCAACATCACCCTGATGAAGTGGATGATCGCCTGTGGCTACGAGGATGCCCGGAGCCTGCGCCGCCGGATCAAGGCGATGGAAGCCTGGATCGCCAATCCGATTCTGTTGGAGCCCGACGCTGACGCTCAGTATGCGGCGGTGATCGACATCGATCTGGCGGAAATCACCGAGCCGCTGTTGGCCTGCCCGAACGACCCGGATGACATCAAGCCTCTTTCCGAGGTTCAAGGCGACAAGATCGACGAGGTCTTCATCGGCTCCTGCATGACCAACATCGGGCACTTCCGTGCGGCGGGCAAGGTGCTCAACGGCAAACCCGATGTGCCCACGCGGCTCTGGATCGCTCCGCCCACCCGCATGGACGCGATGATCCTGATGGAAGAAGGCTATTATTCGATTCTTGGCAAGTCCGGCGCGCGGATGGAGCTGCCTGGCTGCTCGCTGTGTATGGGCAATCAGGCACAGGTAAAGCGGGGTTCTACCGCCGTTTCCACCTCTACCCGCAACTTCCCCAACCGCCTGGGACTCGATGCGCGCGTCTACCTCTCCTCCGCCGAGCTGGCGGCGGTGGCCGCGTTGATGGGCAAGCTGCCCACCCCTGCCGAGTACCAGGCACAGGTGGCCGTCGTTAACGAAAAGGCCAAGGATGTGTACCGCTACATGAACTTCGACCAGATCGAAGAGTTCCGGGAAGCCGCAGCGGAAGTGAGCGTTTAGACTGGGTAACCAGGGTGGAGTCTTGACCTGTCAATAGTCTGGTGGGGACTCCACCCCCGGCATCAAAAAACTGAGCAGGAATAGTAAAAATCCCAGGACAAAGCCGCCGATGGTGCCAAACATGGCCGTCTGGAGGGGCTCCAGGATCAGAATCCAGAAGCCCAGTGCGTCGCGCGTGTCTTCGAGCAGGATCAGGGTTCGATACACAAACCAGCCGAGGGCGCACAGCAGCCCGGCAAGGGTGGTGCCTGCCCAGAGCAGGAGTTTTTGGCCAAGGGGCATGCGATCCGCCTAACCACATCCTCGGGTTCTGGGGGAGGGCGTCGGCCAAAGGTCAAACAGGGCTTCGGTGCGATCAAGCGATGGCGTGGGCTGGCAGGGGGGCCGGGGACGGGGATAGGCGGGGGGCCCAGGAAGCCCCCCATGAAAATCCTTGAACGTCTTGCCCGCTGGCCCCGCTTTCTCGCGCAAAAAAGGGCCGATCCCGGCTCCCTCTACGACATGCGGGGGGAGGGGGCCATGCAGTCCGGCGGCGAGGTGCCGGTGGTCAACATGGGCTACTGGGTGGGCATCCAGACGCATGAGCCCGAGGCCATCGAGCGGGCGGTGTTTGCGCTGTTTGACCGGGTGGCAGAGGGGGCGCGTATCGAGGCGGGAATGCATGTTCTCGACGCGGGCTGCGGTTTCGGAACCAATGGACTCCATCTTTTGCAGAAGCATGGCGCTGCGAGGGTGACCGGGCTGAATGTATCCTCGGTGCAGTTGGAGACGGCGGCACGGCGGACGAAGGCGGCGGGGTTGGAGGAGCGGGTGGAGTGGGTCTTGGGGGATGTGACAAAAATGCCGGTGGCCGATGCAAGTGTGGATCGTGTGGTTTCGGTGGAGGCGGCTTTTCATTTTGATACCCGTGACCTCTTTTTTGCCGAAGCTCACCGCGTGCTACGGCCGGGAGGTTTCCTGTCCTTGGTGGATCTGGTCGCACCCCCCCCCGCGCCACTTCGTCGATCAGGCGGTCCTGGCCTCGATCTCCCGGTCCCAGGCCATGCCCATGGCAAATGTGTACGATCGGGCAGAATATGTGGCAAGAGTGCGGGCAGCCGGTTTTGAAATCGTCGAAGAAGAGTCTATCGTGGATCGGGTCTTTACACACTTTCGACGCTGGCAGTTGACGCGTCGTCCCTCCCTGCTCTTGGCCTATGATTGGGTATTTGCTATCGCCTCGGCACCCTACTTTGTCTACCCTTGGGACTACATCCGCCTCGTGGCGCGGAAGCCAATCCTTTCCTGATGGAAAAGTTTTTGCGGCTGTGACCGGGCAGAGACAATCGGGCGCTACGGTAGGCGCCATGGTGCCTCCTCCTCCCCCGCTTCCGCACGACCAAAACTGGGCTGGCCTCTGGAAAGAGCTGAACCAGGAAGTACACAGCCGTGGCGCCTTTGAGCGCGTTCCCCGCTGGTACATCGCACAGAGTCTGCTGGTGTTGGGCATGTTCCTGGTCGGCTGGGGAGGCCTTTTGCTGGCCCCTTCCTGGCCGATCCGGATCGTACTGGCCTTGCTCACCGGCTTCGCGACGGTGCAGGCGGGGCTGATCGGGCATGATGCCGGGCACAAGGCGGTGTCGGGGAACCAGCGCGTCAACAATATTGTTGGCCAGTTCTTTTTCAGCTTTTTAAGCGGCTATTCCTTTGATCGCTGGACGGTGGCGCACAACATGCACCATGTCAAGTGTAATGAGGGGGGCGTGGATCCCGACATGGAGCTGGGCTACCTCGCGGTCTATGCCGAAGATGCCGCCTCCAAAAAAGGGCTGGCGCGCCTTACCACCCGCTTCCAACATCTCCTGCTTCCCCTTGCCCTTCTTGCGCAACCCTACTCGATGATCGCCGACTCGGTAACCCATCTGATCAAGGCACCCGAGCGCACCCGCGCGGATCGCTGGTGTGTACTGGCCCATGTGGTGTTGTGGGGCGTGATCCCCACGTTGATCCTCGGTCCGCTGCCGGCCTTGGCCAACTTTATGATCCGCAATGCGATGGCCGGCCCCTATATGTCGGCGATCTTCCTGTTCAACCATGTGGGTGCGCCCACGTTGAGCCAGGGTCAGAAGCTTCCCTTCTTCTACCAGCAGGTAGTCACGAGTCGAAACCTCGCCGATCATTGGCTTCTGAACTTCCTTACCGGCGGGCTGAACCACCAGATCGAGCACCACCTGTTTCCCGCCGCACCCCGCACCCACTACGCGGTGACCCGGCCTTTGGTGCAGGCGCTCTGTGCAAAAACCGGCGTTCCTTATCAGGAAGTCGGCTACATTCGGGCAACTGTGGATGTGTGGAGCCACTTCCGCGCGATGGCCCTGGTGGCGGGTGGCCGGGTGGCCGTACAGGAGGTGGTGGAGGAGGGATTGGTCGAGGCCGCTGCACAGGGCTGAGTCCGCCGGATTGCCGACAATTCCTTGACGACGCTGGTCGGGGAGAGCTATAGCGGCAAAAAGGTGCTTGCATGCGTGCTCTCCTCCTCCTTCCTCTGCCGCTCCTGCTCTTTGCCTGCGACAGCGGTGGCGGAAAAGACAGCTCAGTCCTGGTGAAGGACGATAGCTCCGTAGGCTCAGACCTGGATGGAGATGGATTTTCGGGCGATGAAGACTGCGATGACGGAGATTCAACCGTCTACCCCGATGCCACCGAAGTTTGTGATGGTCGCGACAATAACTGTGATGGAACCACCGATGAAGGAGGATCCACCTGGTTTCTGGATGCCGACAGTGACGGCTACGGCGACGACACCTCGGTCAAGGAGAGCTGCGAGGCGCCTGCGGGCTACGCGGCGACCGGCGGCGACTGCAAAGATGATGACGCAGCCATCCACCCCAGAGCAGTCGAGCAATGCGATGGTCTCGACAATAACTGCGACGGCCAGATCGACGAAGACCTTGTCCTGCCCACCTGGTATCAGGATGCCGATGGCGACGGCTATGGCACCGAGGATCTGGTCGTCACGGCCTGCACCGCCCCGAGTGGCTATGTAGAGCGTGCTGGCGACTGCAAGGATACCGATGCCGCCTACAACCCCGGTGCGGTTGAATCGGATTGCTCCGATGCCAACGACTACAATTGCGACGGTTCCGTCGGCTATGCGGATGCGGACGGCGATGGCTACGCCGCCTGTAGGGAGTGCAACGACGGCAGCGCCCAGATCAACCCCGGCATCGCCGAGCTCTGCGACGGCATCGACAACGACTGCTCCGGGATTATCGACGACAATGCCATCGACCAACAGACCTGGTATGCCGATTCCGATGCCGACGGCTATGGCGACGCTGCAAGCGCCCAGACCGGCTGTACGGTCCCCGTTGGCTATGTGGCCTCTGGGGACGACTGCAACGACGCCGATTCCGCCTACAACCCCGGTGCGCTCGAAGCAGACTGCACCGACCCCAACGACTACAATTGCGACGGATCCGTCGGCTATAGCGACATGGACGGCGACGGGGTGGCCGCCTGCGAAGACTGCGACGACAGCAACCCTACGGTGTTGCCCGGCGCCACCGAAATCTGCGACGGCATCGACAACGACTGCTCCGGCGACATCGACAGCGATGCCGTAGATCAAAGCAGCTTCTACGCCGATACCGACGGGGACGGCTACGGTGACGACGGCAGCATCACCACCGGCTGCACCGCGCCGGCCGGCTATGTGTCCCCCGGCGGCGACTGCAACGACGCCGTTCCCGCCTACAATCCCGCTGCCGCCGAGGTGGACTGCGCCGATCCCAACGACTACAACTGCGATGGTTTTGTCGGCTATGCCGATGCGGATGGCGACGGTTTTGCCGCCTGCGAAGAGTGCGATGATGCCAACGCCGCGGTCAACCCTGGATCCATCGAAGTCTGCGACGGCCTCGACAACGACTGCTCCGGCGACATCGACAGCGACGCCGTCGATCGCAGCCTCTGGTACCTGGATGGGGACAACGACGGCTACGGAGATGTAGGAATCCCTACCAGTTCATGCGAACAGCCTGTAGGTTATATTACTGATTCGACCGATTGTGACGACGGCAGCGCGCTGGTCTCGCCTGCGGGTACCGAGCTGTGCAATGGCATCGACGACAATTGCGATGGCGTTGTGGACGAAGGCGGAGACGCCCTGTGCTTCAATGCCTGCGCGGTCGGCCGCTGCAACGGGGTGAATGGATGTTCCTACGGACTGGCGCCACTCGTCGACTTTTGCGCCATACAC
>CAITDR010000230.1 GCA_903891165.1 uncultured Pseudomonadota bacterium
CACACATAAATGTCTTGATTTTTCTGATTCCATTGCCCACAATTTGTGTAGGCAAATGGAGACAGAAGACAAAACGAATAGCAGTGAATTCTGAACGTAGATGAATTTAACATTTGCCGGACCAGAACCTGGGGTGACCCGACCGAGTGCCCACCAAAACACAGCCCATTGCCCCCCGCCAAACAACTATTGGTGGTGTTCGCAGTACATACCCTAGGCAACTGGCCAATGTTCTGATGAATAAGGTTTACCGCCACAGAAATTCTTGCCGCTTCACCAGCCGTACACCCCTTGCTGGCAAAATTTTGTCTCCCCCCTACATATACCGGCTCTCCACGGGGCATAGCCTCCAACTGCCTGAGTGCGTCCTCCCGAGTCATCTCACCACGCTGTATATTCTTCTCCAATTGCCCATTCAAACACCATGACGCATACGACTGCCGTTGGCCGCCATACACCCCACCCACAGAAGATCGCGACGCAATCCCCCCGAACGGCACGATCAGCCCCGTAGGCCCCCGGCTACCTTCCCGGGGCGAGCCACTGCAGGAACAGGGTCCTTTCCCCATCTCAGCTGCCTACCAGCTTGAGGCCGATGGTCGCACTCACGATCCCCGACTCCAACGCGGTGCCCGTAGAGTTCCCGATACCAAGCTGGAGACGACTTTCAAGCTGGAAACTGGCGACGGTGTTGTACGGGGTGTGCCGGAGGGACTCCGGGTTGACGGCCCCGACTGCAGAACCGATCTGAATCGGGTTGGCCTCAAAAGTTCGGGAATACCCGGAACGCAAAAAGATGCCCCAGCGAAGATTCACCGTCATCGACTCCCCGAGGGTGAAGAGCGTGATCTCCTCGGCCTCCGGCAGTAGCTCCGAAAACTCCGGTACGTCCAGGTCCACCAAAATTGTGGTGCCCGCACCCCAGGCATTCCCGTTGGTTACAATCCGGTACTTGTTGAGGATGGGGAAGAGCCGAAAGCGTGAATTCATTGATACACTCCACAGCTAAAGCGTATCCGCACTACCTCTACCTCTACCTCTACCCCTTGTGACAATTCGTGACAATTCCAATAAAAACTGTCAAATATTTATTAATTTTACAATAATTTGAATATTTCATAACCAAGTATCGGAGTCTCTCAGCTCGCCCCCCGCGCCCGAAGCAACGCCGGAACCGTGTCCAACAACAGGCGGAGATCCAAAAAAAGACTCCAGTTGTCGATGTACTCCAGATCCAAACAGGTGAACCCCTCCTACCCCTCCCCAAGGCGTGACTCAATCTGAAGCCGCTCCCGCAACAATTCCGCCTGCAATTCCTCCACCGTAGGCAAATAGGTAAGATATCTGGCCGCGAAAATCTGCTCGCTTCCGTGCAGCACCGAATACCGCGCCACCGCTTCACTTTTCTTGGCACACAACAGCAGCCCGATTGTCGGATTATCTGCTTTTATCGTATATAAATCGTCGTAGAGGCGAACGTAGCTGTCCATCTGGCCCACGTCTTGGTGCGAGAGCTTGCCCGGATGATGGCAGTTTCCAGGTCCGACTCGTGCAAAGGTTGGGCCTCGGGAATACCAAGAAAATCAAGGACATACGGAGCCCTGAGCAGGTCAATGGGGCGCTCAATCACCTGTCCACGCTGAGCGAGATCAGCCACGCCTGCCGCACCACGGCTTTTGTACAGACGAAGGAACAGGTGCGTGTGGATCTGCCGCTCTAAATCCTCCACCAGCCACCGGGAATTCACCGCTTCGATCTCATAGAATAGCCGCTCCGCCGGATGTGCCACCGAACTGAGCACCCGATAGTGACCCCAGGAAAGGTCAGCAAAAAAGCCGCGAATCTCTGGCACCGCCATAGCAACAGTTAGGTTGTCGGGAGATTGCGCAATCCCAGATTGCGCAATCTCGGGTCGTCGATCTGAAAACACCAGGTAGAAGGAGCGAATATACTCCAGATTTCGCTTGGAGAAGCCCTTGCCGTAGCGTGCCGTCAAGGACGCGGAAAGCCCTTTGAGAACACCCTCCCCATACTCGGCCCGATTGGTCCCTCGCTGGACTTATTCCACGATCTCCCGCCCGATATACCAGTACGCCAGCACCATTTCGCTATTGACGGAGCGCACCACGCGGGCACGCGCATCCTCCAGTATCGTCACGATCCGGGCAAAGAGTACTTCGTTGGTGGGCGCCGAGACCGCCATCTTCTGGCGCTTTTTCATGCCCATCTCCCACCCCAAAGGGTTGTCACACCTCCAACCACCCTCCTCAACTCGCCCCCCGCGCCCGAATCACCGCTGGAACCGTCTCCAGCAGCAGGCGGAGATCCAGAAAAAGGCTCCAGTTGTCGATATACTCCAGATCCAGGCGCATCCAGGTATCAAAATCAACGTTGTTCCTACCCTTTACCTGCCAGAGACAGGTGATACCGGGCTTCATGGACAGGCGACGCATCTGCCAGCGTTCGTAGCGGACCACCTCGGAAGGGATAGGGGGACGAGGGCCGACGAGGCTCATCTCGCCCACCAAGACATTCCAGAACTGAGGAAATTCATCCAGGGAATATTTGCGGATGAACTTGCCGATGCGGGTGACACGGGGATCATTTTTGATTTTGAAGGCAGGACCGGAGCGTTCGTTGTGCTGCTCCAAGGTCGCCTTCTGGGCTTCCGCATCCACGCTCATCGAGCGGAACTTGTGCATACGGAAGAGCCGTCCGTAGAGGCCGGAGCGCTCCTGCGAGAAGAAAATCGGTCCGCCATCTTCCAATTTGATGAGCAACGCGACAAAAGCCAATATCGGTGCAGAGACGACGAGAGCGGCAGCGGCCCCGATCACGTCCATGCCCCGCTTGATGGAGAGGGCCTCAGAGTCCTGGGGGGTGGTGGAGAAGGAGAGCACCGACCAGCCCTGATAGTCCTGGACTTCGGCACGGGAAATGCCCATTCCCAGGAAGTTGGCGTCCATCGAAAAGGTGACGCCCACCTCTTCGCAGGTGTCGGCCACAAAGCGCAAAATACTGTCATTCCAAACTCGGCCAGTCAAAAATACCTGACCGATGTTGCGCTCGGAGAGCACCTGAGGCAGGCGCGACAGCTTTCCCAAGACCGGCACCCCGCCCATCTGCGACTGGTCGGCATGATCCTCCGGGCAGAGTACCCCCACAATCCGCAGCCCCCAATCCGAATGTTTCTGGAGGATCTCCAAAAAGGGCTCCGCCTCCTCCGCAAGGCCGATGGCCAGAATGTTCACCGGCTCCCGGTTCCACACCTTGCGCCAGTCCACCAGCAGCCGACGGCTGGCCCACAGCCCCACCGTGGAGAGGCCGAAGTAGCTCAGCAAAAATGTTCTGGACAGGCGATTATCAAATTGTATCAAAAAATCGACCACCAGCAGCAAGCCCAGCGCCACCAGAGAGGAGCGCACAAAGCGCAACAGCAGCACATCAGAACGGACCCGGCGGAAATCCTGGTACATCCCACCGTAGTGAAGCCCAAATACCCAGCCCAACACCACCCAGGGCAGCAGGTGGACCAGATCCCCAAAGCGCACCACCTTCAGCGCCGGCTCGTTCCCCTGTACAAAATCGAAGGGCCACCAGAGCGGCAGGGACTCACGAAAAGCCAGGGTCACCATAAAAAGCGTCGCCACGGTGATCACATCGTAGACCCGGATCTTCCACCCGATTGCGGCTGCCTGCTGACGCTGCATCCACCCTCCGCAGGCAGTTTATCTCCCGCGGGCAAAAGTGGCCCGATCCGCTCAAAGGGATGACGGACCGGTACCCCCACCCGGTTAGAAAGACTACATGAAGGTCGGACCCTACGGCGTCGGTGATGGTGCTCCCCTCCTCTGTATTCTCGGCCCCTGTGTGGTGGAGTCCGAGGAGCTGACCCTGCGGATCGCCGCCGGGATCGCCGAGATCTGCACAAAACTGGACATCCCCTGGGTGTTCAAGGCCAGCTTCGACAAGGCCAACCGAAGCTCCAAGGGCAGTTTTCGGGGCATCGGCATGATGGAAGGGCTTGAAATTCTTGGGAAAGTCCGCCAACGTGTAGGAGTGCCGGTAACGACGGATGTCCACCTGCCCGATCAAGCGCGCGTGGTGGCCCAAGTGGTTGATCTTCTTCAGGTTCCTGCCTTTTTGTGTCGGCAGACGGATCTGTTGGAGGCATGCGCGGAGACGGGCAAGCCGGTGAACGTCAAAAAAGGCCAGTTTATGGCCCCGGAGGACATGGCGGGCGCGGTGGGCAAGCTGCGACCGGGTCTGGCCATGCTCACCGAGCGCGGCGCCTGCTTCGGCTATCACAACCTTGTTGTGGACTTTCGTGCCTTTCCCACGATGAGGGCGCTCGGAGTGCCCGTCTGTTTTGACGCCACCCACAGCGTCCAGCAGCCTGGTGGACCCACGACCGGCGGTGACCGGCGTTTTGTGCCGCCCCTGGCACGGGCCGCCGTGGCCGTCGGCATTGACGCCCTGTTTATGGAGGTACACCCAACCCCCGAAACATCTCCCTCCGACGGGCCAAATATGCTGCCGCTGGATCAGCTTGAAGGGCTGCTGCGCACACTGGTAGCTATCCGAAACGTCGTCGGCTAAGCTACTTCCGTTTGCGCATGGATCTCAGGCTGTCCACCAGGAGATCAGCGCGGAGGTCGGCAAGAAGACGTTCCAGGCGCCCCTCATCGGCGAGGCCCACCGGCATACTCCCCACCAGATCGATACCCGCCGCGTCGCCCGAGAGTGTGAGAAACAGCGGAAGCCCAGGATTCCCCGGCGGAATCCAGAACGCCTGCTGTGCGGTCCAGCCCAGGCTGGACCATGCCCGCAGATCCTGCCGCCCCAGGTTGGAGAGAGAGGCCGACACCGCAAATCTGCCAGTCCGCAATTTTTTCAAGGCATTGTCGCGGCCGATCCGCACCATCAGCCACAGCGGCAGGCCCCTCAGCTTGTCCGCATGGACGGGCAGACGCCCCGCATAAGGTAGATTTTCCTGGATGCGCGCTTCCAGACTTTCCAGCGTTTCAGCACCGGGAATCCCCAGATCCAGATGCAGAACTCCGGTGAGGTTGGCACTGCTGCGGAGGTCGTTGGCATACCGACGGAGATCCACGGCGATGCCAATGCGCAGGGGTGTCTCCGAACGCTCGCGGGCTACCGCCGCCAGAGCCTGGACGACCCGTGGAAGAAGGCGGGGAAAGTGACCGGGAATCCGCACCCGCGCCCAGGTGGTGGCGGTGCTGAAGACGTGGCAGGCTCCAGTGGGCGAAGGACGATCTGCCGGTGGTTCTGGAGAGGGAAGCTCCATTTTTGCGGTACTGCCCCCCCGTGCAAGGCGACTGGGGCGCTCCGGCTGGGGGATCTGCAGGGCCAGCTCCGCATCGGTCAGCGGCCCGGCCACCGCCCCCTCCATCGGCTCCTCCCGCAGCGCACAGAAGAGATCCTGAAGAAAAAAGCCGGCTCCCCGCCCATCGGTCACTGCGTGGTGCGTACGAAGAACCAGGCGCGGTGGGTTTCCCTCTACCCAGAGCAGCTCGGCCACCGGCCCCTTAAAGGGATCCAGCGGCTCCTCCAAAAAAGGAGCTCCCTTCGGGCTCATTCCGTCCCATTGACTGCCATCCACCACCCGCAACACCGGTGGAGGACCGGGCACCCAGCGACTCCAACCCAGCGCCCCCTTCAGGCGCAGACTTAGGCCTGGATGTACCACCGCCGCCGCCAACATCGCCCGATGTAGGCTCTCTTCCTTTATTTTGCCCTTCCCCTCGATCACCACCTGGTTCACAAAGGGCGGCCGCAGCCGATCCGCCGTCAGCCAGACCCGCTCCAGTCCGGAGAGGCGCCGCCCGGCGACCGGCACTATTTTTGCGTTATTCGGCATCCGTCGAACAAAAAATCAGGGAATACCGGCGGGCTGGCCGGTACCCTGCACCCAGCGGTTGTCCTCTGGCAAAAACTCGGTCCACACGCCGGTCAGCACATCGGTGTAGAGGCAGGCGGAGTTGGCAGAGAGGCTACAATCGGAATCTTCGCAGTCAAAGGTGGCATAGTCGTTGTAGGCAGCCACTTCGGCACCGGTGCCGTCCACCCGCACCAGAACCGAGGAGGCGGGAATCTGCCCGGTCGTGCCCAGGGTGGACACCACATCGTCCGACCAGGTATCCGACTCCGTCCACCGCTGCGTTGCGCTGCTCTCCACCTCATAGAGCCCATCAAAGGTACCTTTCGAGAAGGTACCTGAATAGCGAATGGTGGAGGTCTGCTCGGAAGTTGTGCTGAAGAGGTAGTCGGAGCTGTGGTTCTGTTCCAGCATACTACTTTCGCTGGCGGACCAGGAAAACTCCCAGCTATCCTTACTTTCGGCGGTGCTGGTGTAGACCCGGTCGCCCACCACCAGGACCATTCCCCCCTCCACCTCCTCGATCCGGCCAAAAAAGACCTGCGGGCTCTCTTCGGCGGCCTGCTCCTCGGTCCAGGGGTTCCCGGTATCTTCCTCCACCTCCGGCACGTAGGCCCCATCAAAATTGTGGCTGACATCGCCGGTAACACACTCGCTACCGGTCACCGGCGACGGCGTGCGGGTGAACATCCAGGTACCTGCCAGCTGGCTTACGGCGCAGCCGGGGAGGAGGAGGAGGAAGAGGAACTTCATCGGTCCCAGGTAGCCCCAATGTCTCGGAATGTCCAGATCCGATCCTGGAGCGCTCTTCTACCGGCGTGCCGCCCCGCCGTAGCGGCGATAAGCGGGCCGGATGTCCACGAACTATTGGCGCTACCTCGGGCTGGAACGGCTACTTTCCCTTCAGGAAGGCACGGGCCATCCCAGTCCAGACGAGCTGCACTTCATCATTGTCCACCAGACCTTTGAGCTGTGGTTTAAGCTGGTCCTTTCGCAGCTGCGTCTGGCGCGGGACCACCTCGCCTCCCCCAAAGTTCCCGAGGAAAAAATTCCCTTTGTGGTCCATCACCTGGGAAGGGTGAACGAAATTCTGAAGCTCGGGGTGGAGCAGTTCCGGGTGATGGAGACCCTTCCGCCCCAGGACTTTTTGGCCTTCCGGGACAGCCTCTTTCCGGCATCGGGCTTTCAGAGCTTTCAACTTCGAGAAATTGAAATTCTATTAGGGTTAGAGGAGAAGGCCCGTATCCACTATGGTGGCATGGATCCCCTGGAGCATATCCGCAAATTCGGGCAGGAGAACCCGGAAGATGCCTGGGTCTGGGAGCGGGTGCTGGCCACCCGGAACGAGACGAGTCTGCGCACCGCCCTGCATGCCTGGCTGACGCGCACGCCCATCCACGGCAGCCATAACGGTGACCCGGAAGACCAGGATAAAGTTACAGCATTCCTCCAGGACTACTATAGCCGCTCCGAAGCCCACCACCGCGGCTCCATCGATCGGCTCTGCGCAGGGCTGGGCGAGGCCACACGACCGGCGGTGACAGCCCGCGTCGAGGCGGCCCTGGAGGGGCTAAAACTGTTCTTGTTCCCTGAAGATCCGGCGCTACGCCGTACGCACGCAGGACTGCTCTTTATCGAATCCTATCGCGAGCTGCCACTCTTGGCTTGGCCGCGCTTGCTCCTGGACACCATTGTGGAGCTGGAAGAACAATTGGTGCTCTTCCGTCATCGTCATGCGCGAATGGTAGAGCGCACCATCGGCAGACGTGTGGGCACCGGCGGATCTTCGGGGGTGGACTACCTGGATCAGACTACCGGCTACCGGCTTTTTCCGGAGCTGTGGCAGGTGCGCTCGGCGCTCTTGCCGCGCGAGCTGCTGCCTCCGGTGCGGCAAGAGGAGAAATATGGCTTCGCTGGCTGAAAAGATGCCGGATCGCCGCCTCCTCCTCCCCCAGCCCTCCTAGCGGAAGCGGGCCAGCTCGAAGCTGCCCTCCCCGCTGGGCTCTCCCCGCAGATGTGCGATGGAGCCGGTGATACACTCTTCCAGGTTCATCGTGGGTTGATCGGCCTCCACCTTGATGCGTGCGGGCAGCCCCTGCTTGTCCATCCGTAGCTGCACCACGGCACGCACCGGCATACGGCTCTGGTCCAGACAGGTGGCCAGACGCCCCTTTTCACCGATCACCAGCTTGCGCAACGAGCCGGTGATATCCGCTCGGGACCCCGAGTCCGGCGAAACCGCAATGGGCACGGCCCGGGAGATGCCGTACTCCGGCGGCGGCACTGCCCGCGATGCCAGAATATCCCTGGTTCCAAGCCGATCCCGCCAATGAAACAAGGTGCGCCCTCCCAGGTTCCAAGAGGAAGCCGTCCCAATCGCGGCAAAACCCGCCTCTTCCGGCCCTAAAACGATACCCGTCCACTCCGGCTTGACGTAGCCCACCAGCGCCCCCGCATCGACCGGGGTGGGCGTCACCCACCAGGCATCCACCAGGGCCCCCAAAGCGTAACGTACGATACGTTTTTCACCGGGAGGGGCAGGCAGCTCCAGATCCACCGGATCCACCGACGCCAGGTAGCCCGCATCCGGTAACAGAAAATCCCGACGGCGCGGCACACCCTCGGCGGGAATCGTGGTACTTCCCCACTCCAATCCCCCGGCCCCCCAGGAATTCAGCCAGGGTTCATCCGCAAGCGACATGGCCATCATGAGCAAGATCATCGCCGGAAGATAACGGCCCTGCGCCTTCTTTGGCTACCTGCGTGTACACCGGTTAAGCCCCGCCTCCCCGCAGGGGCCTTGCCCCGCACCTAGGAGCCTCATGAAGACCCCCATTCGCGTTTGTGTCACCGGCGCCGCCGGTCAGATCGGCTACTCCCTCCTTTTCCGTCTGGCCTCGGGCGACTGTTTCGGCCCCAACCAGCCGATTATCCTCCAATTGCTGGACCTGCCCGTCGGCATGAAGGCCCTGGAAGGGGTGGCGATGGAGCTCGAAGACTGCGCCTTCCCGCTTGTACACGGCATGGAGCTGACCGACGACCCCTTTAAGGGCTTCAACGGCGTAGATGCTGCATTTTTGGTCGGCGCACGCCCCCGCACCAAGGACATGAACCGTGCGGACCTGCTGACCGCCAACGGCCCCATCTTCACCACCCAGGGCAAGGCGATCAACGATCGTGCCGCTTCCAACACCAAGATCCTGGTGGTGGGTAACCCCTGCAACACCAACGCCTACATCGCCATGGAGAGCGCCCCCGATCGTCCGAAGAGCAGCTTCCACGCCATGACCCGCCTGGACGAGAACCGCGCCAAGGCCCAGTTGGCCAAGAAGCTCGGTGTGAACGTCGGCGACATCAGCAACATGAGCATCTGGGGCAACCACTCCGATACCATGTTCCCCGACTTCTTCCATGCAAAAGTGAAGGGCAACCCCATCACCGCGCTGTTGGATCAGGAGTGGGCGAAGGGCCCCTTCCTGAAGACCGTCGCCACCCGCGGCAAGGCAATTATTGAGGCGCGCGGCCTGTCTTCCGCTGCTTCTGCTGCCGGCGCCGCGCTGGATCACATGAAGGACTGGTGGCAGGGCACCAACGGCGCCTGGACCTCGATGGCTATCGCCTCGCAGGGCGAGTACAACATTCCCGAAGGGCTGATCTTCTCCTTCCCCGTCACCGTGGCCAACGGCCAGGTGACGGTGGTGAAGGGCCTGGATCACAATTCCTTCGCTGCTGAAAAGATTGCTGCAACCACCGCAGAGCTGGTGAGCGAGCGCACCACGGTGCAGTCGATCCTTCAGGCTGCCAACTAGCACTCTATACAAAAAGGGCCGGTGGATCCACTCCACCGGCCCTTTTGCTTTTCAGGGCTCCTTTGGTGGCGGCGGCGGTAGGGGTGCTCCTTTGGGATTTTGGGCCCCCCCACGACGTTGTTGGCGGGAAACCCCCACTCCCGGGGGAGGCGGCGGCTCCCAGGTGTGGCGCTCCAGGGCATCGGCCACATGGTCGCGGATGATCGGATCGGGATCCTCCTGCATGGTGCGCAGCGTCGTTTCTGGATCGGTGCCTGGCATGGAACGATAGGCTTTTAAAGCACTATAGCGCAGGGGACCGCTGGGAAGGGAGAGCAATGGCAGCAGCACATCCCCGCGTCCATCTTCCCGGAACCACAGGGCTTCAATCAGGGCAATCTGAATGTCCTCCTCGACGCTGCTGCCCACCAAACGGCGGCCACCGCCAAAAGTGGACACTGAAGGCAGGCTACGCTCTCCACGTCGGCGTAAGCCGTCGTCCACACGTCCCACCCGACGGTCTACGGGTAGCGGCTCCCCATAGAGAATTTTTTGTTGCTTCCAGGCCTCTTTTGCGTCCTCAAAGCCCACAAGTCGCAGGGCTTCCAGCGCCCAGGCACCGCGCGCGGAGGGACCGTCCTCCACACTCGCAGCGAAGGCCGGGCGGGGATCGGCCAGTCCGGTGCCATAGCTCTGGTTGAACCACCAGCGGGCGCGGAGGGAGCCTGCGGCCTCCTCCACCAGCTCCGGGCTGCCAGCCGCCAAGGCTACCCAGTCCGCGGCGCTGCCCGGGGTGTCCGGCGGAGCCTGCCAGGAGACATGGGTGACACAGTAGCGCGCAAACTTCCCTGCCTCGGCACAGTGCAGAAGTGCCGCTTTAAGATGGCGATTCCGGCCCAGCTCCTCCCCCGCGCGGAAGTGGCACTCCTGTTGATAGTGCCCCTCCAACGCCGTACAGATGGCCCAGGTCTCCGCCTCCTCCCCCCGAACGGCGGCATCCGCTGCCAGCTGGATGCGGCAGGGAACCTGTAATTCTGGCGCCTCTCCACCACAGGGGTCGGCGGGGGTACAGGCCAGAGCGAGGATCCAGAGCTGATACATCTGATACATGTATCACGAAAATCCCCTTTCAGCTTACCAGAAGCAGACTGAATGAAGGCTCATTCAGTAGAAAAGCCGCTGGGGACGGGATAGCTGCAGAAGATGATCCTGCTGGCCCCAGCCCCCCAGCTCTCCCTTCCTGTCTGCCCCAACCCCAGCCCGGCTCAGCTGGCCGATGCAAAGCTGGTGATCTTCCCACAGCCCGACTGGGAGCGGCTCCGGGGCTGGCGACTGGGCGGCAACCGTTTTGTGGCCGTGGTCTGCGCTGAGGAGGCCCCGGAAGGTGGACGCGCACTCCTGGAGCCGCTGCTCCTGGTGCCGGTGCTGGATGCCTCGGTGCTGGCGCGCGGTGAAGAGATCGGCGAGAACCTCGGAAAAATCCTGCTGGATCACGCCGAAGTGGACCTGATGCGCGGCACGGTCAACGATGCTCTGGGGACGGTGACCGCCCGACTCTCCACCTTAGAGCAGGATCTTCTCTCCTTTTTGGCCGCCCGGTCGCAGCGGGAAGTCAACCGGGAAGAGCTCCAGCTCCAGGTGTGGGGCCACAAGCGTGCTCTGCCCACCCGCTCAGTGGACATGGCGATCTCGCGCCTTCGAAAAAAAATTGAGGTAGACCCTGGGAATCCCAGGGTACTGCTGACCCGGCGGGGCGGCTACCGGCTGGTCACCGCCGGTCAGGCTCCCGCACCTGCACCGATTGCACAGGTGATACCCTCTTTTTTTGGCCGTATGGCCTTGCTACACGAGCTAGGGGAGCTCCTGAACCAGAGCTCCCTGGTGACCCTGGTAGGGCCACCAGGCGTAGGAAAAACCAGGCTCTCCCTTGAATACGCCCAACAGAACCCCCGGGTGTGGGTTGCCGAGCTGACCAGCTGTGGCACCGAGGAGGAGGTGCTGCTGCAGGTGGGGGCCGCAATCCGTCTGGACCTCGCAGTGACCGGTCCGAGCACCCGCGAGCTGGCAAGCCGCCTGGGACGGGCTCTTTCTTCCCTGGGGCCTGGCCTCTTGCTGCTGGACAATGCCGAGCAAGTGCAGCCGGTGGTTGCGACCCTTCTGCCCGGGTGGCTGCGGGCAGCACCACGGCTGCGGATGTTGGTGACTTCGCAGCGTAGCCTGGGAATTCCCGAAGAATTGATCCGGGAAGTAGCTCCGCTTTCCGACGAAGAGGCCGAGGCCCTCTTCCTGGACCGGGTGCGGCGAGCGGGCGGCTTCGTGGACCCGGCCAGCACGGCGCTGCTGCCCGAGGTGATCGAGCTTTTGGACGGATTACCGCTAGCTATCGAGCTGGCAGCAGGACGATTACGTAGTTTACCCCTTGCGGATCTACGGAGCCGTCTGCAGCGGCGACGCCTGTCCACCGGGCCCATCCGACCGGTGCGGCACGGCGACCTGGGCGGTGCTATTGCCGCATCGTGGGAGCTGTTGAGCCCGGAAATGCAGGCATGCCTCACCGATCTTGCGCTCTTCCGAAGCCCTTTTTCCTATTCTGATGTGGAGGAGGTGCTGGGGGAGGAGGCGGTGGCACCCTTTGAGGCACTCTTGGACCGGTCGCTGGTGCAGCGGACTGGCGGGTACTATCGGCTGCTTTCCTCGATCCGGGAGTTCGCCCAACTCCAGGGAAAACCAAGGTCTACGGCGGAGGCTCGCCATGCGACCTGGGCGCGAAGGCTGGCCCAGCGGCTCTTGCCACAGGCGGAGACGGCGGCGGCCCACGATGCCATCCGCGAGCTGGCCGCGCGGGAGGCGGATCTGATGGCAGCTTTGCCCGGGCTGGACCCAGAAGGACAGGTAGAGGTAGGCGAAGCCCTCCAGGAGCTGTATATGGCGCATGGCGCGGTGGAGCGCCGCCTGGACCTTGCCGAGCGTCTGATTGTTGCGACGAAGGACTCTTCCCGCCTTCTGCGGGGGCGGGCCCTGCAGATGAAGGGTCTTGCACAGCTCTTTCTGCCGGATCGGGGGGTCTCCGCCCTGACCCAGGCGGCCGAGCTGCTCCAAGAAGACCCGGTCCTCCATGCGACATGCCTGGTGCGCCTTGCCTCGGGGGCCCACCGAAGGGGGCACCTACGCGACGCCTTTGACCTGAGCGGGCAGGCGCTGAAGCTCGCCCCCCCCCGCAGTGCCATCCGCTCAGAGGCCACCTGTCTGCACGAAGTGATGGGCCACTTATTGGGGGATCCAGAAAAGAGTGATGTCGATCGGGTACGGGATTGTGAGCAGGCGGTTGCGACGGTGACCCAGTTGGGGCGGGTGCGGGATGCGACCACCTGTATGCTCCGACTTGCCACCATCCTTCACAATATCGGAGACCGGCGACGGAGCCGGAAGGCGCGGGAAAAGACCCTTCAATTGTCGCGGCAGGTGCCGGATACGCGGATGCAGGGGCTGGCCATGCACTCGATGGCGATGAGCATGTCTCACGATGGCGAGTTTGAAGAGGCCATCCAGATGAGCAACGCGGGGATGGAGCTGGTGGCCTGTTCAAGTACGGAGCGCGGCTGGCGCTGGATGATGCAGTACCATGCGATGTTGCTTTGTGATGCAAATCGGATGGAGGAGGCGGAGAATCTGTTTGAAGAAAGCCGCCTCTGGGCGCTGGGGAACGCGCAGCCGCACGATCTGACCCACGCCTACGAGGGCCTCGCGGTGGTGATGCTGCTGCGGGGGAGGCCGAAGGAGGCCCTGGCCCATGCGCAGACCGGGCTGCACTCGGAGCATGTCCGCGACGACCACATCATGCTCGCGGATCTGCGGATGCAAGCGGGGCTGGCGCTCCAGCAACTGGGACGTCTTGCGGAGGCAGAAGCAGAATATGCGCAGATTGAACTTTCGGAGTTGCACGGGCACCAGCGGATGATGCTGCTGGGGCGGAAGCTCTTGTTGGCCATGGAGCTGGGCAGCGCCGAACAGCTCCCCCTCCGGCAGGCCCTGGAAGATGCACTGACCGGTCCCGACTTCCCCGGGATCGAGGGCCTCGCGCTGTTGCTCCAGACCCTGAAAAGCCCCGGTGAGCCGCTGCGAGACATCGCCCTGAATCGCTCCCAGCCCCGCGCCCCCGCCTGGATACGTATGCTTGCGATAGCGGCTGTTCAGCGTTTGTTGGAGGAGGGAGGCAGGGAAGGGTGATACATGGGTTGTTGGGTGATACATCCACAAATGATACATGATACATTTCGAAATGTATCAGCCCCGCACCCGCTCAAGCATTCCCGGCGCCACGCAGAACAGCGTGTAGAGGACTTTTGCACGGAGTCCGATGATCACGCGGTGACGACGATGTCGTACGCCATCCAGGATTTCAGCGGCGACTCTTTCGGGGGAGAGAAGGTGAAGGCGTGGATGGTCCTTTCGGAAGTCGGTATAGCCCGCGTGGTCGAAGAAGGGAGTGTCGATGGCCGGGGGGCAGACGATCACCACCGAGGCCCCTTTGGGCCCCCACTCCGCACGCAGCGCCTCCGACCAGCCGATCAGTGCATGTTTGGAGGCACAATAGGCGGTATGACGGGCATAACCCCGCAGTCCGGCCACGCTGGCCACCTGCACCAGCACTCCCTTATTTTCCAAGAGGGAGGCCGAAAAGGCGCGGGTCACCCGTCGCATCCCAAAAAAGTTCACCTCCATCAGGTCTCGGAGCGCCTCCTCCTCCGTCTCCGCCTCCTCTACAAAAAGTCCGACCCCGGCGTTGTTGACCAGCACGTCGATGTGGCCATAACGATCCAGCACGGCGGCGGCGGCGATCTCTATACTTTCCGGCCGGGTCACATCCATCGTCAGCACCAGATCCAGCTTCTCCGCCATTTTCTGGAGCCGAGCCTGATCCCTTCCCAGCCCCACCACTTTTGCACCCGCTTGCGCAAAAGCCAGGGCCGTCGCCGCGCCGATACCCGAGCTGGCCCCGGTCACCACCACTACCTGATCGCGCATCCCACCTCCGCCGGGTTTCATACCGGCTTCCGCCACAGATGCAAGGGACATCCGGATCGCAGTTGCCCGCCTCCTCCACGCGATTAGGGAGAGGGGGAGGAAGCGGCTATGCTGAAGTACACCCTGCTCTTGGGACTGGTGGCCTGCCGTGAGGAAGCCTGGAAAAACGAAGGTGAAAAGACCGACGATAGCGTGGTCGATGTGAGCGATGACAGCGGAAAGGTAGATGATTCCTCCTCTACGGATGACTCTCGCCCCACCGATGACAGTCGCCCTCCCGACGATACCGACACCGACAGCCCCCCGGACAGCCCGCCCGACTCGGGGGACAGCGGCACCGACTGCCAGAACCAGCCGCCCTTTTTTGACTGGGGGGTGGTCGCGCTGCAGGATGCCCAGCTCTCCGGAAAGATCGGCGGGCGTGTTCTGATTGGGGGCAGTGGCACCATCCAGGATTTTGATCTCGGTGCCGACGATCCGGGTACCCAGAGCCTCGTGGGTGACCGCCTGGATCTGGCCGGGGGTCTGGTCTGGGGGGATGTGGTCTATGGCAGCAGCTACGCCGCCGACACGGAAGTGGGCGTCCAGGGTACGGTGAGCCAGGGCAGCCCGGTGGATATGGTGGCGATGGAGGCGGATGTCCGCGCCCTCTCCGCCCAGCTTGCGAGCCTGACCGACAACGGGGTGGTGCAGGTGCAGAGCTGGCTGGAGATCGATCTGACCGGTACATCCAGTGAAAATGTCTTCACTGTCCAGGCCGCGGACCTGTCGGTGGCGGTGAAGATGGTGCTGGATGTGCCGGTGGGATCATCGGTGGTGGTGAATGTGGAGGGAGATCCGGTACGTCTGGCCGATTTTGCCATCACCATGGGCAACGCCGATACCGCGCACTTCTTTATGAATTTTCCCGATGCCACCTCTATCACTGTCGAGCGTTTCGCCTTCTACGGCACACTCCTGGCTCCCGATGCCAGCCTGGGGCTTGCCGATGCCCGCCTCCAGGGCCAGGTGGTGGTGCAGGAGCTGACCGGCGATGGCTCCATCCTTCTCGGTCGCTACTCCGGCAACCTGCCCTGCCCCTGACAAAAATGATGCCTCACGCCCGCCCCGCCTCCTTCTACCTCTGGGGCCAGCCCCTCTTCGACAGAATTCTGGCGCGGAGCTGGCAGTTGCTGGAGCCAACCGAGGCGGAGTTGCAGCCCGACCTCCTCCTCCCCGGCTCTTTGAACGAGCCGATTATCCAGGGGGGCGGCCGGGTACTCTCCAATGTCTGCACCCACCGGGGCGCACGCCTCCTCCGCGAGCCCTGTGCCCGGAAAAACCTGCGCTGTGCCTACCACGGCCGGAGCTTCTCTCCCGAAGGAAAGCTACTGGGGCGGCCGGGTTTTGAGGATGCCCCCCCCTCCGCGGAGGATCTCCCCTCCCTCCCCCTTCACTCCTTTGGACCCCTCCAATTTACGGCGATCCAGCCTGCTCTTCCCTTCCCCTCCCAGCTCCAAGAGCGCCTCTCCTTTCTGCCGCTGGAGAACTTTCACCTGGATCCCGCCGCAACCCGCGACTACACGGTGAATGCCCATTTTCTGTTGTATCTCGAAAATTACCTGGAGGGTCTGCACATCCCCTTTGTCCACCCGGCCCTGAACCAGGCTCTGGACTGGAAGAGCTACCGGATGGAGCTTTTTCCGGGAGGATCGCTGCAAATCGGCCTCGCTAATGCGGATGGCCCCGCCTTCGAACTCCCTCCGGGCCACCCTGACCACGGCCAGCGAATTGCCGCCTACTGGTACGCGCTCCACCCCTGCACCCTCCTGAATTTCTATCCCTGGGGCCTCTCCGTCAACCGGCTCTTGCCCGAGGGCCCCGAGCGCACCCGCATTCGCTACCACAGCTACGTCTGGAAGGAGGAACTTCGCGGAAAAGGGGCGGGCGGGGCTCTGGATCAGGTAGAGTTAGAGGACGATGCCATCGTGGAGGAGGTGCAGCGGGGGCTCCGCAGCCGCCTGTATCGGGGCGGACTTCTGTCCCCACGCTGGGAGCAGGGTGTAGCCCATCTCCATCGCGAATTAGACGCCTTGCTCGCGGATCCGACTGATACATTGTAGTTTCAACTACAATGTATCATCCACCCTGATCCCGAAGCCAGCTCAGATGTGTCTCCACCTGGGCGGAGGCATAGTGAAGGTTGACCCCTGGGATCCCTGCGTAGATCCGCTCAGCAATACCCCAGGCATCCTCGATACCCTCGGCCAGGGCGGCCCGCACTTGCCCGGTCCGCATGTGCCGGTGCTGGATGTACATCCGCGCCAGGGCAGGGCCATCGGCAATGGGATCTCCATGGGCTGGAAAAAATCGGCCGCCCCGGCTCTCTCCCTGCTGGGCCACGCGCTCCAGACTTTCCAGATACAGGCCCAGCTTGCCCTCCGGTGGCACCAGCACGATGGTGCCCACGCTGGCCACCAGATCACCCACGATCCAATCCCCGCTGCCCTCCAGCTCAAAAACGAAGTGACCGTCGGCATGGCCAGGTGTATGGTGGCAGATCAGCACCCCCGCCCCTGTCTCCACCCGATCGCCATCCTCCAAAAAATCGTCCACCACAAAAGGCAGCCGCGCATCTCGATGAGCCGCCACCCGCGCCCCGCAGCGACGCCGCAGATCCTCGACGCCCCCGATATGGTCGCCATGGTGGTGGGTGAGGAGGATACGCCGCGGGGGATTTTTCTCCAGCCAGCTCCACAGCCGCTCCTGCTCCTCCTCGTAGGGAGAGGCTGGATCAACGACCACATCTCCCACCCGGTAGCAGTTGGTGTGCGTGGCGGGGAGCAGCGTGGGCGTCCGCAGCGCCAGCACCTGCACACTCACAGCAGTCGATCCGCCAGGGCCACAACACTCACCAACACACAAAGTGCCATCGCCGAGAGGGGTGCCCAGTCCGGGACACCACTGCTCCGGCGTAGAGGAGGATCTTCCCATGGATCTTCCTCATCCACTGCTACCATTACCGGAACGGGAGTCTCCGCCACCGGCACGGCCGTTGCCGGAGTTTCCACCGCCGGAGCATCCTCCATTTCCTCAAAAAAAGCAGGCTCGGCGGCCTCTACCTGCGGACCCACCACCAGCGGGCCGGTGCTCACAGGAAGACCGCCCATTCCCAATGCGGGGCCTTCGTGCGCCACCACCTCTTCTTCGGGAAGCGCGTGGAGGATGGGGCTACGCTCGGGGTTGTCCTGGGGATCGATCACAATGGGGGTCTGACGCGCCATGGTTGCACCTGTACCGCCGTTCTATCACAACCATCCTTTCTTTTCCAGTCTATCTATTGACGAGTCAATCTTTTTTCTATTGACAGGTCAAGCCTTTATTTCTACCTCCCTTTCTTGTGGGGCCCCGCCCGTGACCCCGCACGGGTGCGGACAGGAAGGGCGGATCGTGGTAGGCTCCCCGCTTCGGGGAACAAGATGTCATTGCTGCTGCTTTTCTGGTCCTCCTCCGCCTTTGCTGCCAACTGCCCGGCGCCGGTGTCTATTGAGGGTCTGGGGCAGCTCCTGACGGACGCGGAAGAGGCTTACAAGCGGATGGATGACGCCTACCCGCAGATGAGCCAGAAGGTGGTCGAGGCCCTTCCCTGCATGGAGGACATCATCCCCACCGATACCGCGGCGCGTATCCATCGGGAGCTGGGCCTCCAGGAGCTGTTCGCCCAGCATAAGGACCGGGCGCAGCAGGCTTTTGCCGCCTCCCGGACCATTCAGACCTACTACGTCTTCCCGGAAGACTTCATCCCTCCGGAGCACCCCGCGCGTGTTGCCTACGACGCCCTCTCCACGGAAAGCACCGCAACGGCTCCCCTTCCCGCTCCCAAAGATGGCGGCATCCGCCTGGATGGCGAGATCAACCTGAACCGTCCAACCGCCTGGCCCACCCTCTTCCAGCAGCTGGACCCCACCGGCAAAGTGGTACAGACCGCCTACCTCTGGCCAGAGGATCCGGCCCCCTCCTATGCCGTCTCCACCAAGAAGGAACAGCGGGAAGCCAGCCGGGGCGGCGGACTTTCTCCACTCCCTGTGGCCACCGGCATCGTTTCCAGCGGGCTGTTGGCAGCCGGTCTGAGCCTGTGGATCACCGGCCAGCAGGACTACGGCTCCGAGCTGTGCGACGAGACAAGCTCCACCTTCAACGGACCTTATTGCAACGAAGGGCCCCGCGTCCGTATCGGCGTGGGCCGCATCCTGACCGTGGTGGGCGCGGTGGGTCTGGGCGCCAGCGGGGTGTGGATGGCGGTGAGTCCCTCCAGCGTGACCGTCGGGGGTACTTTCTGAAGTGGGCATGTTCTGGCTGATTCTGGCCTGCACAAACGCCGGAAAAGAGTCCGAAGACGCCTCTCTTCGCGATGCGGATGGCGATGGTGTGTCGGCATCCGAGGATTGCAACGATCACGACGCCCAGATCGCACCGGGCCTGCCCGAGCGCTGCAACGGCGAGGACGACGACTGCGACGGCCGCAGCGACGAAGAGGGAGCAACCGATGCCCCCACCTGGTACCGCGACGGCGATGCCGACGGCTACGGCGCCCTGGCACTCAGCCTCTCCGCCTGTGTGGCCCCAGATGGCTATGTAGAAGACGGCTCCGACTGTGATGATCTTCTCGCGGATATCCACCCCGGTGCGACCGAGCGTTGCGATGAGGTAGATCAGGACTGCGACGGCGAGATCGACGAAGAGGCCGCCGACGCCCTCGCCTTTACCCTGGACCAGGATGGCGATGGCTACGGCGGCAGCACCGTCTACGCCTGCACCGCCCCTGCCGACGCAGTCAGCGACCAGAGCGACTGCGACGACAGCAATGCCTCAATCTTCCCTGGCTCTCATGATACAGAACATCCTGGCGATGGCATCGATCCCGACTGCGACGGCCTGGATCTATGCACCGACCTGACCTGTGATGGCTGGCCGGATCTGGCCTTTGCCTGTCCCGGTGACCCGCCGGAGGATGACTCCCCTTGGCTGAAGGGCTTTGGAGATCATTTTGTTCTGGGCGGCACGGTGGCCCTTTCCGGCGCCCGTGCAGTGGCGACGGGCGACATCGACCAGGACGGCTTTCTGGACCTGATCTACGCCGCCGCAACCAATGGCACCACGGCATGGGTGTACTCCAAACTGCTCTACGGCGGGCCGACCGGCCCGGGGGCCGACAGCCTTCCGCTCCAGACGGAAGCGGCGGTAGACGTCGAGATCTTCGATGCCGACGGGGACGGTTGGCTCGACTTTGTCTTTGTCCAAGATCAATCTGACGATGGGCGCGCGCTCCCTGCGATCCTCTGGTGGAACCGCCAGGGTGTGCTGGGGGAGACGCAGGAGCTACCGGCCTACGGAATGTCGGCTGCGCTCGCCGAGGATCTGGATGGAGACGGGCAGGTGGATCTGGCCTTCAGCTCTCCCTCTGGATCGGTGGTGGTCTGGGGGCCCGACTACACCGAGCGCCTGGAGCTGGACCCCGCAGAAGGGCTCTGCACCCACGACGGGGCCGTGGTGCTGGTGGGCGATCCGGTGTTGAGCTACGATCTGACGGGAAGGCAGGCGAGAAAAGTAGGTTCTAAATCACAAAATGGTGCACATAGCTGCCTGAGCGCCGAGCTGGATGGCGACAGCCAGGCCGACCTGTTGCTGGTCGGCAACCAGAGCAGCCTGTATTGGGGACGGGGGGGCAACACGCTCCTGGAAACAGCAGGAGCGGCGCAGGGAATCGCCAAGGACCTGGACCTGGATGGTCAGCCGGAGCTGATCCTCGCCTCCCACACCGGCTCGGCCTGGCTTTTGAGCGGAAGTGGCAGCTTCTCCCTGGGCACCCTCCCTGCGGTCGGCGCCTGGGGTGTAGGCGGCTAAGGGGCACGCCAGAAGCCCGGTTTCTCCTCGATCCATCCGGGCAGTTGCTCTATCGGCTTGGGCGCACCTCCCGGGCCCTGTTGACCCCGGATCAGCGCCGTACGGATGCCGTAGCGCTCGGCGATAGCCCGAACCGCCGCTGCATCCAGCCCAGCAGGCAGGATCACCGCCGATCTTCCGCAGAGGGTCTCGACAAAGGGAGGGTGGTTGCTGAAGATCACGTCCTCCGGGGGCAGTGCGGCCAAGGGCGCACAGTCAGAGGGGAGAAAGGGCTCTTTTCCCATCCTCCCCAGCGGTCCGACACCAAGCTGTAAGCCCAGGATTGCCGTCCCGGCGATCAGAGGTAAAAAGACGGGATGATAGCGCGGAAAACGCTCGGAGACATTGAAAAGTCCCTCCACGGCCAGGACACAGGCGATGGGAAAAAGGGCGGAGGAGGAGCGGAAGAAGGAGCCCTCGGCGAAGATGGCAGGCGCAAGGATCCACCCCGCCAGCGGCAGGGCCAGCCAGTAGAAGAGGATGCCGCGCCATGCTCCTTTTGTCAGCCGTCCCAGCCGAAAAATGGCCGGAAAGGGCAGGACCAGACACCAGACCATGGCGGTGATGGGGGGTAGACTCTGAGCGAGGTAGCCGAGGCGCTCGACCAACCCCACCGGGCTCAAGTCGCCGCGTATCAACTGGGAGAGGTGGAGAACCCGGGAGAGGGCGAGGCGCTGCTCCCACCATCCGGGCACAAGGCTGGCGTTCCGAAGCTGCCACACATAATAGGATAACCCACCAGCAAGGCCCGGAGCCGCGACCTGGAGCAGTGATACACGTGCCCATGGTTCATCAAAAAATTTATGATACAATGATTTTTCTGATACATTCAGAGATGTATCACCCTCCTCCCGGAAGAGAAGCCCCACCGAGAAGGCGACTCCCAACAAAAACCCGTCGTTCCGCGTGAGGGCGGCGAGCACGG